>NZ_JBAWAZ010000307.1:0-6364 GCF_049589555.1 Trichococcus sp.
ATCGAGCACTAAGAGGACTAACACAAAGCGGACGCTCTTTGTCCGTGTGTGGTAGTCAGCGTAGGCACAGATTTCTGGGATTCAGAACGCGTTTACGCAGAGCGTGATGATTCGCGCTTAGATACCCGTACGTTGGAGCATCCAGCTTCCGTTCACCTCTTTTGTGGACGACAGCTGGATGTGAAACGTTAGTGGTATCTGCGAATCAGAACGCGTTTACGCAGAGCGTGATGATTCGAGGGAGGGGATGAGCACTAAAAAAAAGACAAGCCATCGCAGCTTGTCTTTCCTCAAATCAATTTTTATTGCCCGAAAGCATCGTTGGCCCAAT
Source organism: Trichococcus sp. (assembly GCF_049589555.1). Lineage (GTDB taxonomy): Bacteria > Bacillota > Bacilli > Lactobacillales > Aerococcaceae > Trichococcus. The sequence goes on from NZ_JBAWAZ010000307.1 coordinate 332, forward strand.
CGAACAATTTTTGCGAACCCTCGCCGATGCTCTTTCCGAACGAACCCATGCCGTTCATGAACTCATTCAGGCCGCTCTTGATTCCATCGATGATGCCACTGTCATAGGTTTCTTCAGCAGCAGCGACCGCAAATTCAGTTTGCGGGCTGATCGACAACAACGCACCCATCTCGGCACTGTACAAATTCGCCATCGTCTTGCCGGCGTTGTTCAGATTGTGGGCTTCATTGGTTTCGTCATACCCCAACCAAGTAGCGACGACAAGATCGGGTGTGTACCCCACCATCCATTGCGACTTGATGTAGCCTGTTTCCCTATCAAGTTCCGTCGTTCCGGTCTTGCCCGCGATCACCATGCCGTTCGATGGTTGCGCCGATGCGCCGGTTCCGCCATCAGCGTACACGCCCATAAGCATGCTCGTCATTTCCTCGGCGACTGCGGCTGTCGTGACGCGGTTCGTTTCCGCATTCGTATTGTCCACGATCACCGCTCCGGTCGCATCGACAATCTTCGTGATGAAGCGAGCTTCCGTGCGCACCCCTTCATTCACGAAAGTCGTATAGGCACTGGCCAACTGAACTGGCGACACGCCGGTGCTCATCCCTCCGAGCGCGATTGCCCCCAGGTTTTCATCCGCTTCGCCGATGGAGATTCCGAAGTCCTCCAACTTGGCGATCCCTTTCTGGATGCCCAGCTTGTCCAACAGCCACACTGCTGACGTGTTTTTGCTCTCGGCAAGCGCTTGGTACATCGGCAAAGTGTCATACAGACTGTTTTGGTCATAGTTCCAAACGGAATAATCGTCATCGCCGTAAGTCAAAGAATCATCATCCATCACTTCCGCATCGACTTCGAATCCGGCCTCAAGAGCCGGCGTATAGACGGACAACGGCTTGATGGTTGAACCCGGCGCCATAGTCATCTGGGTTGCACGGTTATAGGTCCGGAAACCTTCATAATTCGTAGCACCGACGACCGCGAGCACATCCCCGGTTGCCGGTTCCAAGGCAACAGAAGCACTCTGCAGCAAAGTCCCGTCTTCCGCAGCTGGCAGATAGGCATTCGCATAGGCATCATCCATCTGGTTCTGATAATCCTGATCCAAGCCGGTGTAGATTTTGTAGCCCCTGTTCAGCAGATCCTCTTCATCCAAGCCGTAGGTATTGATGGCCTCGTTTATGACCGCATCGAAATAGTAGGGATAGTTATATCCGCTGTCTGCATAATAGTTATCCACCACATTGATATCTTCAGCGATCGCCGCATCAGCGGTGGCTTGATCAACAAACGCATTGTCCGCCAATAGTTGCAGGACTGTATTTCTTCTGTCAGTGCTCGCTTCATAATTATCGATCGGGTTGTAATAGCTCGGTGACTTCAGGATTCCGGCCAGTACAGCCGCTTCCGACAAGCTGACTTCACTCGCCGATTTTCCGAAGTATTTCTGCGAAGCATCCTCGACGCCCCACACCCCCGACCCGAAGTAGGCGTTGTTCAGGTACATCTCCAGGATTTCGTCTTTCGTGTATTTGCTTTCGATTTCGAACGCCAAAAACAGCTCTTTGGCTTTGCGGATCAACGTCTGATCCAATGTCAGGTAGGCATTTTTGGCCAATTGTTGGGTAAGCGTCGAACCCCCACCGACGATATTCCCGCCATTCACTACGAAGCCGACAGCGGCACGGCCGATTCCGATCGGGTCAACCCCCGTATGCGTGTAAAAACGTTTGTCCTCCGTCGAAACGACCGCAGTCTGGATGTTCGGAGAAATCTGGTCGATTGTCACGAACGTTCCTTTCTGCGAATAGAGTTCCCCGGCTTCATTGCCGTAGCGGTCGTAGATGACCGTTGTCTGTTCCAGACCGGCCTTCAAATTTTCGACGTTGGCGGTCTTTGCCAAGAAAACAAGATAGGTGCTGCTGATTAATGTCCCGATCAACAGGAACAACACGATAAATTTGTTGATCCGATATTTCCGCCAGAGGTTTTTGCGTTTCTCGTTGAAACGGGTCCAAGCTGCTTTCAGAATTTCCTTAAATGGTTTATTTTGCATTTTTTCATCCTTCTTCATTTTCTACATCCCCCCGGCTTGCTGAATGCCTTTGCGGTGCGTGTGGCAGTGGAGAAACAACATAAGTTTGTCACATGAAAGCACATCGCGATAACAGGATTCCGTATCATAGTAACAGGAATCGCTCAAATAAGAAACCGACTTAAGTCGCAGAAGTGCCCCCGTATTGCAATTTCTCTATTTTGATTTATAATTTTAGCATAAGTATCGTTTTGAAATAACCGAATTTTGCTTAAATAATTATTAAGGTAGGTGGCACCAGTGGGACAGAACGCATCAGATGGCAATCATCTGTAGACCAAAAGAATTTTCGAAAACGCGTATTTTCAGGGATTCTTTTGGTCGCTTTCATTTGTTTCAGCGTGAAACCAGAGATCTCGTGAAGAAATTTCCTATTCAGGATCATTATTTCACAGGAGGTGAAGTCTGCTGTCCTCAACGGAAGCAGGCAATCAATTATGTCAATCACAACCGGCTTACTATTATTTTTCCTCATCCTCTTCATCGCTTCATTTTTCGTCATGTCCGAATATGTGCTCGTTAGGATACGTCCTTCCCGGCTGGATTTCCTGGTTGAAGAAGGAAATCCGCAAGCAAAATTATTGAAAAATATGACCGTGAAACTGGACAGCTATCTTTCAGCGACGCAACTGGGGGTTACGATAACTTCCCTTGCCCTTGGTTGGTTAGGGGATCCCACCTTTAAACGCCTGTTCGATACGCTTTTCGGCAACCTGCCGATTCCCAAAGCGATAGCCACCATCATGTCCTTCGTTGTTTCCTTCGCTGTTTTGACTTCCATCCAAGTCATCATCGGTGAACTCGTTCCCAAAAACGTGGCCTTGAGCCGCACGGAAAAAATGGGATTGCGGATCGCGAAACCGTTGAACATTTGGTACCGCGTGATGTATCCACTGATTTTTGTGCTGAACAAAACCGCCAACGGCATTTCAAAAGCGATAGGGATGAAAACAATCGGCGAATCGGACGACAATGTATCCGAGGAAGAACTCCGCCTGATCATGAGCCAAAGCTTGAAGAGCGGCGAAATCAATCGCGAAGAGTACCAATTCGTGGAAAATGTCTTCAATTTCGATGAGCGGATGGCGCGCGAAATCATGGTTCCCCGTACGGAAATAGTAGCGGTGGACTTCAACATGTCGCTTAGCGATATCGCAAATGTCGTGCAGCAAGAAAAATATACTCGCTATCCGGTCATGCGCGAGGATAAAGATTCGATTGTAGGCGTCATCAACACCAAAGAAGTCTTCGCCGCCTTTGTCGAAGCTGTCCAAAATAAGGACGAAAGCAAATTCACCGTCACTGACTTCGTTCGTCCGGTCATCACGGTCATCGAGACGATTCCGATTAAGGAACTCTTGGTCAAGATGCAGAAGGAACATAACCAAGTCGCCATTCTGATTGACGAATACGGCGGCACAAGCGGCCTCGTATCGATGGAGGACATCGTGGAGGAAATCGTCGGCGACATCAGCGATGATTTCGAGACGAAAGATCAACCTGAATTCATCATGCTTGGCGAGAACCATTACCGCATCAGTGCCCGCATGTTGATCGATGATGTCAACGACCTGTTCGGCTTGGACATCGACAACGAAAACGTGGATACGATGGGCGGCTGGCTGCTTGACCAAAAATATGACGTCAAGGAAGGCGAAGAAGTCGAATACCACGGTTACCGCTTCAAAGCCATCCAAAAAGAGAAAAATTCGATCCTCGTCATCGACATCTTTACGACAAGGAAACTGAAAAACCATGTCGACTCTGCAGATTCGACAGAAACAGAAGAACCCGAAGCAACCGAGTAAGCAAACAGAAAAGACTTTGCGGCAGGCACTTGAGCCTACCGCAAAGTCTTTTTTTGTCCGTCAAATTATATTAATGAAGGTGCCCCGTATCCAATTCCGGACGCCCTTTGAAGAAAGGCAGCACCGTCTTAGCGATCAACGGCAGTTTGCCGACTGCATCGCTTTCGATCGTCCATACCAACAACGGCTCATGCAGGCTCAAACGCAGGATGAACCAGCCTTCTCCGTACTGTCCGCCCAGATTCACGCGCACGCCTTCAAGATGGTCCGCAACCAATGCCATATCCTCCGTGGCAGCGATGAAAGCGGCAAAATCCTTGATGATGGCATTGCCCACTTCAAAAATCGGTTCTTCGATGATCGTAAAGCGGTACTCCATCGTTTCTGCCGGCTGTCCTAGCGTTGCGATCAGATCGCCCAAATGCTTGCCTTCCGTTGACAGCTGCGCATCGGCAATCAGCAGTTTTGCGATCAGGTAGGCGCCGTCATCCAGGAAATAATTTTCCTTGAGTGCCGCATGCCCGCTCGTTTCGATAGCCAAGACCGCATTGGTGCCCGCTTCATTCAATTCGATGCCGCGGTTGATGACATTCCGGTAGCCGGTCAGATAACGGTCCTGGACCCCGCCAAGTTCCGTGATGAACGTCTCCAAGTGGGCGGATGTCGCCGAATTCGTGACGATGGTGGCGCCTGGCTCTTCAGTCAACAGCACCGCTGAAATCAATGCAATCAGATTGTTGCGGTTGAACGCTTTTCCATCGCTGTCAACGATTGCTGAACGATCCACGTCGGTGTCGAAAATGATCCCAAGATCGGCCTTGTTTGCGATCACCGCATCCTGGATGCTCTTCATCGCTGCTTTATTGTCTGGGTTCGGGACGTGATTCGGGAACGTGCCGTCCGGATCCAGGAATTGGCTGCCTGAAGTGTCGGCTCCCAAAGGCTGCAGCACCCGTTCCACGAAGAATCCGCCCGCTCCGTTGCCGGCATCCACGATAATGTGGCGTCCGGTCAAAGGCTGCTCAGGGTTTTCAGCTGAAGCAATCCCTTTGCGGATTTTGTCCTGGAGATCGGCTGCGTAAGTCGAAAGCAGATCCATCTCGGTCACAACTGCCGCTTGTTCTTTTTCAACGAACGGTTCCGGCATTTCGAATGCGTATTCCAGAATTTCTTCGATATCCTCGTGCTCTGCTCCACCGGTCTTGGTGAAGAATTTCAGTCCGTTGTATTCAAAAGGAAGATGGCTGGCGGTGATCATGATTGCTGCATCCGTCGCGTAATCTTCGTACTGCGTCGACATGAACATTGCCGGCGTAGTGCAAAGGCCTACATCGATGATTTCGATGGCATACGGCGCCATCCCTGCCATAAGTGCTTTTTTGATGTCACCACCGGATAAGCGGCTGTCCTGTCCGATCGCAATTTTGACTTTCTTTTCGCCGCTCAAGCTGATGTTTTTCCCTTTTTGGAGCCAGTCCACGAAACCATATCCGATGCGCGTCACTTTGTCCGCCGTAAGCGTCGCTTCATGTTTTTCCGTCGGAATCGCAATCCCGCGAACATCCGATCCATTCTGTAAGGCCAATAATGCAGCTTTTTCCATCATTCCATCCCCTTTTCGATTTTCCGTTACATCCATTATACCTATTCGACGGAAATAAAAAAAGAACGGCCGAAGCTTTTTTGCTTCGGCCGAACGGTTTAAAAGCGGAACGGGTTCGTTCAACCCTTCAACTTGTCGTTCTCATAGGTGTGGGTCAATTCCAGATTGGGGAAACCTTGCTGACGCAATGCCTCATAGACGATCATGCAGGCTGTGTTCGAAAGGTTCAGGGAACGCACATGCTCATCATTCATCGGAATGCGCAGGCATTTTTCAGCGTTTTCCTGCATGAAAGTTTCAGGCAATCCGGTCGTCTCTTTGCCGAAGATGAAGAATACGTCCTCATCCTTCGTGAAGTCGGCCTCGCTGTAGATGCGGTCGGCGAACTTTGTGATCAGATACAGCTGGCGGTCGCCCAGATAGTCGAGGAATGCCGCCAGATCCGCATGATGGATGATGTTCACGTCATGCCAATAATCGAGCCCGGCACGTTTCAGTTGCTTATCGTCGGTTGAAAAGCCCAAAGGTTC
>NZ_JBAWAZ010000308.1:0-13893 GCF_049589555.1 Trichococcus sp.
GATGGCTAGCTTCACGGGTTAGCCCTTCGGAAATTAGATAAATCGTACCTATTGCGCTCTACGATGCTCAGTCGGCACGATTTCCTAAATTTCTTTCAGAGCTGAACGAACCCGTTCCGCTTTTCTAACTTATTTTTTAGGTTTTGGTTTATTCTCGAGGTCGGTCCGGACGACCAATACATCGCAGGGTGCGTTGCGGATGACGTACTCGGATACGGAGCCGATGAAAAGTCTTTCGACGGCATTAAGGCCGGTCGCACCGATCATGATCAGATCCACGCCATATTCGGCAGGCAAATCTTTCGCGATGATGGCTTTTGGTGAACCATATTCGATGACGGTTTGAACATCGGTTATGCCTTCGTTAGTGGCATAGGTTTTGTATTCTTCCATCAATGTTTTGGATTGGCGGACGATTTCATCCGTAAAGCTGCCTTCAAAACCTGTAGGCGTCTGTATCGCTCTTGTATCGATAATATGAGTGATGATGATGGCTGCTTTATTCCGTTTGGCCACTTCCACTGCTTTACGGAAGGATAATTCTGATTCTCTGGATCCGTCAACCGGTATCAAAATCTTCTTATACTCTTGAAACATATTAACCACTCCTCTAAACTAGTATCGCTTACAAGTTTATTTTACTTCACTTTCCATAAAAATGAAAGCGTATGCGATTGTTTCCGGGAATTTAATGGTCAGCGGCTCTGATTTTTCATCATGCCGGCCAGGCGGATGCTGAAGAGTGCTGTATACCCTGAGGCAACCAGTACGGCAAATGCATAAAGCAGGGTGCTCCTGAAGAAAATCGTCAGCAAGCAGAGAAACCCGATCAACATGTACAGGGCTCCGCCATTGCGGAAAAAAAGCCAAATCTGTTGGCGTTGTTGTTCGGTGATCCGGTCCGGAGCCAACACAAAGACAGTGGGGCCTTTCAAAGTCATGAAAAGTCCGGTCGAAACCAGCAATAATGAAAAAAGGGCAATCAACAATTCTACCAAAGTGCGTCCTCCTCAAGGAAATAGCGGGATAATGGCTCAAGAAGTGTTTTCCCGCATACTCCAGTCTGCAAAAAAAGCTGCTCAAAGAGCAGCTCCAAAAGTATAAAACTTTATTAGAAATCCGATGGTGCCGGTGAGTATATTCTACTAGTTTTGAACCCGCATATAAGCAGGTGGGCTCCAATATCCAGTCTCTAACTACCAAATGATAAGGCGTGTTATCCACCGGAATAAACAGGATCCCAAGGTAGTAATAAATTGTTCGGTCAACACATTGAGAATATGTCGAACACCTCAGAAATCTATATACGTATAGTAGCATATTAATCAAACGTTGGCAAGCAAAAGACAAACGTTTCGGTTCGGAAACATCACAGCAGCAACAGGTTAAACGCTACCAATCATTCTTCAGGAATCTTTATTGAAACGGTTTTGCAATTGGTTGGCCAGGGCCTGCTCGTATTTGCCCGTTGCAGCCGGCTCGTAGTAGCGGCGATTCTTCAGCGAATCCGGCAAATATTGTTGTTTGATCCAGTGATCCGGGAAATCGTGCGGGTATTGATAACCGATGCCGCGGCCCAGTTTATTTGCGCCGCTGTAATGGGCATCGCGCAGGCTATCCGGTATGTCGCCGGACTTTCCGGCGCGCACGTCCGCCAGAGCGCTGTCCAAGGCAAGGTAAGCCGAATTGGATTTCGGCGAAAGGGCCAGATCGACGACTGCGTTGGCCAAGGGGATGCGGGCTTCCGGCAAGCCCAACTTTTCCGCCGCCTGAACGGCCAAAACGGTGCGGGCCACTGCTTGCGGATTGCCTAAGCCGATGTCTTCGTAGGCACAGACCATCAACCTTCTGCAGGCGATCAGCAATTCGCCGGCTTCCAGCAACCTGGCCAGATAATGCATGGCCGCATCGACGTCGCTGCCGCGTATCGATTTTTGGAAGGCCGATATGACATCGTAATGGGCATCGCCGTTCTTATCATGGACCAACGCTTTCTTTTGGACACACTCCTCGGCGATATCCAAGGTGATGTGGACGGTTCCGTCCGCATCCGGTTTGGTGGATAGGGCAGCCAATTCCAAGGCGTTAAGCGAACCGCGCACGTCACCCATCGTGCTCCTGGCGAAATGAAGCAAGGCATCTTCGTCGATCACGATCTTTTCTTTTCCCAAACCGCGTTTTTCGTCAGCGATAGCCCGTTTCAACGCCAATATGACGTCCTGTGTGGTCAGGGACTTCAATTCGAAAATTTGGGTCCGGCTCCTGATGGCGGGACTGATGCTGATGTATGGATTTTCGGTGGTGGCGCCGATCAGGATGACCTGGCCGCTTTCAAGGTGCGGCAAGAGAAAATCCTGCTTGGGTTTGTCCAACCGATGTACCTCATCCAACAAGAGGATGACCTGGCCAGAAAATTTGGCTTCCTCCACGACAATCTGAAGGTCTTTTTTTGTATCGGTGGCGGCGTTCAACTGCCGAAAAGCCGAATGGGTCGATCCGGCGATGGCGCTCGCTATGCTGGTTTTGCCGATTCCCGGTGGACCGTACAGTATCATGGAAGAAAGCATCTTGGCATCGACCATGCGGCGGATGATTTTATTTTCGCCGACCAGATGAGTTTGGCCGATGACTTCATCGATGTGGACGGGGCGCATACGGTATGCTAAAGGTTGTTTCATTATTCTCCGCTCCTTTTTCTCTACCCATTATATGCCATCTCATAAAAAAGAACAAACATTCGCCCGGTTATTTTTTACGGATTCGTGAAAATTGATTGAAAAGAATGGCAGGCAACATCTTTACTATTTACAAGCAGAAAAGCTATAATGAATACATTGAAAATTGGAAGCAGAAAGCGAGCGCATATAATGACAGATTTCAAAGAGATTATTTTAACACATAAATTATCGGCATTATTTTCGAAAGCCTCTTTTGGAATCGAAAAAGAAAGCCAACGAATAACAAGCGAGGGTACGATCGCCAAGACAAACCACCCGACAATATTCGGTAATCGCAGTTTCCATCCTTACATACAGACTGACTTTGCGGAAAGCCAACCGGAATTGATCACGCCGCCGATGCAGTCGATCGAGGAAACACATGAATGGCTGATGGCTATCCATGATGTCGTGCTGCGCTCCTTGCCGGAAGATGAATATCTGTTGCCTTGCAGCATCCCGCCGACCATGCCGGAGAGCGAAGAAATCAAAGTAGCCAAGTTGGACAGTTCGGATGATGTGGCGTACCGGGAGTACTTGGTTTCTGTTTACGGGAACAAGAAGCAGATGGTCAGCGGCATCCACTTCAACTTCGAATTGAATCCTGCCCTCATCAAAGAGCTTCATCAGCTTTCCGGTTCTGCCGGGACGCTTAAGTCGTTCCAATCGGATGTCTACTTGAAGATGGCGCATAACTTCATCCGTCACCAATGGATCATGACCTATCTTATGGGGGGATCCGTTTCAGCCGACAAATCTTATTTCGAAAAAGAAACGCAGCACGATTTGCCTCTGGACAGGTACACAAGGAGCATCCGCAGCAGCAAGTACGGATACGTCAATAAAGCGGACGTGCATGTTTCTTTTGAATCGATTGATGCCTACGTGCAGGATATCGAAGAAATGGTGACAAACGGCAAGCTCATTGCCGAAAAAGAATTTTATTCCACTGTCCGTTTCAGGGGGGCCAACAAAGCGCGTGATTTGCTCACGAACGGAATCGCCTATCTTGAATTCAGGTTGTTCGATCTGAACCCATTTGCTGAGTTCGGCATGCATAAAGAGGATATGTACTTCATCCATTATTTCCTGCTCTATTTATTGTGGATCGAGCAAGATGCCAACGACGAAGAGATGAAAATCGGGAAAGAAATGAATTACAGCACTGCTTTGGAGAATCCTCTGCAGCCATCCGCATTCCAAGCGGAAGGGCTGTCCGTCCTCGAAGGTATGCTGGATATGCTGGAAGCGATCGGCGCAGAAGAGAAAATCAGCGCAATCGTCAAAGAAAAAATCGAAGCATTCCACAATCCGGAGAAAACAGTGGCGGGCCAGATGGTCAACGCATTGGAAGCGGGAGAGGACAAAACGGCTTGGGCAGCATCTTTGGCCAAAAAGTACAAAGATGCTGCCTGGAAACGTCCGTATGCGTTGAGAGGCTTTGAGGACATGGAACTCTCCACGCAGATCCTGATGTTCGATGCCATCCAAAAAGGTTTAAAAATCAACATGCTCGACCGTTATGACCAATTCATCTCGCTGACCTACAAGGACCATCGCGAATACGTGAAGAACGGCAATATGACGGCAAAGGACAGCTACATCGGCCCGCTCATCATGGAAAACAAGGTCGTCACCAAAAAAATACTGGCGGAGAACGGATTCGCGGTTCCTGAAAGTGGGGAGTACCACTCTGTCGAAGCAGCCTTGCGCGACTATCCTATCTTTGCCGGGAAAGGCATCGTCGTCAAGCCAAAGTCCACGAACTATGGTCTAGGGATTTCCATTTTTAAGGAAGGTGCTTCCTTTGAGAATTATGAGAAAGCCATCCATATGGCATTTGAAGAAGATGAAGATGTGCTTGTGGAAGATTACTTGTCCGGCACCGAGTACCGTTTCTTTGTCATCGGCAATGAGACGAAGGCCGTATTGCTGCGTGTACCCGCCAATGTTGTAGGCGATGGCAGCCGGACTATCCGTCAATTGGTCGAGGAAAAGAATAAAGACAGCTTGCGCGGCAAAAATCATCGTACGCCGTTGGCATTGATCGGAACCGGGGAACTCGAGAAGTTGACGATCCAAGGCCAAGGGTATACTTTCGACAGTATCCCACCGACAGGGGAGACTGTACGATTAAGGGATAATTCCAATATCAGCACCGGTGGCGATTCGATTGATGTTACGGATCAGATGCACGACAGCTACAAAAAGCTGGCTGTGCAAATGGCAGCCGCACTGGGTGTTGCAGTCTGCGGAGTAGATATCATCATCCCGGATCATTTGGTCCCGGCCTCGCAAATGGAGCCGAATTATGGGGTGATAGAGGCAAACTTCAACCCTGCCATGCTGATCCACATTTATCCATACCAAGGGAAAAGTCGACGTTTGACGATGGAAATACTGCGCTTATTGTTCCCGGAAATGCATCTGGAGGAAGAGTAGGGGGAATTTTATGAAAAAGTCATTTCTGAGAATTGCCATCTACATTTCAATAACCATCATCATGCTGTACGGATATCTGATCGCGAAGGGATTCAGCGATTGGGGGAATCTGTTGTCTTTTGATCCCCTGCTCATTCCTGTTCTGTCGGTTGGCCTGTTTTTATCCATCTATGTACACATTTTTCTTCATGAAGGGGGACATTTCCTCTTCGGAAAATTGAGCGGTTATCGGCTGGTCAGTTTTCAAGTCAGACGTTACAAATATAGCCAAGCGGATCATAGCCTGCATCATATGCAGGCTGCCTCCCCTGTGCTGGCGGGCCAATGCTTGATGGCGCCGCCGAAAGGGAACTATGCGGAATTGCCTTATCGTGGCTACCTTCTGGGAGGGGTTTTTGCTAACGCTTTGACAGGGGTAACCCTGTACGGGACGGCTTTTTCGATGGAGCTGAAGCTAGGCTCCCTGTTCGTTTTGTTCAGTCTTGTGCCAGTCTTGATGGCTTTAGCGAACCTGCTGCCGAAAGCGCAGAATGATGGAGCCTTGCTGAGGGAAACAAGCCGATCTTTGCACGCGCGCAAGCTCTTGTTTCAGCAATTGGAAATGGCTCAGCTTATCGAAGAAAAAGTCCCTTTTGCGGATTTGCCGGACGCCTATTTCGAAAACGTAAAAGATGCTCAGTATCAAAAAACCTTCCTGGTTGACTACTTCTACATGGTCGCGTATGTTCGCGCTTTGGGGGAACTGGATTTTGAAGAAGCCGATAACTTGCTGCAGACTTTTTCGGCCAATCGCCCAGTCAAAGAGTCGGTCTATTGGCCGATTTATGTGATGGAATCGTTGTTTTGCGATGCGTTGTTCGGACGGATCATCACTGCAGAGGAAAAACACAGCCAAATACTAGCCCATCCTTTGTTGAAAAGGTACTGGTATGCAAACAACAGAATTAGGGCGGCCTATGCGTTTTTCTGTCGTGTTGATGTTGAAGAAGCGAAGAAATTGCTGGGACAGGGACCAGCAGCTGCCCGGGATTCCTCTCCGGAAACAGATACTAGCATCGAAATACGCCTGTACCGTTGGCTGAACAGTTATTTTGAACATTAGAAAGACAAGTGAAAGAAAGAAGGTAACAAATTGATTTATTTCGACCACGCCGCTACGACCCCGGTGCGACCTGAAGTTGTGGCTGTCATTCAGGAATCACTTAGCGAAGATTACGGGAATCCTTCCAGCACCTATGATCTCGGAAGGCGAACAAGACAGCATATCGACCAGTCGCGCAGAATTTTTGCGGCATCCATCCAAGCAGATCCGGCTGATATCATCATCACGAGCTGCGGCTCCGAATCCAATAATACAGCCATCATACCGACTGCATTGGCTCTGAAGGGAAAGGGCAAACACCTCATCACTTCAGCAGCGGAGCACCATGCAGTCCTGCATCCGATGAATTATCTGGAAACGTTAGGCTTCGAGGTGACCTATCTGAGGGTGGACGCTGCCGGGAGAGTAACCCTGCAATCCGTGGAGGATGCGGTTCGCGAGGATACGATCCTTGTCTCATTGATGTATGTGAACAACGAGGTGGGCAGCATCAATCCGATTGCCGAAATCGGTGCGTTTTTGGCGGAGAAGCATATCCTTTTCCATACAGATGCCGTTCAAGCATACGGCAGCGAGCAGATTGATGTCGGGCAACAGCATATCGACCTCTTGTCCGTTTCCGCACATAAGATCAATGGTCCCAAAGGCATCGGATTTTTATACCGCAAAAATAGCCTGCATCTGCCTAATTTCATCCATGGCGGCAGCCAGGAGAACGACCACCGCGGCGGAACGGAAAATACGCCCTACATCAGAGGGTTTGCCGAGGCAGTCACTCTGATGGAAGCAGAACGCAAAGAGAGCAACCGCAAAAAGCGTGAATTGGGCGATTATTTCCTGAGTGAACTTGAAAAGAGCGGCCTCCCATTTGAATGCAACGGTGTCTATCCTGAAGGGGTACCGCACATCTTGAACATCTGGCTGCCCGGCATGCGTTCCGATAAAATGCTGATCCAGTGCGATCTCAAAGGGATCATGCTGGCTGCAGGATCCGCCTGTACAGCCGGCAGTCTTGAACCGAGTCACGTATTGGCAGCGATGTACGGAAAGGGGAATCCACGAGCAACGGAATCCCTGCGCATTTCTTTCGGACCGGATAACACTACCGATGAGGCGGACACACTGATCGCATTGCTGCAAAGCATCCACAATAAGCAATACAAGAACGGCTGAACGAAAGAAATAAATGTGTTATGATAGAGAAAACGTTATCTTGGAGGACTGCATATGGCATTCGAAAAAAATGTATCTTTAAAGGGATCCGGAAAAACCTTTCGATTGAATGAACAGGTGAAGCGCTACACTTTGCGCGACAATGGTTTTGAAGAAACCAAAAACGGCAATTTCCAAATGGTACGCGATTTGGACAACAGTGTGCTGAATAAACAAGGGATCAAAGTGAAAATTGTCGTCGCTGCCGATCTGAAAACATTGAAAGTTTCCACAACGACGAGCAACGGATTGCAGACAGTGAATGTCTACGGCAAGGAAACCATGTCGGCTGCGAAAGAACAGTTGGAATATATTTTGGACAGTTTGGTCGAAAATGGAGTCCTGACTGAAGCGGCGGAGTGATCCAAACTTATTTGTGATATCTGAAAACTAGGGACCGATTCTGTAAGAGTAATTCTTGCGAACGGTCTTTTTGTTTGAAAATAAAATATAAAACATAACCCACTTGGATGCATGTGCACCAAAAAAACACGATGCACACTATAAGTACATTAATATAATTATATAAACCGCTATTTTTTTCATTCCAATTCTTATGAAATATGATATACTTATTCAGAATCGCACAAACAATTCGGGAGATGAAGAAAGTGGAACAAAAATATCAAGGCGCAGCCATGACTACAGTTGATAAAAGCGCCCTAAAGAAGTCGCATTTATTTGAGACTTCACAAGTAAAATATTTCATCAGATGTATGCTTGCTGGTATGTTTTTGACGTTGGGTACATCAATCGCAGTTATGGTCGCTGAAAAAGCAGAACATATGCTGCCCGGTAGCGGGAAATTTTTCTATTCATTCATGTTTGCATGGTCTTTGGTCATGATCAATTACATGAACACAGAATTGGGTACATCCAACATGATGTATATGACAGCAGCCATATACCGCAAGGTGTTGGCACCAAAAAGAGCTTTAGCAATTTTATTCGCTTGTATTCTATTCAACCTTATCGGTGGCACAATCGCTTCATTCGTCATGTCATTCACGAACATTTTCCAAGATTTGCCGGCTGAGCACTTCCTTTTCCATGCAGTTGAAGGCAAGTTGCTCAAAACACCTATACAGATGGTAGCCGAAGGTATTTTCGCGAACGTCATCGTAAATACGACTGTATTTGTGAGCGCCCATATGAAGGATGACGCCGGCAAGCTTTTCTCGACCATTTTCATCATCTTCATTTTTGCATTTTTAGGCTTTGAACACGTTATCGCCAACTTCTCGTCCTTCAGCCTTGCGTATTTCGCATTCGGCGGCGCTTTGCCAGGGATGACGGTCGGCAGCGTGTTGACGAACTGGTTCTTCGCGATGATCGGAAATTACATCGGCGGCGGATTGATCATCGGTTTGCTGTACGCATGGATGAACAAAGATTCCGAAGTATACGTAGACTAAGCTGTACAACCAAAAACGAGAAGGATCCGACATGCGGATCCTTCTCGTTTTTTCTTCTGCGGATAAAAAACTGTGCAAATGCAGATTTGTTCGTCTTTCCGGGTTGATGCTTGCCCCAATCGGCGATAACGCTTACGGATGGTTGACAAAAGCGAAGATTATCTGTATTGTTTTACTGTTATTTGTTAACGGAAATATGTCATGCTAGCCGACTCTCTCAAGCGGCTGATAGATAGAACGAAATGTGATTAGGGAGGATTTTTTATGAAATTGCTTGAAGAGCGCATATTGAAGGACGGCATCGTGTTGGGGGACAACGTGCTGAAGGTGGACAATTTCTTGAACCATCAGATCGACCCCGTATTGATGCAACAATTGGGGGATGAATTTGCACGATATTTTGCCGACAAAAAAATCACCAAGATTCTGACGGTTGAGACATCCGGCATCGTGCCTGCGGTATTCACGGGTTTGGCATTGGGAGTGAAAGTTGTTTTTGCAAGAAAGCAAAAGAGTCTGACGATGAAAGACAATCTTTATTCGGCCACCGTCTATTCTTTCACGAAAGATGTCACCAACGAAATCACAATCTCCAAACAATATCTTGACGAGAACGATACCGTCCTCATCATCGACGACTTTCTGGCGAACGGACAAGCCACAAACGGTTTGATGGAAATCTGTAAGCAGGCTGGAGCGGAGATCGCCGGTGTCGGTATCGTCATCGAGAAATCCTTCCAAAAAGGCAGAAAAATTCTGGAAGAGCAAGGCATGGATGTCTATTCATTGGCGCGCATCAAGGCTTTTGAAAACGGTACGGTGCAGTTCATCGAAGAATAGCAAGTCGGGAAGACAGACAATCTCTGTCTTTTTTTGTTCCTCGGGATCTTTCGATTTCGTCTCAATACCTCAACAAAGCCTTTTGGAATTGTGGTAAAATGTTAAATATACATGAGATTATGAGCATTATCTTAATGAGGAGGGTCAATGATGAGAATTGAAACACAATGTTTACACGAAGGGTATCACCCAGGGAACGGTGAGCCAAGTGCGCTTCCGATCTACCAAAGCACTACGTACAGATATGACTCGACAGAACATATCGGTAAATTATTCGATTTGACGGCTGCCGGACACATGTATTCGCGCATCTCCAATCCTACTGTTGCGGCCGTGGAAGAGAAAATTGCGGCGATGGAGGGTGGCGTAGGGGCTTTATGCACAACATCCGGACAGGCAGCCACCATGATCAGCTTAATGAACATCCTGAAGGAGGGCGATCATTTCATCAGCACCGCCTCCATTTATGGCGGAACCATCAATCTGTTTGCCGTAACCTTGAAGCGATTTGGAATCGAATGCACTTTTGTCGATCAAGAATTGCCTGAAGAAGAAATCCAAAAAATGTTCAAACCGAACACGAAGGCTGTATTCGGTGAAACCATCGCAAATCCTGCTTTATCCGTTTTGGACATCGAAAAATGGGCAGCGATCGCTCACAACAACAACGTGCCTTTGATCGTGGATAATACGTTCCCGACGCCATACCTTTGCAGACCGTTCGAGTTTGGAGCGGACATTGTGGTTCATTCCACCTCGAAATATATGGATGGCCATGCTGTACAGATGGGCGGGGTCATTGTCGACAGCGGCAATTTTGACTGGAAAAACGGCAATTTCCCAGAATTCACCGAACCGGATGAATCCTACCATGGCATCGTCTATACGGAAAGCTTCGAGAACGCTGCATATATCACAAAAGCACGTGTACAGATGATGAGGGACATGGGGGCATACCCAACCGCCAATGCTGCCTTTTTGCTGAATCTGGGGCTTGAAACGCTGCCTGTGAGGATGGACAGACATTGCAGCAATGCCTTGAAAGTCGCTGAATATTTCAAACAATCCGAAAAAGTTGAATTTGTGAATTATCCGGGCTTAGAAGGAGACAAGTACCACGAATTGGCGAATAAATATTTGCCGCTCGGAACGTGCGGCGTCATTTCGCTCTCCATCGAAGGAAGTAGAGAAAATGCCATCAAATTCATGGACAGCCTGAAGCTGGCGTCCAATGAAGTCCATGTGGCCGACATCCGGACTTGCGTGCTCCATCCGGCAAGTTCAACCCACAGACAGCTGACCGATGAACAATTGGCGGCAGCAGGCATCACGCCGGGCCTGATCCGCTTTTCGGTAGGGCTTGAAAACGTTGAAGACATCATCGAAGACATCGAGCAAGCTTTGGCACACCTGAATCTGGATGCGAAACCTTATACAGTCTGATCGACAGTGTCCCTGAAAATGAAGCAGAAATCCTCCCAAGGTTTTCTGCTTTGTTTTCTTTATTGCGAAAGTTTTTTTGCAGCTTGGTGAAAATGAATAGAAAGGAAGTGATCGGATGGGGTACAACAACAAAACGGCACTCATCAAATGGATTGCGATCCTCACCATGACGATCGATCATATCGGCTATTATCTGTTCCCTTCACTGCTTTTTCTTCGAGTAGTCGGACGCATCGCCTTCCCTTGTTTTTTGTATACAACCGTGAAAGGGGTAAGGGAGACGCGTGATTTCCGCAAATATCTGCTGCGCTTGGTGCTGACGGGGCTCATCAGTATGCCGATAACCGCCCAAACAGGGAATGTCTTCAATATCCTTTTCACGTTGGCTCTTTTTGCCTTATCGATCAAAGACTACAGGTTCATCTTGCCGGCAATCTTTTTGGTCCAATTTACGGAATACGGCTTGTATGGCTTTTTGATGGGGTGGACAATCTATGTGCTGTCGGAAAAACATGTCGCAGCGGGAATTGCTCTGTTTTTGTTGGTGAATGCCTTGCAATTCCCCTCGTTGCAGGCACTCGCTGCGGTGGCGATTATTCCCATGCTTCTGCCGTTTGATTTTCAGATCAGACCGCTGCCGAAATGGGCCGGTTATGCCTACTATCCGATCCATCAAGTTATCCTGATGCTTATCGCCAGGCTGATGTGACCATCGGGTTGTATGCGGCCAGGCAAGAAAGCTTGAAATATACGCCGGGATGGTGTAAACTGTTTTTTTGTATCGGGTTTAACTTATATATTGTAAGAAGTGATAAAATACACAAATCAAGTAAGGGTGTGATAGGCATGCAAGACAATTCAAAAATACGCGTGGTGGTCGGAATGAGCGGTGGCGTTGACTCTTCTGTCACAGCATTGCTTTTGAAGGAACAAGGCTACGACGTCATCGGCATTTTCATGAAGAATTGGGATGATACGGATGAATTCGGATTCTGTACGGCAACCGAAGATTACAAGGATGTGCAAGCTGTTGCGCAGCAAATCGGGATTCCCTATTATTCCGTCAATTTCGAAAAAGAATACTGGGATAAGGTCTTCCAATATTTCCTGGACGAATACAAGAAGGGCCGGACGCCGAATCCGGATGTCATGTGCAATAAGGAAATCAAATTCAAAGCTTTCTTGGATTATGCGATGGAACTGGGCGCGGATTATGTCGCAACCGGGCATTATGCGCAAGTCGTCCGTGACGAAGACGGCACCGCTCATTTGCTTAGAGGAGTGGACGACAATAAGGACCAAACTTATTTCCTGAATCAGCTTTCCCAAAAGCAACTTTCCAAAACGATGTTTCCGCTGGGCGGGATCAAAAAGCCGGAAGTGCGCCGCATTGCTGAAGAAGCGGGTTTGGCGACTGCCAAGAAAAAAGATTCTACAGGCATCTGTTTCATCGGCGAGAAGAACTTCAAAGAATTCTTGACGAACTTTCTGCCGGCGATCCCGGGCAAAATGGTCACTTTAAGCGGAGATGTGATGGGTGATCATGCCGGATTGATGTACTATACGATCGGGCAAAGAAAAGGTTTGGGAATCGGCGGCGGCGGGGAATCCGATGATCCTTGGTTCGTCATCGGCAAGGACTTGGCGACCAACACGCTTTACGTGGGCCAAGGCTATCACCATGAGAACCTATATGCCGACAGTCTGGATGCGACTGATATCCATTTCACATCCGAAGTGAAAAAACCATCCGTCTTCACCTGCACGGCTAAATTCCGTTACCGTCAACAGGACACTGCAGTCACTGTCTACCTGAACGAAGACCAAACGACTGCCCGTGTGGAATTTGCGGAGCCGGTCCGCGCCATCACACCAGGCCAAGCAGTCGTATTTTATGACGGCATGGAGTGTCTGGGCGGGGGCACGATCGATAAGGCATATCAAGCCGAACGCACCCTGCAGTACATCTAAATAATGAGTGAGAGGTCGGTTTTTTCTCCGGCCTCTCTTTAATTTGGGCGCGAATTGTGGTATCGTTCTTAAGGAATCTTATAACAAATCTGAATAGTCAAAAAAGGGAGGGGATCATCCGGATGGATACAGAACAAGGCTATATCGTCGGAGAAATCAAAGCGATTTTCTTTGAAAACGCGAGTAATTTCTACAAAGTCATGCTGATTTCAGTCAATGAATCGAATCTCCCGCAAAAGCATGATGAAATTGTTGTGACGGGAAGCTTCGGGCAGATAACCGAAGATACAGCTTATCGCTTTTTCGGTGAGGTCGTGGAGCACCCAAGATACGGTGTCCAATTCCAAGCCACTTCCTATCAGCAGGAAAAACCCACCTCCAAGAACGGGTTGATTGCATTCTTGTCGGGGGAACGTTTCCCGGGAATCGGGAAACGTACAGCCGAAAAAATCGTGGAAACTTTTGGCGAGGAAGCGGTCGACGTCATCCTTGATGACCCGGAAGCTCTGAAAAGCATCAGCGGCATGACGCCCAAAAAAAGGGAAATGATGCGCGATGTGCTGATGCAGACGCAAGGAACCGAGAAGATCCTGATCGCATTGGGTAACTATGGCTTCTCCAATAATCAGGCAGCGAATATCTTTCATTTTTACCGCACCGAAACGCTGACTGTCCTGAATGAAAATCCTTACCGACTGCTCGAGGATATCGAAGGCATCGGCTTCAAGAAAGCCGATCAATTGGCGGAGGA
>NZ_JBAWAZ010000309.1:0-56210 GCF_049589555.1 Trichococcus sp.
ACTTGATGAAGATCCAATTGATCGGAACGAAATTGACTTCCGGCCAAGGTATCGGCGACAAATCTGTCATCGGTAAAGCTGTCGTGGCACTTTCAGCCGAAGAAGCAATCGCTAAAGTGACTGAGGACTGCATCTTGGTGTTGAAGAACTCTGATAAAGACTATACGCCTGCATTTGAAAAAGCTGCAGCGGTAATCGTTGAAGCTGGCGGCTTGACAAGTCATGCTGCTGTTGTCGGTATCGCAAGCGGCATTCCTGTAATCGTAGGAGCAGCAAATGCGACTACATTAGTTCAAGACAACGAATTGATCACAATCGATTCTCGTCGCGGCATCATCTACCGTGGTGCAACTACTACCATCTAAGCTTAACTAAATTAGAGAGCATCTTTGGGTCTGGGACGAGAGTCTCGGGCCCATTTGCTTTCCGGAAGCACGATCTGCCCTCTGATTCCACAGGCCGATGGGATAAATAACATAAATATCACAAATATGACAAGCTCACAACAACGACGCTTTGGAAATCATTTTGTGATATGATAAAATGGAAGAAATACAGCGACGGAAAGACCGTCTGGAGGAAAACTATGAGTAAAGTATTGGGTACAATCATCACAGGTGTGATCGTGGATGAGAACGAGAAAAGTGTCTTCGTTCAGAAAGACGGCATCACCTACAGATTGGATAAAGAAGAATCAGAAACGGCATTGCAACTGGGTGACACTGTCAAAGGATTTGTGTACGAAGGGATGAACAAGCAACTGCGCATGACCCTAAAAGAGCCAGCAAGCCAAGTGGGCCAATATGGTTGGGGAACAGTTGTCGCCGTTAGGAAAGACTTGGGCGTGTTTGTGGACATCGGCCTTGACGACAAAGAAATTGTTGTTTCCTTGGATAACTTGCCCGACATCAAATCACTCTGGCCGAAAAAGGGAGACCGCCTGCTGATCGCCCTGGAGCAGGACAGTAAAGATCGTCTGTGGGGCATCATCGCCGACGAACCGGTATTCCGTTCCATTTCCCGTACTCCGGGTGAGGAATTGAAAAACAAGGACATCACTGGAACCGTCTTCCGTTTGAAATTAATAGGGACATTCATCTTGACGGACGATGATTACATCGGATTCA
Source organism: Trichococcus sp. (assembly GCF_049589555.1). Lineage (GTDB taxonomy): Bacteria > Bacillota > Bacilli > Lactobacillales > Aerococcaceae > Trichococcus. The sequence goes on from NZ_JBAWAZ010000309.1 coordinate 1,128, forward strand.
TCCACCCATCCGAGCGGGAGATTGAACCGCGCTTGGGCGAAGTGGTCAGCGGGCGAGTCGTCGGCATCAGTCAACACGGCATGCTGAATCTGTCTTTGAAACCGCGCGCGCATGAAGCGATCAGTGAAGATGCAGCGATGATCTTGGTGTTGTTGGAGCAGAGCCCTACGAACAGTCTGCCTTACTGGGACAAAAGTGATCCGGAAGCAATCAAAGAATACTTCGGCATCAGCAAAGCGCAGTTCAAAAGAGCTTTGGGCCATTTGTTGAAGGCCAGGCTGATCATCCAAGAAGATGGACACACAAAATTAATCAAAAAGGATTAGGTTCTTCAGCCTGTCCTCAAAGGAGCCGACAGCAGTGACGGAATTGTCATTAAATACCATCAAAAAACAATTGCAAGAGGCAGGATTCAAGCTCACTCCACAACGGGAAGCGACTGTCAGCGTGCTGCTGGAAAAGGAAAAGGAGCATCTCAGTGCGGAGGAGATTTTCCTGCTGTTGCGGCTTAAACACCCTGATATCGGACTTGCGACGGTCTACCGTACTTTGGAGATTTTGACTGAACTGAACATCACCTACAAAGTAGTGTTTGAAGATGGCTTATCCCGCTACGATTTAAGAAGGACCAGCAATGAGCATTTCCATCATCATCTTTTGTGCATCGAATGCGGAAACATCGAGGAAATACACGAGGATCTGCTGGGTGAGGTCGAAAAAGATGTCGAATCCCGCTATCAATTCGTGGTAAAAGACCATCGATTGACTTTTCATGGCATCTGCCGCGAATGCCAACAAAAACTGAGGAATAAATAGCCTCAAAAGGATGAAATGGGTTAACGGATATGGAAGAAGAAATCAATGCATATGGGCGTTATTTGAGGATCGAGCGAGGGTTGTCCGATAATACAATCATCAGTTACCAGCGGGACCTCAGAAAATACAGCCATTTTTTGGAAAAGAATGCCATTCATGCATTCGGGCATGTTACCAAACCGGATGTGCTTTTGTATCTTCAATATTTGAATGAAGAAAAATTGGCGACAGCCTCGATTGGAAGGATGATCACCAGTCTGCGGAGATTCCATCAATACCTGAAGCAAGAAGGCTTGATCGCCAACGATCCGATGGTCACCATCCAGCTGCCGAAAAAGCAGCAAAAGTTGCCGAAGGTGCTCTCGATGGTTGAAATCGAACGCTTGATGGCCGCGCCGGATGTCAAAACCGTTCTGGGATTGCGGGATCGCGCCATATTGGAACTGTTGTATGCCACCGGTCTTCGCGTCAGTGAACTCATCCACATTACGATGAGCGAAATCCATCTGGATATCGGATTCATCCAAACGATCGGGAAGGGCGACAAAGAAAGAATCGTGCCGTTGGGGGAGGAAGCCGCCTTCTGGATTGCGGAATACTTGTCGGACAGTCGTCCAGCTTTGGCGCACGGGAGGAAAGAAACGGCCTTCCTGTTCCTGAATTTCCATGGCAATGGGTTCACCCGCCAAGGGATCTGGAAAAATCTGAAGCAAACCGTGCGGGCTGCCGGCATCCAAAAAAATGTATCGCCGCACATGCTGCGCCATTCCTTTGCGACGCATATTCTCGAAAATGGGGCGGATCTGCGGATTGTGCAGGAACTGTTGGGGCATGCCGATATTTCCACAACCCAGATTTATACGCACATCACGACAGAAAGAATGGCAGAAATCTATCAAAAGTATCATCCTCGTGCTTGAAGCGTAACGGATCAAGTCCGCTGAGGATAAGGGAGGAATAAGATCATGAAATTTAATCGCATCCATTTGATCGTGTTGGATTCAGTCGGAATCGGTGAAGCCCCTGATGCCGACAAGTTCGGCGATGTCGGGTCGGATACGCTTGGGCATATCGCTGAAGTTGCCGGGCTGGCAATTCCTAATCTGGAAAAGTTGGGTTTGGGCAACATCCGCGATCTGAGCGGCGTCAAGCCGGATAGCGCATCCATCGGCTACTACACAAAACTTGAGGAACAATCCGTCGGTAAAGATACGATGACAGGCCATTGGGAAATCATGGGACTGAACATCCAGTCGCCATTCCGCGTTTTCCCTGAAGGGTTCCCGCAAGAATTGATCGAGAGAATCGAAAACCATACAGGCCGGAAAATCATCGGAAATAAGCCGGCCAGCGGGACCGAAATCCTGGATGAGTTCGGTGAGCACCAAATGAAGACCGGTGATCTGATCGTCTACACCTCGGCGGATCCGGTGCTGCAGATTGCTGCACACGAAGATATCATTCCGCTTGAGGAATTGTATGCGATCTGCGAATATGTCAGAGCAATCACTTTGGAGGATCCCTACATGATCGGGCGGATCATCGCCAGACCGTATGTCGGGACTCCAGGCCATTTTACCCGCACAAGCAATCGGCACGATTACGCCTTGGACCCATTCGGGCAAACAACGTTGGATCATCTGAAGGAAGCCGGCTACGATGTCATCGCAATCGGCAAAATCAATGATATCTACAACGGCCAAGGCATCACGGAATATGTGCGCACGAAAAGCAACATGGACGGCGTCGACCAGCTGCTGACGGTCATGGAAAAGGATTTCCGGGGCCTAAGTTTCTTGAACTTGGTTGATTTCGATGCTCTGTTCGGGCATCGCCGGGATGTGAAAGGGTATGCTGAGGCAATCGAAGATTTTGATGCGCGCATTCCGGAAATCTTGGCTGCTTTAGCGGATGATGATTTGCTGTTGATCACCGCAGATCACGGGAATGATCCAACGTTCCCGGGAACAGACCATACGCGCGAATATGTCCCACTATTGGCTTATTCGAAAAAAATGGCAGGCCGGGGCAAGATGGATCAAGGCAAGTTTGCGGATATCGGCGCGACCGTATCCGATAATTTTCGGGTGGCCGCCACTCAAAACGGCCGCAGCTTTTTGGATGAATTGGACTAGTGAGGTGTGGGAATATGACAAATGATCAAAACAATGTGCGGATAGCCGCCGAATTTTTGGAAGAAAAAGGTTTATTGGAACCTGAATTCGGGTTGATTTTGGGTTCAGGCCTGGGCGAATTGGCTGATGAGATAACGGACGCTATTGCGATCCCTTATGAGGAAATCCCTTATTTCCCTGTATCGACGGTTGAAGGCCACAAAGGCCAACTTGTATACGGGAACCTAAGCGGGAAGAAAGTCATCGCCATGCAAGGACGTTTTCATTTCTATGAAGGCTACGGGCTTGAAGCGGTCACTTTTCCGATCAGGGTAATGAAGCATCTGGGCATCCATTCCTTGGCGCTGACAAATGCGGCTGGAGGCATCAGTTATGCATTCACACCCGGAGATCTGATGCTGATCACGGACCACATCAATCTGACTGGACAAAACCCCTTGATCGGTCCGAATGATCCCGAGCAGGGGCCGCGTTTCACGGATATGAGCCAAGCCTACGATGCCGAATATCAAGTGAAAATAAAACAAGTCGCTGCTGAGATGGGATTGGATCTGAAGGAAGGCGTTTATCTTGGGCTGACAGGTCCGACTTATGAAACGCCAGCAGAAATCCGTATGTGCCGGGTGCTGGGTGCTGACGCTGTCGGCATGTCCACAGTGCCGGAAGCCATAGTAGCGCGTCATGCAGGTTTGCGCATTTTCGGTGTTTCCTGTATAACTAATTTAGCTTCAGGCATGCAAGCGACCCTAAATCATGAAGAAGTCGTCGAAACGACAACCCGAGTCAAAGAAACATTCAAAGCCTTGCTGAAGAATGTGTTGGCTGCACTTTAGAACGGGTCATGAAAACAACTCTCTCGTACAACGTTGCTGAGAAGAGTCGCAGCCGTTCAGAATGATGCATCGCAGAACGGCTGTAGGGGTAAATACAAAGTGAGAAGGAGATCGAAGTGTTCATTTCTTATAATCAATCATGTGAAAAAATAGCTATGGGACTGCTTTCTTATGTGACAGATCTAAAAAATGTAGCGAGGCTGAAGCCGGAAATGGAAAGCTACATTGAAAATGTCGACAGGAAACTATTCTTGTGGAAAGATGAAGAGACAGATAATATCGTTGCTTTGATAGGTGTGCAAATACATGAAGCAATGGTGTTGGTTCGTCATATCGCTGTCTCGCCTTCTTTTCGGAAGGAAGGCATCGTGCATCGGTTGCTGGATGGCTTGCAGCAAAACTATCCAACAAGCGCGATCAACGGGACACTGGAAACCGCGCCGTTCATCGCCAAATGGAACCAGAAGCAGCAGAACCGAAGCGACGGGGAAACGAGTGGATCATTGTGAGCGAACAAAATGAACTCACCCTCATATTGCCGGATTTTGAGGGACCATTGGATCTTCTCCTGCATTTGATCAAAGAGCTGAAAGTCGATATTTTCGATATTCCGATTGCGGAAGTGACTTTTCAATATCTGCGTTACTTGGACACGATGCAGGAGATGAAATTGGACATTGCCGGCGATTATCTGCTGATGGCTGCGACGTTATTGGAGATAAAAAGCCGCATGCTGCTTCCGAAAAAAGAAGTGACCTTCGAAGAGGAGTTTTATGAGGAGGGCGAGGATCCAAGGGAGAGTTTGATTCAGCAATTGGTTGAATACAAGCAATTCCAGGAAGCCGCCAAAGCGCTGAAAACCATGGAGCAGGAACGCGGCTTGTATTTCACGAAGCCGGCAACGGATCTTGAAGACCTCCAGCAAGCGGTCCCGCTTGCTCCAGGCGAAGTTTCTGCGGCGGATCTGATTGCCGCTCTTCAGAAAATGTATCAGAAACTGCAGAAGAAAAAGCCGCTTCAGGCCAGAATGGAACAGGATCAATATACGGTGGATCAGACGATGACTTGGATCATGGAGAAGTTGGAGAACTTGCCGCATGATTCTGACCAGAGGCTTCCCTTTACGGCTTTCTTTGAAGTGCAGACCAAATCGCAGATCGTGAATACATTTTTGGCGATGCTGGAATTGGTCAAAGAAAGAAAAATCAATTTTTCGCAAGAGAGCACATACGGAGACATTTATATACTACGCAATATGGGAGTTTTAGCAAATGAATAAAAAAGGGGCACTGGAGAGTCTGCTGTTTGTGGCAGGGGATGATGGCTTGAGCATGGATGAAATCACCTCTTTATTGGAGACCACCCCATTGGAAGCGCAAAATCTGTTGACCGAAATGCGGGCGAGTCATAACGACAACATCCACTCCGGTTTGACGCTCATCGAAACCCGCAAAAGATACCAACTCGCCACAAAACGGGAGTATGCGGAACTCATCAAAATGTACGCTGTTTCGCCATTCGCGACCCACTTGTCGCAAGCTGCCCTTGAGACGCTGGCGATCATCGCATACAAGCAACCCTTGACGCGGATGGAAATCGATCAGATCCGCGGCGTGCAGTCAGCAGGGCTGGTCCAAAGGCTGTTGCTGAGAGGCTTGATAAAGGAAATCGGCCGTTCGGAAACACCAGGAAGACCGATCATTTACGGCACAACCGATTATTTCATGAATTATTTCGGATTGACCACAATTGATGATCTGCCGAATGTGGACGAATTATTCCAGATGCAGGATAACGAATCCTTCGATCTTTTTGATTTTCCTGCGGACGAAGAGACAGATAACCAACTTGCTTTTTTTAAGAAAGATTCCATCATATCAGAACAAGAATGACCGACAAAAACAAATAAGAATAATAGGTGAATAAATGGAAAGATTACAGAAAGTCATTGCACATGCAGGAATAGCTTCACGGCGGAAAGCCGAAGAACTGATCACTTCGGGTGCAGTCAGTGTAAACGGAATCAAGGTAACGGAATTAGGCGTAAAAGTTTCAAAAAATGACAGAGTGGAAGTGAATGGTTTACCGATTTATCGTGAACAGCCGGTTTACTACTTGTTCTACAAACCAAAGAATACCCTCTCATCCGTTAAAGATGATAAAGATCGGACTGTCGTCACTGATTTCTTCAATGTAAAAGAGCGGATTTATCCGATCGGCAGATTGGACTATGATACGACAGGTCTACTTCTTTTGACCAATGATGGTGAATTTGCGAATCTGTTGACCCATCCGAAATACCACATCGACAAAACATATGTCGCTAAGGTAGGTTGCATCCCTACGCGCTCCGATCTGAACAAATTGGAGAACGGGATCGTGATCGACGGCAAAAAAACTGCGAAAGCGCGAGCTAAGTTGATTTCTGCCAATTCCCAAAAAAATACAGCAATCATTGAATTGACCATCCATGAAGGCTGGAACCATCAAGTCAAAAAAATGTTCGAAAAAATTGATTGTCCCGTCGAAAAACTGAAAAGGGAATCATTCGGTTTCCTTACGCTCGGCGATCTGAAACCGGGGCAACACCGAGAGCTGAAGGCGTTTGAAATCGAGAAGCTGAAGAACATGGCTCTTGCGAACGAAAAGGCATCAAAAAGGTAGTTTTCTTATACAATGGGAATGTATAAAATATTTTGAACCCAAACGTGCATCACCTAAGGTGTTTTACAGGCTTCAAAATATTCCATGCATCCAAAAAAATGATGTCTAGCTTCACGGGTTAGCCCTTCGGAAATTAGATAAATCGTACCTATTGCGCTCTACGATGCTCAGTCGGCACGATTTCCTAAATTTCTTTCAGGGCTGAACAAACCCGTTCAGCTTTTCTTATCGAATCAGAGAGGATGATCATGATGACAAATTCCAGCGGGAAAATATTGATTGTGGATGACGAGGAACGTATCCGTAGATTATTGAAACTCTATCTGGAAAAGGATGGCTACGAAACAGCCGAGGCAGAGGATGGACCAACAGCGGTGGAAATGATCTTGAACAACCATTACGATTTGGTATTGTTGGATATCATGCTTCCTGGGATGACTGGCATTGAAGTAGCCAAAGTAGTCCGCAAAGAAAAAGAAATACCGATCATGATGATCACTGCCCGTGGCGAAGAGAACAATCGCGTGGAAGGATTCTTGTCCGGAGCGGACGACTACATCGTGAAGCCGTTCAGCCCAAGGGAAGTCATGTTGCGGGTCGCAGCCATCCTGAAGCGGACGAAGCCTTCAGAATCGGAATCGAGCACAATCGAATATCCGCTGCTGAAGATTTTTCCGGATGCCAGAAAAGTGCTGGTTGACGAGGTGGCCATCAATTTGACGCCCAAAGAATTTGAATTGCTTCTTTATCTTTCAAAGTCCCCAGAGAAAATTTTTACGAGGGAAGTTCTTTTGAAAGAAGTCTGGAAATATGAATTTTTCGGGGATCTGCGCACAGTCGACACGCACGTCAAGCGGTTGCGTGAAAAGCTTTTGAAGCAATCGAAAGTTGTTTCGAAAATGATAGTGACCGTTTGGGGGATGGGTTATAAATTTTCCCCGAATGATGACCAAGCAGCAGACGACAAACAATGAAAAGGACGAGCATATTCCTCAAATCATGGGTTCTATTGACTTTTTTGACTGTAGCCATCATGACTTTGATGTATATCGGCCACGCAATCATCAGTGTGAACTCGATCGAAGATACTTATAATAAACTGCTGCAGGAGAAAATCAGTGCGTATAAAGATACGATTATGACCGATCCCGAAGTTTATCTCACCCAAGCTGAGGTTGCGCAATCGCTGGATCCGGAATTGTCCTATTTCATCAAAATAGCGGATCAGAGCCGTTTTATCGTACAAAACCCTGATCTGCAAGGGCAGTCCGAGCTGCTTCTCGAGAACATTCTGGCGAATGATGAAATTTTGGATGCGATCGACAGTAACGTGGATGATTTCAGCAGGATCACCATAGAGGATGAGGAAAATAATCCCTTGCTCTTGATGGTTTTTGTGCATACTTTTGAATTGCAGGGGCAAGCCGGAATGCTCGTTATCAGTTACGAGCTGGATGAATTTCAGGCTTATGAACTGAACGCAAAAAGCATCACTTTGTTGTTGTTGACCGTCTATCTGATGGGGACGATCATCTACTATCAGTACCTGATCAGGAATGTTGCCGAACCGTTGGAGGTCATGACGGACATCGCCTTCAAATACTCGCGGAATGATTTTTCCAAGCGGATCACGTTCGAATCCTATGATGAGATATCCGGGTTGGGCACCGCCATGAATAAGCTGGGGAAGACCCTCCAGGCCACGACGCTGATGAACAGGGAGGAACGCGAACTGTTGAATCATCTGTTTGATTCTTTGCCGGCAGGGATTCTTTATTTTGACCAAAATTTTCATCTGAAATTAGTGAACGGACCTGGACAAGAGTTTTTGGATTTTTGGCGAAGGGTGGATCCGGATGCGGAAGCTAAAGCGATACCGCATCAGTTCAAGGAAATGGTACAGCAAGCCTTCACCACAACAGCCGGATCGGAAGCGGATCTCAGTTGGTCTCAGCGGCATTATAACGTAAAAGTGACGCCGGTCATCCAAACCGATCTGCAAAAAACTGCCGGCGTCCTGATTGTGTTGCAGGATGTGACGAACGAAAGGCAATTGGATATTATCCGCGGTGATTTCATCACGAATGTATCCCATGACTTGCGGACGCCGTTGCAGATGATCAAAGGGTACAGCGAAGCCATTATCGACAACATCGCCGAAAGCAATGACGAGAAAATTGAAATGGCCCAAATCATTTTGGACGAAACGACCGAGATGAACAAAATGGTCAACAACCTCCTGGATCTGTCTCGCATGCAAGCGGGGTATATTGAGCTGAACCGGCAAACTGTCGATCTCGCAACTTTCTTCAACCATTTGGCGGGCAGGTTCGAGAACAGTTTCAAAGAAGCGGATATCCAATTCTCTTATGAACTTGCGGATGGCATCAAAACCTATCCTTTTGACGAAGAGAAAATGAATCAGGTATTTTACAATCTCATCGACAATGCGGTGCGTTATTCAGCCGAAATCGGCACGCGCAGGCAAAAATTCATCCATATCACTGTCCGTTTGGAGGACATGTTGGATAAAGTTGTCTTTGAAATCAGCGATAACGGCATCGGTATCCAAGCGGAAAGTTTGCCTTTCATTTTCGAGCGTTTTTACAAAAACGACAAGTCGCGGACCTACTCGAAACAAAAGGGGACCGGCATCGGGCTTTCGATCGTAAAGACAATCGTGGAAGCGCATGACGGGGAAATAGAAGTCCATAGCGAACCGGGTGTAGGGACGACTTTCTTGGCCCGTTTTCCATTCCACGCGGGTTGAGGAAAGCGATCCGAAGATAGTCTTAAAATAAACATCTCGAAACCGTGATATTCTTCTTGACAATCTTGTGTGCATCGCTTATAGTTTGTATATAACAAAATATAAATAAGATTCGTCTTCAGGGCAGGGTGAAATTCCCGACCGGTGGTAAAAGTCCACGACCTCGCAATGTTTCATTGCGGGCTGAACTGGTGTAATTCCAGTACCGACAGTACAGTCTGGATGGAAGAAGATGGGGTTTCTTTGAATTGCAATTTCAAAGGCTCTATTTTTATGTGTCCATTAGCGGATGATAAGGATAGGGTCTTTTTGGATTTGGAGAAACCCATCTCTGAGACAGTCGACAGGGAGGATTCATTAACATGCAACAAAACAAAACAAAAAGATTGGTCGGTATTTCACTATTTGGGGCATTGGCATTTGTGCTGATGTTCATCGCTTTCCCGGTTATTCCAGCATTTTCGTATCTGAAGATCGACTTCAGCGATTTACCGATCCTGCTTTCATTTTTCCTTTACGGTCCAGCCGGCGGAATCATCTCCGCTGTCATCCGATCCGTTTTGCACTACCTTCAAACAGGCGGGGATATGGGCTATCCAATCGGGGACTTCGCAAGTCTGTTGGCGACGCTCTCTTACACTTTGCCTGTCTACTACCTATTGAACAAAGCTAAAACAAAAACAGCCGTCATCTTGGCGCTGTTGACGGGTACTTTGGTTTTGACGGTTGTCTTATCCGTAGCCAATTGGTTCATCATCACCCCGTTATACATGTACCTGTTGAATTTTGAAATGGGTTCTGTCAAAGAGCTGGTATTGGCTGGCATAGTGCCTTTCAATATCATCAAAGGACTTGTCGTCAGTGCAGTCATCCTCTTGGTGATGCCGAAGTTGAAACCATGGCTGGCACATAACAAAGTTCCGTTTGCTCAGTAATAATTTGCGATTTATGATCTGAATATTTCAAATTCAAGAGGCTGCACCCGAATCAGTGATGATTCCGGGTGCAGCCTCTTTTGGATTGAACTGAAGCAAGGAGCGTTCAGAAGTTCAGGATCACCGTTCCGTTGGAGGAAACGGTGATTCTGAGCGCAAGATGGCACCGGTTGGGCATTTGCGGTAGGCATCCAAAAACGCTTCAAATCGTTCGGGGGGTATCGGTGCGTTTCCCGCATTCGAATCCATTTTGGTGAAAGCTATCCCTTCGGAAGTGTAGTCGAAGAGATCCGGTGAAATTATTTGGCAAAGTCCACAAGCGATGCAGTTATCCTGATTTACTTTGGTATAATACATACAGTAACCTTCTTTACAAAAAATTGGTGGTGATGATATGAAAGGCTTGACATATATAGAGTATCTTTTTTTGGATTGCATTTCAACCGAGCGCCCCATCAAGGAAGCGACTCTTTTCTATAACCTGATCGGCAAACGGACAGTGTCCACCATGCTCCAGTGCCGCCAATATGATCTGGAAGCCTATTTCACTGCCATGCCGGGCATGAAACCGACAGTGTTGAAAAAAGGCCTCGAGCGTTTGCTTTCGGATGGTTTGATCAGCGGCAACGATGGCGAGGGCTTTCTTCTCACCGAAGCAGGAAGTGCGAAAAAAGCTTATTTTTTAAGCGGTCACGCGCACTTTTCTCTGGGGAACCAGATGGAATTTGCGCTCATTCAAGGCGTTTTACGTCGCCGGATGCTGTTTCTGATCCAAATCCTTTCCGAAATGCTGCATAAAAATAAACACTACTATCCCATTGAGAGGGAAGCGAAGGAACAACTTTGGATGAAGCGCTTGTTGACGCAGCATTCCGGAAATAAAGCCACTTTTGCGCGCGCTTATGGAGAGGAATGGCGTATCTACTTGTCACGGCTGCCTGAGAGGGATGCCGGGCTCTTTGCGCTGCAGTTTGAAGGCAATGCCCACTTAAGGAAAACAACCGGTCAAATGGCTGGACTGTTCTCGTTGGAGGAAGCCGAAGTGAAAATACTGCTGCACCAAAATTGGCTGAGATTGTATGCTGCATTGGAAAAAGAACCGGAAAAATTCCCCGTCCTTTCTTCGGTCGGTCTGATGACGATAAAGGAATACGGCTTGGCTTCGGCCAGCGCTGAAACGACCATGCGTTATTTCATGAACGGGCATGGCATGGAGGAAATCATTTCGATGCGGGGATTGAAACAGAGCACGATCCAAGATCACTTTGCCGAAATCGCCCTGATCTATCCGGAATTCCCGACACAAAAATTTTTGGATGAGGGGAAAATGCAGTATCTGCAACAACTCGTGGAACACAAAGTTCGTGTCGATTACAGGGAAATCCAAAAAGTATTTCCCGAAATCAACTTTTTCGAGTCCCGATTGATACAAATAAGAAGTGAGGTTGCTGCTAAATATGGATGAAGCACAATTGAAATCAGAACTTCAGAAATACTTCGGCTACACGGCATTCAAGGACGGACAATTGGAGCCCATCCAATCCGTTTTGGCTGGCAAGCACACGTTGGCGACTCTGCCGACGGGAACAGGGAAATCCTTGATATACCAGCTGAGCGGCTACCTTTTGGAGGGGATTGTCGTTATCGTTTCGCCTCTGTTGTCATTGATGGAAGATCAAGTGGCCCAGCTGAAATTCATGGGTGAAAAAAGGACGGCCTCATTGAACAGCATGCTTCAGTTCGAGGAAAGGCAAAGATTATTGAGCAACCTGGATCAGATCAAGTTTTTGTTCCTTTCCCCTGAGATGCTGCAGAATCAAGTTGTATTGAACAAACTCAAGCAGATCCCGCTCGCTTTGTTTGTGGTCGATGAGGCGCATTGCATTTCCCAGTGGGGTTTGGATTTCCGTTCCGATTATTTATTTTTGGGGGCGGCAAGGCAAGCGTTGGGCAATCCTCTGACGTTGGCGCTCACTGCGACAGCGACGCCGGCCGTGATGGACGATATCATCGGTTCCCTGCATATCGACGGGAATGACTTGAACGTATTTGAGGGTCCGGTCGACCGCGCCAATATATACTACAAAGTCGCTGCAGTGCCTCCAGAAGGGAAAAACGAGTACCTCCTGGAACTTTTGGGGAAATATCCATCTCCGGGCATCATTTACTTCTCCAGCAAGGCACAAGCTGACGCTGTCGCATTCATGATCCGGAAAAAAACAAATTTGCGCGCGGAAGCCTATCATGCCGACCGGACAAATGAAGACAGGATCACCATCCAGCATCAATTCCTTCAGGATGAGTTGGACGTCATTTGCGCCACCAGTGCATTCGGAATGGGGATCAATAAGCTGAACATCCGCTATGTGATCCACTACCACATGCCGAATTCGCTTGAAGAATATGTGCAGGAGATAGGGAGAGCAGGGCGGGACGGGCAACAGAGCACGGCGGTACTGTTGTATTCGGAAACGGACTTCAATTTTAAAGTGAAGATGCTGCAAAGCGATTTTCCGAACGATTATGCGATTGAAAGTGTCCTCAAAAATAAGGCGATCAACCCAGATCATGGGAGTCCGACCGAGCACACCTTGTTGTTGCATATCCTGCGTCAAAATTTCACAAAAGCGGAAGCGAAGCATTTTATCGCGGGCCGCCACGATCTGAAGAAAAATTTGCTGAAGAGGATGAAGGGATTTGCCGAAACCGACACATGCAAACGTGACTATATCTCCGCTTATTTCGGGAAAAACAGTATCGGGAAACCTGAACACTGCTGTGATAGCTGCGGGGACGATGATCCACCGCTAGCAGGGGAAATCAGGTCGAGGAATACGGTTCCAACAACAGAAGCGCCGCATTGGGAAAAAATCCTGTCCCACCTTTTTCTTTTATAAAATTTAACCCAAAAATTGCGAAAATGTGCTACAATTAGCATGAATCACTTATAGGAGGAACCCGAATGGATAAAAAGAATCGCAATCGCAATAATGGAGAGCCATGGTCACGTAAATTCGGCGAAGATGAAAATCTGAAGAGCCGGCAGTATTCACGTTCGGCCAGAAATACAAAAAATAAAGAAGTAGCACCTCTATTAAAAGTATTGCTGTTTCTCTTTTTGGCTATTCTGATTATTCCTTTTGCAACCATCTATTTTAACAAACAGAATCAAAATACTCCCGCACCCAAAAGTGCTGAACAAGTAATGATCAACAAGCGAGTGGCCAGCTCCAGCGTTGAAAGCAGTGAAGAGGCTTCTTCAGAAGAAGTTTCAAGTGAAGTTGTGGAGAGCACAGTGGAGCCCGAATCTTCGATTGCGGAAACACCAAGTTCCAGCGCCGCGCCTGCAGTGGTCGAAACACCGGCTGAAACAGTTGAAAAACCGGAAACGACTACCGGGGTATACAACAATTCATACACCATCCAAGCGGGCGACAATCTTTACCGGATCGCTTTGAACCATGGGATGACATTGGATGAATTGATGCAGGCCAACGGTTTGAGCAGCACAGAAGCACAAATTGGTATGGCATTGAAAGTTAAATAGCGAAAGCCGTCTGACAAGGCGGCTTTTTCGATGAAATCGAACAGAACAAAGTTGGAGGTTTATTGTGAAAAAAATGAATATTGCCATCGATGGTCCAGCATCGGCAGGAAAAAGCACCATCGCGAAAAAAGTTGCGGAAAAGCTGGGATACATCTATCTTGACACAGGCGCGATGTACCGAACGTTGACTTATGCGGCTTTATCCAACGGAGTCGATCTCGATGATGAAGAGGAATTGCATAAGTTGCTGAAAGGGATCAGGATAACCTTTTCGACTGCCGAAAACGAAATGCAACGTGTTTTTCTGAATGAGGAGGACGTGACCGATTCGATCAGATCGGAGGAAGTGACCCAAAACGTCTCCTTGGTTTCATCGTTTGCGAAAGTGCGTGAAGAGATGGTTTCCCGCCAGAAAAGCATCGCACGGTCCGGCGGCGTCGTAATGGACGGCAGAGACATCGGTACCGTCGTGTTGCCTGATGCAGAAGTCAAGATTTTCATGACAGCGACAGCCGAAGAACGAGCGCTGCGACGCTATAAAGAAAACATAGCGAAGGGCATGACCACTTCCTTGGAAGAACTGACGGAAGACATGAAGCGCCGCGACCATTTGGACAGCACCCGGATGATTTCACCGTTGAAAAAAGCGGATGATGCCATCGTTTTGGACTCAACGCATCTGGAAATCGACGAAGTGGTGAAGAGAATTCTCGGCATTATCGAAGTGAACCTAAAGCCCTTACAAACATTGGATTAACAATACTAGACGATTTTAAGCAAAAATGTTAGAATGATTGTATGCAGTATTACGCTTTCAAAAATATAGAGTCAAGGATTAATTTCTTAGCCGAAAGGTGAGGGAGTTAAGGGAACTAGCCAATCGGTTGCCGCAGACTTTTAGGAGGAATAGTTACATGTCAGATTACATTGAAAACCCAGAATTAAATGAAGAAGAGTCCAATAACGTTGAGCAGACTATGCAAGATGTGTTGGATGAAGCATTATCCATTGAGGTGGGCGATACTGTCAAGGGGGAAGTTTTAAGCATCCAAGATAGACAAGCCATCGTAGGAATCATTGGGGGCGGGGTTGAAGGGGTTATTCCTTACAACGAATTATCTGCAAAACCATTCGACGAAGTTACAGAAATCCTAAACGTAGGTGACGTTGTGGATCTGGTTGTCATAAAACAAATCAAAGATAAAGAAAATGGAAGCTTTTTACTTTCGAAGCGTCGCGTTGATGCTAAAATCGTTTGGAAAGATATCCAAGATAAATTCGAAAACAACGAAATCATCGAAGCACCAGTCAAAGACGTCGTTAAAGGCGGATTGGTCGTTGATGTCGGCGTGAGAGGTTTTGTTCCGGCTTCAATGGTAGAAGACCATTTTGTTGAAGATTTCAGTTCTTATAAAGGCAAAGTAATGACCTTCAAGATCGTTGAACTTGAACCTAGCGAAAACCGCCTGATTTTATCGCATAAAGCGGTTGTGGAAACAGAAAAAGAAGCCAATAAAGGCAAATTGATGGACGAATTGGTAGCCGGAGACATTGTCGAAGGAACTGTCGCGCGTCTGACCAACTTCGGTGCGTTCGTCGATTTAGGCGGCGTGGATGGTTTGGTCCACATCTCTCAAATTGCTCACGAGCACGTGAAAAATCCTGGTGATGTTTTGGCGATCGGCCAATCCGTCAAAGTCAAAATTTTATCCATCGACAAAGAAAATGGCCGTGTATCGTTAAGCATCAAAGACACATTGGCTGGTCCTTGGAATGCGATCGCTGAAAAAGCACCTATCGGAGCTGTATTGACTGGTGTTGTCAAACGTTTGACAAGCTTCGGTGCATTTGTGGAAGTTTTCCCTGGCGTTGAAGGTTTGGTGCACATTTCCCAAATTTCCCATCAACACATTGCGACTCCGCATGAAGTACTGCAAGAAGGCCAAGAAATTCAAGTCAAAGTGTTGGATGCAAAAGAAGATGAGCAACGCCTATCTTTAAGCATCAAGGCTTTGGAAGAAAAAGCTGTGAATGAAGCACCTGCAGCTGAAGAGAAAAGAGAGAAAAAAGAGAAAAAAACCGAAGAATATGTTGCTGACGATTCAGACGGAAACTTCACATTAGCAGATTTATTAGGCGACAAGCTTTCAGGTTTGAAAGACGATTCTGAAGCCTAATCAGCAAGGAAAATGAACATGTGAGGGCATGGAATTCCATCCATGCCCTTTTTTTGTTGTTATTATTGACGGATGTGTGTTATAACTGACATGGACGAAAACATTGAGAAAACCATACACAGTGAGCAAATACCCAAAAAGTTTTGTGTTGTAGAGGAAAAGAAAGGCGGAGGTTAGATGCCAAATCCAGTAGTAGCCATAGTAGGCAGACCAAACGTAGGAAAATCAACAATATTCAATAGACTGGCAGGAGAGAGAATTTCCATAGTCGATGATGTATCAGGTGTCACACGCGACAGAATTTATGCAAAAGGAGAATGGTTGGGCAAAACATTCAATATCATCGATACAGGCGGGATCGATATCACGGATGAGCCTTTTATGAGCCAAATCAAATTGCAGGCGCAAGTGGCGATCGAAGAAGCCGATGTCATCATCTTTTTGACATGCGTCAGGGAAGGTGTGACGGATGCAGATGAAAACGTCGCAAGAATCCTGTACCAATCCGACAAACCTGTCATATTGGCGGTAAACAAAGTGGATAATCCGGAAATGCGCGCCGAAATATTCGATTTTTACAGTCTGGGATTAGGCGAACCATATCCTGTATCAGGAAGCCACGGCTTAGGTCTTGGAGATCTGCTTGATGCGGTTGTAGCGAATTTTCCATCAGAAGAAGAGAATGCGGAAGAAGAAGGCATCATCAACTTCAGCTTTATCGGCCGTCCGAATGTAGGCAAATCTTCCTTGGTGAACGCCATTTTGGGAGAAGAGCGCGTAATCGTATCGAATATTGCAGGCACAACCCGTGACGCTATCGATACGATGTTCGTTGATGATGAAGGTGCAAAATTCCGGATGATCGATACAGCCGGAATCCGCAAAAAAGGCAAAGTCTACGAATCCACGGAAAAATACAGCGTCATGCGTGCCATCCGTGCCATCGAGCGTTCGGATATCGTTATGGTCGTGCTGAATGCGGAAGAGGGCATCCAGGAGCAGGACAAAAAGGTTGCCGGATATGCGCATGAAGCAGGCAAAGGAATCATCATTCTCGTGAACAAATGGGATACATTGGAAAAAGACAATCATACAATGAAGGAATTCGAGGAAAAAATCCGCAAAGAATTCCAGTATCTTTCATATGCACCGATTATGTATGTTTCCGCTGTAACGAAACAGCGATTGTCCAATATTCCTGCTAAAATCAAGGAAATCAGCGAAAATCAAAACCGCCGTATTTCTTCATCCTTGTTGAATGATGTCCTGATGGATGCTGTCGCGCACAATCCGACGCCATCCGACAAAGGCCGTCGTCTGAAGATTTACTATATGACGCAAGTGGCCGTAAAACCGCCGACGTTTGTTGTTTTTGTCAACGACCCGGAATTGCTGCATTTCTCTTATGAGCGTTTCCTTGAAAACAGAATTCGGGATTCGTTTGATTTCGAAGGGACACCATTCCATTTGATTGCCCGACAAAAAAAATAAATTACCTTCCCGAAGGCATTAAATCCACTATAATCGTTGCAGTAGCACGGTTTGTGTGATATTCTTTATTAGAAATATCTTTTCAATTTGACTGCGGTATTTCAGAACTGTTTTTGGACCACTCAAAAATAGTTATTCCATGTTTTGTTGTGTTATCAAAGAAAGCATGTATTCTTCTTCTTTAAAGGAGGTGAAAGGACAACATGGCAAACAAAGCTGAATTAATCGAAAGAGTTGCTGGAAAAACAAACTTGACTAAAAAGGATGTTACAGCAAGCGTTGATGCATTATTTGAAGTGATTCAAGAAGCATTAAAAGACGGTGAAAAAGTTCAAGTCATCGGTTTTGGTAATTTTGAAGTTCGTGATCGTGCAGCTCGTAAAGGACGCAATCCTCAAACTGGGGAAGAAATCCAAATCGAAGCAAGCAAAATCCCTGCATTCAAACCAGGTAAAGCATTGAAAGATGCAGTTAAATAATCAGTGAAAATGAAGTTGGGGCCTTACGGGGCTTCAGCTTTATTTTTTTTGGACATTGATGAGCGAGTCTTTCAGGTACGTTTGCTGTGGCCTTGAGGGAGAAAAGCCTGAGGAACAAATAGATACAGATGCTGAACTTTATGATAAAATATAAAGGAAGAGCACCAGCAAGCAGAGTGTATTTGAAGGAGCAGTAGACGAATGAATAATGAAGCACATGCAATGATAGAAGCCATTCAAAAGAATGATTTGGATGCGGCTGTCCAACTGTTCAAACAATCAGTTGAGCAATCCGTCCTGGAGAACAACAGCGCTGATTTAGCCGAATTGGCAGAAACGATGCATGCCTTGGGCTTCTTGAGTGAAGCAAAAGAGGCATATGGAGCATTGAACTACCTGGCCCCGCAGATACAGGAGTGGAATATCGCCTTGGCAGAAATCGCCATCGACGAAGACGATTACGATCAAGCTTTGGATATCCTCCTAACAATCGATAAAGAAAGTGACGTATACCCGCAAGCTTTGTTGACGATGGCTGATGCTTATCAAGTGCAGGGACTGTACGAAGTCAGCGAAAAGAAAATTTTTGAAGCAATGGCGCTGTTGCCGGATGAACCCATATTGGATTATGCCTTGGCGCAACTTTACCATTCGATCGGGGAGTACAAGAAGGCGATCCCGATCTATGAAGAGCTTTCGTACGGAAACGGGGAAATCGCATCCGAAACGCAGCTGAATTTTTTCCTGGGCGACTGCCACAATGCCATCGGCGAATTCGAGAAAGCTTTGGAGTATCTGGAAAAAATCCCTGCTGATGAACATTTCCCGGACAGCTATTTCCAACTCGGCTTCACCTATTTCCAACTCAAGGAATATGCGCGCGCCATCACCATTTTTAATAAATTGCTCGAAGCGGACAATGCTTACCTGAGCGCCTATCTGTACTTGGCGAATGCACTTGAGGCTGAATTGGAGTTGGAAGAAGCACTTGCTGTTATGGAACAGGCCATCCTGCGGAATCCTTATCAGCATGAATTTTACACGACAGCGGCCAGATTGCAATTGAAGCTGAACCGGGAGCAGGATGCGGAACGTAATTTGCGCGAAGCGGCAGCGCTTGAACCGGACCTTTCCAGTATCCATTTGGCCCTGGGGAACCTATTGCTGAAACAAGGAAGATTTGAGGAATTGGTAGCTTATGTTGCAGACCGGGCAGAGCAGGAAGACAATGATCCGCAATACAATTGGTTGCTGGCAGCCAGTCATAATGCCTTGGAGGAATACGATTCGGCAAACAAAGAATACATGGCGGCTTATCCGCATTTTGCCGATAATGAGTCCTTTTTACTGGAGTATGCAGCATTCTTGAGAGAAGAAGGCAATTGGGAAAAATTGAGTGAGGTCATCCACCAAGGTTTGGCTCTTTATCCGGCCAACATTGAGTTGCTTCAACTCCATGATGATCTGCACGATTCAGATCAATAAGTCATCATCCCATCGGATAGGAGGTTTTAAAATGATGAATCCTACTTTGGAGGAGAAAAAAAATTTTATTTCTTGGTTTATTCAGAATTATCAATTGAAGCGCAGAGAGTCTCTTTGGATACTCAATTATTTGCTCAATCATGAGATTTTGTTGAAGAATATCCATCTGATTGAGGAAGTCCATACAACGAACAGAGGAATGGGGTTTGCCGTAGTCGGAAATCCGAAAGATGCCTTCATGTACTATAAAGACGGAAAGACATTCGAAGATCCCGAACAGGCATTCCACGATCTGCGCTTGAATTGGAAAGAGGATTTTTATCTGGAGTTGTTCTTTGATCAATCCTACCAAGTCCTTTCATTTTTTGGTGTTCTGGAGGACAATCCTTACATCCAAGACTCCGAAATTTTCGATAAGGATCTGGAAGAAATTGTAGAAAAATCATTGGAAAAGTTGGCGGTGAAGGATCGCATCCATTATCTGAAAAAACAGATCGATATCGCGCTGATCCAATACGATGAAACCAGCTTCAGGAAGTTCACGAAAGAATTAAAAGAGTTGGAAGAAAAAAATATGATCTGATACAACGCGGATACGGCGCGTAAAAAGCGTGCCGGCAGCGTTAAACGGAAGGGAACGTGTAGAATGAAAATTGTAGTTTCGGGTTTTAAAGGCAAAATGGGGACCGCGTGCACAAATATGGTCTTGCGTCAGGAAGACTTTATTTTGGCGGCTGTATACGATCCTTTCGCAGCAGAAAAGCAACTGGATGAATTGCCGCAATATGCCGGACATCCTGTGAAAGTATTCAGTGACAAAGCGACCCTCGTCAAGGAAGTCGATGCTGATGTTTGGATCGATTTTTCAAGACCGGATGCAGCCTATGACAACACACGTTTCGCCCTTGAAAATGGCATGCGCCCCGTAATCGGCACTACCGGCTTTTCCAGCGAACAACTTGAGGAATTGACCAACTACTCAAAAGAGTTGGGGCTGGGCGGCTTGATTGCGCCAAATTTTGCGATCGGTGCCGTGTTGATGATGGAATTCGCAGCAAAAGCAGCGAAATATTTCCCGGATGTGGAAATCATGGAATTGCATCATGAGAACAAATTGGATGCGCCAAGCGGCACAGCCATCAAAACAGCCGAATTGATTTACGAAGTGAGAGGCGACCATCCACAAGGGCATCCGGAAGAGAAAGAATTGATCGAAGGCGCAAGAGGGGCTGATTACCACGGCATGAAAATCCACAGTGTCCGCCTGCCGGGCCTGGTCGCGCATCAGCAAGTGCAATTCGGCAGTGCCGGGGAAGGTTTGATCATCCGCCACGATTCATATGACCGCGACTCTTTCATGAACGGTGTAGCCCTTTCCTGCAGAAAAGTAATGGAAATCGATCGCCTGATCTATGGATTGGAAAACTTCCTATGATCATAAACGCACCGGAATTTCAAAAAGCGATACCGATCATCGAAGCCATCGAACGGGCTGGATATGAAGCCTACTTTGTTGGGGGAAGTGTGCGCGATACGCTGCTGCATCTGGATATTTCGGATGTCGACATCGCATCGAGCGCTATGCCTGAAGAAATTCAGCGGATTTTCCCGATCACTTTTGATGTAGGCATCCAACATGGAACGGTGATGGTTTTACATGAGCGTGAGACGTACGAAATAACAACTTTCCGGACAGAATCAAAGTATGAGAAGTTCCGCAGGCCAGAGAAAGTCCAGTATGTGCGCAGTCTGCAGGACGACCTGAAAAGGCGCGACTTTACGATCAATGCGATTGCGATCGACCGCCACGGGAACATCAAAGACTACTTCAACGGGCAGGAGGACTTGGCGAAAAAATTGATTCGGGCAGTCGGCAATCCGGAAGAGCGCTTCAGGGAAGATGCCTTGCGCATGATGCGCGCAGCCAGATTTGTGAGCCAGTTGGATTTTGAAATCGAGCAAGCGACGAAGGAAGCCATCATAGAGTACCATCCGCTTCTTTCAAAAATCGCGGTAGAGCGCGTGCGCGAAGAGTGGAATAAGCTTCTGATCGGAAGGAACCGCAAGGGCGGAATCAAGTTTTTTGTCGAAACACGTTTATTCCAGATGTGTCCCGGCTTCCAGAATCGGGAGAAGGCATTGATCGACTTGGCCCTGTTTCCGCTGCAATTCAAAGGGACAACGATTGCTTGGACTGTATTGATCCATTTCCTTGATCTGAAGGACGAAGCGATCGAGCCATTTTTGCGCCAATGGAAGTGTTCCCGCAAGGAAATCATGGATATACGCATAGGCGTGCAGGCACTCAACAAACGCCTGCAGCAATTCTGGGACTATCCACTCCTGTTCGAAACAGGGATCGAAATCGCCATGCAGATAGAAGCCATCATCGAAGGGTTCGGTTTGCCGAACCAGAGCGAAAATTTGATCGAATTGAATGAATCCATGCCGATCCATACGCTGAAAGATTTGGCCTTGGACGGAAAAGAACTGCTGTCCCTGCTGGGAATCCAACGTGGCGGTCCTTTCGTGGGTGAGATATTCGAAGAATTGAAAACGCTGGTCCTGGCAAACAAACTGGAGAATAGTCACCCTGCAATAAGGGATTTCATTATGAAAAGAAGGATGATTTATTTGGATGAGACATTCGCAGCCGTTTATACCGTCGGGCAAAAGGATTTGGCTTCCGAAATCGGTTCAGGGACGTTGCCGGTTCTGGCAACGCCGGCATTGCTGGCCATGATCGAAAATGCCTGCATGGGAATCGTTAAGGAACATCTTTCCGAAGGTGACACGACAGTCGGGATACACTGCGATCTGCATCATAAAAAAGCCTCTCCCATCCACGCAGAAATAACGGTGACGGTCAGAGTGACGGAACACAGAGGAAACAAATATTTCTTTGAGTGCTCAGTCCATTCACAAGGTCATGAAATCGCATCGGCGAAGCACACAAGGGCAGTCGTCAACGCAAATGAATTCATGGCTAGTCTGTAGCAGCTCAGCTTACTTTTCTTCCGCCATCGGAAGTGTATTGGTACCTACTTTTAAAAAAATATGATAAAATAGTTACATATTCAAAAAGTAAATATATCAGGAGTGATTTCGATGAAAAAAGTAATGACAGGTTTGAGATTTATTTTTAGAAACGGCGAAACATGGACGATCAAGCGTGAATATATCGGAGATCTATGGATCAAACAAGTAACAACGAGCTACGGCCGAATCGGAAACAGTGATTTCCAAGAAATCCACCCTTGCGAATCTTTGCGTATCGAAATTAACCAAGAAGCAGATCACGTCAATACGAGCGATATCAACTTGGGCGGACTTGAACAAGGCATGTTCGAGCGCGTTGCGAGCCATCAAGACATCGAAAAAATGGATATCCTGTACCAAGATGAGGATCACCCAAAATCCGACGTCATTGTGGAAGTTGACCGCATCTACTTCCCGTATAAAGCTACGGATACCGATGGATTCGACAATGAACACCAATCTTCATCCGTTTCATCCGAAAACAAATTATATATCGTAATCGATCCGGAAAAAAATGTGAAAGATATTTATCCTGACATCGTTTAATGGATCTTAAAAAATGGGCCCTTGCTGATAAAGCGAGGGCCCATTTTTGTGATGTCGGTTGGGCAACCTATCCCTGCAAGCCATCAAAAAAATCCGATAATTATCGATTTTACGGTAACAATAGCCACGACATAGGATATAATGAGGTCAGCTGCATACAATGCACAGTTTGATCGGAGAGGCTCCTGTTTTTATGATATATTTTCAGGGAAAGTCTTGCAGAAAGAAATACCGGAACAGGAGAAGCTTCTGTTTATTTAGGAGATTGTTTTTATGAAGAAAACCTATGCCATTGTCGATCTTGAGACAACGGGATCCAGCTTCAAGCGCGGTGATCGGATCATTCAATTCGGGTGTACCTTGCTTCAGGCCGGCAAAATAGTTCAGGAAATCAATATAACCATCAATCCAGGCAGAAAAATCCCGGATGTCATCGAGAAGTTGACGGGAATCAGGAATAAGGACGTCAAAGAGGCGCCCTATTTTGAGGACGTCTGTGATTTCATCTATAACACGTTGGAAGGCTGCATTTTTGTAGCGCATAACGTGCATTTCGATTACCATTTTTTGGAAAACTCCTTCCATGAAATCGGCATGCCGCCGCTTTCGCTGCGCGCGATGGACACGGTGGAGTTGACGAAAATCCTGTATCCGACCTTATCCAGTTATCGGTTGGGCGATTTATCGAATCATTTTTTGCTCACGCATGACAGTGCCCATGATGCCGCAAGCGATGCGCATGCAACTGCGGAACTTTTCCTCCAATTGAAGGAAAAGGCCAACAACTTGCCGTTGGTCACGCTTGAAAAGTTGAATTTCTTATCGGCGCATTGTCAGGTGGACAACGATTCCTTTTTCTATGAAAGCTATGAAATTGCCAAAGAGATGCGCTCACCCCTTCCTCAGAAAATCTACGTCAAAAATGGGTTGGCGCTGAAGGAAAAGGACATACGCTTGGAACAGACCGCTTACAGGGAAAAAGACATTTCAGATTTCTCGGAAGTGGCCAAAAGCCTGATGGGAAATCACGGCTTGGAAATCCGTTCAGAGCAGATCGGGATGATGCAATCGCTTTTTGACTTCCACCAAGCCGAAACTCCCCAAAATCTGGCAATCGAGGCTGCGCCTGGCATCGGGAAGACTTTGGCCTATCTGTTGCCTGCAGCTTATCAGGCGACGCCCGCAAATAAAGTCCTTATCAGCACCT
Organism: Trichococcus sp.; assembly: GCF_049589555.1. Lineage (GTDB taxonomy): Bacteria > Bacillota > Bacilli > Lactobacillales > Aerococcaceae > Trichococcus. Next base: position 25,252 of record NZ_JBAWAZ010000309.1, read on the forward strand.
CCACGCTCCTTTTGCAGGAACAGATCATGGATAACGAAATGCTCCGGTTGCGCAAAATGCTGCCGTTCGAGCTGCAGGTAAGCTCATTGAAAGGGAAGACGAACATCGTCCATCTGGAGAAATTGGCCGCATTGACATTGGAAGCCCTCACCAAAAAAGAATCCTTGATCATGATGAGCATCTATGTCTGGTTGACTGAGACGGAAACCGGGGATATCAGCGAACTGAGCCAAGCCCAGAACTTTGATTTTCTTTGGGAAAAGTTGACCTTCGAAAGTCACGAGGCCCCTTTGAAGGGGAAATGGGCAGCTGATGATTTTTTTGCCTTCAACAACAAGAAAGCGGAACAAGCCAGCCTGATCGTCACGAACCATTCCTTTTTGAGTCATCACATCGATGATCTGGCTATTTTTGACCATTGTGAATCAATAAATCTGATCCTTGATGAGGCGCATCAGTTCCCGCGCGTCTATCAGGATGCGCACAAGAAAAGTGTGGCCCTGTCCATCCTGAAACGGCGGTTGAAGCGCTTCGGCTACTTCCTGCGGGATTATCGCGAGGCAATAGAGAAGGCTCCGAATGGTGATTCCCTGGATTATGATCTGTTCAACCTCGAATTTGCGATTGATCAACTGCAGCAGGAATGCGCCCATTCAGAAGAAGTATTGATGCGTTCCCTGATCCATGAGGTGGGGGAAAAGGGTGAAGTTTATCTCGATGAAAATTTCCAGATTGAAAACGGAATGAAGAAAATCTTCAAGAAAATGCACAAGTACATACAGGAGACTAGGCTTGCCGCCATGCGTTGCCTGGATAAAGCCGGCTTGAAGAATGATCCGGTCATGGGTCCGCGCGCTAAGGCACTGTTGGATGACTTGGATGCGGTCCAAATCAATCTGCAGTATTTTTTTGAAGAGCGCTTAGGCACGTATCATGTGCTGCACTACTCCTGGGATAATGACCTGCTTTCGTTGGCGATCGAAATCAACCAGATCGACCTTTCGGAAGAAATCCACACCAAAATAAAAGAGCGATTCAGCAGAACCGTTTATTTGAGTTCGACACTCAAAGTGGATGACTCGCTTGACTATTTCAAAAACAAAATCGGCGAAGTGGAATTGCAGGAAGCGTATTTTGCTTCACCCTACAAGTTGAGCGAACGCTTGCGGATTTTCCTTCCGACGGACATCGCTGCCATCACCTCGTTAGACGACAAACAAGCGGCCAGACAGATCGTTGCGACGTTGCAGGAAATCGTGCTCCCGCAACAAGGCAAAGCCTTGGTTCTGTTCACTTCCAACCGTTTGCTGGAGGAAGTCCATAACCAACTCAAAAATGCCGTCTCTTCCGGATTCCCGGGAACGGAAATACTCGCTCAAGGTTTCTCCGGCAGCCGGAGAAGGATGCACAATCGTTTCATGTCGGCCGAGGCTGCTATTTTGCTGGGCTCTGCTTCTTACTGGGAAGGCATCGACTTTTCCGATCAAGCTGTTGAGATCCTGGTGATCACCAGGCTGCCTTTCGATCCGCCGCATCGTCCGGAAAATGCCGCCTTCCAAGCGTATCACCAGGACAAAGGCAAGAAGGCATTCTATGAAGAGTTTCTTCCGCGAGCGATGATCCGTCTGAAACAGGGGATAGGCAGGCTCGTCCGCTCCAGAAATACGAAAGGTGTCGTCATTTGCCTGGACGACAGGTTGATCAAAAGCAATTATTCCAAACGGATGCAACAGATGCTTCCGGAAGGCGTGGGGATAAAAGTAGCCGATCAAACGGAAATAAATGCGGAAATTCAAGAATTTCTGAAAAAATAATGCGGCGGGATATTCCATCAGCATGAAGTTTAAGGTATCATTAATAATTAGGTGAGATTGCGATTAAATTTCAACCAAGGATAAGGAAGTGGAAGATGTGAAGAAGAATGTCATTGTTGGGACGGTTGTGCTGCTTTTCCTGATGATCGTCAGCTCCTACACGATATTTTACCGAAGCCAGCAGCCGATACTGCAAGCCGAGAAAGAAGCAACCGCCATTGCCGAAGAGAACGCCAATATCCAGAAAGTCCAGGATTTTTACTGGTACAATGGATCGGAGACGTATTTCACACTGGCTGGCATCGATGACAATAATGAAGAATTATATGTCATCATAAAGAAAGACGGCGGTGAAACCACTATCCTGAACACGGCGGAAGTCATCACCGAAAGTGAAGCCAAATCAATCACCCAGGCGGACAAGAACCCTGAGCGGATTCTGGAGGCAAGACTGGGGATAGAGAACGAAGAACCGGTTTGGGAAGTTACCTACAAAAATGCAAATGATACGATTGGTTACTATTTGATATCCGCTATTTCTGGTAAATGGCTCAAAGATATAGAAAACATATAAATTGGAGTGATTGAGATGGTAAAAATTTCTGAAAGAATGAAAAAAATAAGCGAATCCCCAACATTGGCGACGTCAGCTAAAGTCAATGTCATGAAAGCGCAAGGGAAGGATATCCTGAACTTGACCGTAGGGGAGCCGGACTTCGATACGCACGTTTCAATTCTGAATGCTGCAGTAGATGCGATCCAATCAAACAAAGCAAACCACTACACCCCGACTGCCGGTATCCTGCCATTGCGTCAAGCGATTGTGGATTATCATCAGAAGTATGACGGAGTCACTTTCGCCGTCAATCAGGTCATCGTGACTGAAGGTGCCAAAAATGCTTTGTTTGCGCTATTCCAAGTCATTCTTAATCCCGGAGATGAAGTCATCGTCCCTGCGCCGTACTGGGTAAGCTATACGGAACAGATCAAACTGGCTGGCGGTGTCAACGTTCTTGTCGAAACAGCGCCTGAAAAAGGCTTTAAACTGACTGTGGAAGATCTGGAAAACCATCGTACCGAAAAAACGGTTGCTTTGCTTTTGAATTCGCCGTCGAATCCTACCGGTATGATCTATACGCCTGAAGAACTGAAGGCGATCGGCGAGTGGGCGGTTGAGCACGATGTCTTGATCATCGCCGATGAAATTTACTACCGACTGACTTATAACGGAAATGAAGCCATCTCAATCGCTTCCCTATCAGAAGAAATCAAGAACCAAACGATCATCATCAACGGAATCTCCAAAACCTACGCAATGACAGGCTGGAGAATCGGATATGCCATCGGAAATGCGGAAATCATCAGCAAAATGATCGAATTGTCCAGCCATTCGACAAGCAACCCTGCCGGACCGAGCCAATATGGCGCGCTGGCTGCTTTGACGGGACCACAAGATTTTGTTGAGGAAATGCGTGCAGCATTCGAGGCGCGACTGAACTTCTTCTATCCGCTTGTTGCGAGCATTCCTGGTTTCAAGGTCACAAAACCTCAAGGTGCCTTTTACCTGTTCCCTAACGTGAAGGAAGCCGCCGAGATGTGCGGTTTTGAGGAAGTGAAAGACTTTACGTTGGCTCTGATCGAAGAGGCAAATGTCGCTTTGGTTTCAGGCGATGGTTTTGGGTACCCTGATTACGCCAGAATAAGTTATACTGTCAGAGAAGAACTACTCGCAGAAGCAGTAGATCGCATCAAAAAATTTATCGAAACCCATAAAAAATAAGCTGTTTTTTATGGAAAAAGGGGCAGACTAGATTGACACTTATCACAATGGATCAAGCGAAAGAATACCTAGGGCAAGAGATTTCCATAGGCGCTTGGGTAACCAACAAAAGAAGCAGCGGAAAAATCGCCTTTCTGCAATTGCGTGACGGCACCCATTATTTCCAAGGCATCGTTATGAAAAATGATGTCGGCGAAGAGTTGTTCGACATCGCAAAATCGCTGACTCAAGAAACTTCTTTGATCGTCAAAGGGATCATCCAAGAAGATACCCGGTCGAAGCTTGGCTACGAATTGCTCGTCACCGGCATCGAAGTGCTGGGTGAAAGCCAAGATTATCCGATCACGCCTAAAGAACACGGAACAGATTTCCTGATGGATCATCGTCATCTCTGGCTGCGTTCATCCAGACAGCACGCCATCATGAAGATCCGGAACGAAATCATCCGCGCCACTTATGAATTCTTCAATCAAGAAGGCTTCATCAAGGTCGATCCGCCGATCCTGACCGGCAGCGCGCCGGAAGGGACGACAGAGCTGTTCCACACCAAGTATTTCGATGAGGAAGCCTACTTGTCCCAGAGTGGGCAGTTGTACATGGAAGCGGCAGCGATGGCTTTCGGAAAAGTATTTTCATTCGGCCCGACTTTCCGTGCCGAAAAATCGAAGACACGCCGCCATCTGATCGAATTTTGGATGATGGAGCCGGAAATGGCCTTCATGCATCAGGACCAAAGTCTGGAAGTCCAAGAAAAATATGTCGCTTATCTGGTCCAATCGGTGCTGGATAACTGTGATATCTACTTGGATACGCTGGAGCGCGACAAAGAATTGCTGAAAAAATACACGCAATTGCCATATGAACGCATCAGCTACGATGATGCCGTGGCCTTATTGAACGCAAACGGATTTGACGATATCGTCTGGGGCGATGATTTCGGCTCGCCGCATGAAACCTTTATCGCAAACCAATCGGAAAGACCGGTATTCATCCTCAATTATCCGAAAGCGATCAAGCCTTTCTACATGAAAGAGCATCCGGATCGTCCGGAAGTCGTTCTGTGCGCGGATATGATCGCTCCGGAAGGATATGGAGAAATAATCGGCGGCAGCGAACGAGAAGTGGACTACCAACGCTTAAGCGAACAGATCGAGAAATTCGGGCTGAGCAAGGATGACTATGCATGGTATTTGGATCTGCGCAAATACGGTTCAGTGCCTCATTCCGGTTTTGGACTGGGACTTGAAAGAATGGTGACTTGGATTTCCGGAACCGAACACATCCGTGAGTCGATTCCGTTCCCGCGTCTACTGAACAGAATCTACCCTTAACCCGGGCGTTTCGCGAATCTGAATTTAATCACAACAGAATGGGAGTGGGGCAAATAGCAGCTATTTGTTCCACTTTCTGTTTTTCTAAAGGAGTTAACTAATATAATGTCATACAATGAATTAACCAAATGGATCGAATCAGGGCAGACGCTGATCCCGAATTTTTTGCTGCAGAATTACAAAAGGATTGGGCTTGCGGATACGGAATTCATCTTTGTGCTGCAGCTGAAAGCTTACATCGATAAGAACATACCGTTTCCGAATCTGGCACTGATCGCCGAAAATATGGGCATTGCCGAAAAGGATGTCTTTTCCTTGCTGCATAATCTGATGCAGAAACAAATGATCTTGATGGAGACAAAGAATGATCTCGCCGGCAAAGTGGAGGATTCCTATTCCTTGGATCCAATCTATCAACGGCTTTTCCAATTGATGGAACGTTCCGAAAAAAAACAGCCCATCGAACAGCAGGGAAAGAATATCATGACCATGTTCGAGCAGGAATTCGGGCGGAATTTATCGCCCATCGAGATGCAGACCATTGCGAGCTGGATCGATATGGACCACTATCCACTCGAATTGATCGAATCAGCCTTGAAAGAAGCGGTGTTGAATCGCGTCTACAGCCTGAAATACATCGACCGCATCCTGTTGGCCTGGGAGAAAAAAAACATCAAAAGCGTAAAAGATCTGATCCAGCAACAATCGACACGTCCCCAAAGCAATCAGGACAAGTTCGATGAAAAAGCAAGAACGGATGCGCCAATGGAAGTGCCACTGTACAATTGGCTGGACACTGACGCGGACGCATAGGTGAGGTGAAATATGTTATCAAAAAGAAAGACTGTAGCAGCGCTGGATGAGATGGCGGCGCTGTTCCCGAACGCGCAGTGCGAACTGCTGCACCAGAACGTGTTTCAGCTTTTGATCGCGACGCTCCTCAGCGCCCAGGCAACAGATGTTTCCGTCAACAAAGTTACGCCAAGCCTGTTCGCCCGATTCCCTACGCCCCAGGCTTTCATTGCGGCTCCACTCGAGTCGGTCATGCAGGAAATCAGGACGATCGGCTTATACCGGAACAAAGCCGCCAACATCCAAAAATGCTGCAAAATGCTGCTGGAGGACTTCGGCGGCGAAGTGCCGCGCACATTGGAGGAATTGATCAAGTTGCCCGGAGTAGGGCGCAAAACAGCAAATGTCGTCATGAGTGTCGGGTTCCATATACCGGCCATCGCGGTGGATACCCACGTGGAACGAATATCCAAACGGCTGCGGATCGCTCCCCAGAAAGCATCGGTTCTGGAAGTAGAAGAGCTGCTGATGAAAAAAATCCCGCGTGAGCGATGGTCCGATGCGCATCACCAGATGATTTTCTTCGGCCGGTATCATTGCACAGCCAGAAACCCCAAGTGCGACGTTTGCCCGTTGCTTTCGATGTGCCAGGAAGGGCAGAAGCGTTTGGGTTTGAAATGATGCGGACAAGCGCGGCTTGTGGTATCCGGAACAAAAAAACAGCCAGCTCCTTTATCGGGAACTGGCTGTTTTTTATGGATTCTGGGTTGCTTCTTCGTCATCCCCCGCAGCGGATGCTGCTTGATCGCTTTCAGCAGAAGAGCTGGATGATGAAGAGGAGTCGCTTGCTGAGTCATCTTTGGAATCCGCTTCGGACGACTCTTGAGCCGGATCGGAGATTGTCAACTGGATGGTTGAAGCAGGTGATGTGCTTGAACCGACTTTGGCGAGCAACGAAATCGTGATTGTGCCCTTATCAGGCTTGTCAATGACGACTTTGGTGTCTGTTGTCGTTTCGGATGCGCCGCCTGCTGTCACCGTGTATTGCGCTTGCGCATTTGAATCGGTGCCGCTGGCTGAATATTTATCCCATTCAACGGTCAATTCGTCCTTATCTTTATCGTAGCTAGCCTTCAAACCGGAAGGCGCCAAAAGCGTCACGCCGTATTTCTTGGAGGTGGAAGTAGGTTCCGTTCCTTTTACGAAAAGTTCAGTGGCGATCAGGCTGCTTGGCGTATTCGGGCCGGGCTTCAAAATTGGGTCTGTGTACTTTTCAATCGAGACTTTGCTTACCGATGAAGGCAGCTTCCAATCGGCATAATCGGTATCCTCGGAGACGTAGGACATCAACTCACGATAAATATCGCGCGTCAAGCTTTGTGTCTGGTAATCCAAAAAGTTTCCGTAATCTTGGGGTCTATCATAACCGACCCATACCGAAATGGAGTAACTGGTTGAATAACCGGCAAACCAGGCATCCGGAGCGGCATAAGGCACGTTTGTACCGCCGACTGCGGCCAATTCATCATCCGTGTAGTTGGTTGTCCCGGTTTTGCCGGCTTGCGGCAAGCCGGATATCTGGGCGTTCGTTGCCGTTCCTTCGGTGATGACGTCCTTCAGCATATCGGTGATCATGTAGGCCGTGGATTCCTTCATCGCTTCCGTTCCGTTCGGTTCGAAGGTGAATTCTTCGCCTTCCGCAGTCATCACAGATTGGACCGTATAAGGTTCGTAGTAAGTGCCTCCATTAGCGAAGGCTGCATAGGCCGCGGAGAGTTGGATTGGAGTCGCAACCCCACCGATGGCATTTGACTCAACCAGATATTCCTGATCATCGTTTGTGATTGTGATGCCCAATTTTTGCAGGAATGAAAAGGCGTTATCCGCGCCGACTTCCTGGAAAGTCTTCAAAGCCGGAATGTTGCGCGAATCGACCAACGCTTCACGGATGGTCTGGTCACCATTGTACTCGTTGTCATAGTTGTTGATTTCACTGCCATCGGAGTAACTGTACTCCTCATCCACGACCAATGTGCCTGTCGAGTAATCCAAATATTCGATGGCCGGTCCGTATACAGACATCGGCTTCATCGTCGAGCCGATGCTGCGTTCGAGCGTGGAGGCTCGATTGAGCCCAAGCTGGACATTCTGGTTGCGCCCGCCACTGACAGCCTGGATGGCGCCGGTGTTGACATCGACCATGGAAACACCGGTCTGGAGCAAATCATCAGGGAATTCGATATAGTCGTATGTATTCACGATATCGTAGAGACGCTGCTGCGCATCCATATCGATGTTGGTAGTGACTGTCAGTCCACCTTCGTAGACGTCCAAGCCGGTTTTCTCGGCGACTTCAGCGATGACGAGTTGGATATAAGGATCGATCACCAACGATGTGTTGACGTCACCGGAGTGATCGATGATGCTGCCTTCTATTTGGACCGTTTTCGCTTCAGCGCTTTCTTCGGCTGTGATTTTTTCGTTCTCGACCATCATGTCCAGAACAAGGTCGCGTCTGGCTTGCGTGTCCAGCGCGCTATTGATCGGGTCATACAGGGAAGGGGCTTGCGGCATGCCCGCCAAAGTGGCTGCCTCAGCGAGCGTCACATCGGTGATGGATTTTCCGAAAAAGTATTCGGCGGCCGTGCCCATGCCGTAGACGTTATTGGACATGTAGACTTTGTTGATGTAGAATGCCAAAATCTCGTCTTTCGTGTATTCCCGTTCCAGCTGCATGGACATCCAGGCTTCCTGCGCCTTTCGCTCTAAGGTCTGGTCTTCAGAACTGGTTGAAAAATAGGATAATTTTATCAATTGCTGGGTGATGGTGCTACCGCCCTGCGAAATCCCGCCTTGCTGGAGGTTCGCGAACAGGGCGCCGATGATCCGGATTGGATCGACACCGTTATGATCGTAGAAACGCTGATCCTCTATCGATACGATGGCGTCCTTCAAGACTTGCGGGATTTCTTCAGCGGTGATCAATGTCCGGTTCTGATCGTTGCCTCCGATTTCCTTGATCTCGTTTCCGTCTGCGTCCAAAATGGTCGATGCCACCGTTCCGATCAACTTCTCTTCGGTCAGTTCGGGAGCGGAAGAAACATAGTAGAAGAAGAGACCTGCTCCGGAAGCGAGTCCGATAATCCCCAAGGCCAAAACACCGAAGAAAATTTTCTTCCAAAGCGGCATCCCGGTTTTCTTCGCCTTCGTTTTCGTTTTCGCTTTCACGGCCGTTTTGCGTGGGCCCTGCGTTGTTCCGTTCTTCTTCCTGTTGCTTGCGCGTGATCGTGTATTATTGCCTTCATTCGGCATGTGGTTCACCTCTTAATTATTTGATTGTGCGTTCAAGCATTTTATCCACTGCATCCAGATAATCCAGTCGGGGATTGAATCCGTATGCCACTTCAATCCCATTGTCCTCGATAAAAGCCAATGGGATCGATTTACGGCCATTATTCAATGTATTCTCCCAAAAGTCAATCAGATAGGAACTGTCCAGTAAGAAAACGCGGTTAAAGAAAGAAAACCGGATCAGTACGAACGTGATTCCCTGCTGTTGGATACACCTTTTCATGTGGACGATCTGGTGCTCGTGGAAGTTGCTCAAAGGTATGGCTGTCTTATTTTTTGTTTCTTTGGCCTCAAAGTCCAGGTATAGCCCTTTATAGACGCCGTTGTAGTCGGTAGTGGAGGACTGCCGATAATAGGCTTCTTTTATGACGGCTGCGCTTCTTTTGGGGTAATCCACTTTGACGACTTGGATAGGCGTCGGCTTTTTGTGGATGACGGCTTTCTCTGATGAAAGGTAATGCTCATTGCTGCTGTTGATCTCTTCTTCAAGCGTCATTCCCCGGTTGCTGTATACGAAGTCTTTCCTCTTTGCAGTTTTCGGTATATGCGACTCGGCATGGAACTTCTTGCCGTTCGGATAATTTACGGCCACTGACGATCACCCCCATTGAATGATTATACCAAAAACATATGGTGAAAGAAATCTAAGAAAGCATTAAAATCGAAGGCTAAAGCGTTGATAGCGGGCACATTTTTTGCACGAATACGGAATAATTAAGCACTTTTTGTTTACAACACCGCTTTTCTAGTGTAGTATTGGAGAGTGTGCAATATCAAATTAATTGCAATAAAATCAAGATTTTTGGAGGAAAGTAAATGACTGCAAACTGGGAAAAAACAGGCACTAACGATGGTGTCTTAACATTTGAAATTTCAGAAGAAATCATCAAACAAGAAATGGATAAGGTCTTCAACAAAGTGAAAAAGAACGTTTCCGTTCCTGGATTCCGTAAAGGTAAAGTTCCTCGTCACGTATTCAACAATATCTATGGTGAAGAGTCTTTATTCGAAGATGCATTGAATGGCGCTTTGCCTGATGCTTATTCACAAGCAATCGAAGAAGCTGGATTGGATCCTGTTTCTCAACCGAAAATCGACATCAAGAGCATGGAAAAAGGCCAACCTTGGGTCATCGCTGCTGAAGTTACAGTGAAACCTGAAGTGAAGCTTGGAGAATACAAAAATCTTAAAGTTGAAAAACAAGACCGCGTCGTTACAGATGAGGTTGTAGAAAACAACTTGAAGGAAAAACAAGAGCGTCAAGCTGAATTAGTCCTTAAAGAAGAAGGCGCAGAACTTGGCGATACAGCTGTAATCGACTACGAAGGATTCGTTGACGGTGTAGCTTTTGAAGGCGGCAAGGACCAAAACCATTCTTTAGAGTTGGGATCTAATCAATTCATCCCAGGTTTCGAAGAACAATTGGTCGGCGTTAAAGCTGGAGAAGAAAAAGACGTTGTCGTGACTTTCCCTGAAGATTATCAAGCTGAAGATCTTAAAGGTAAAGAAGCTACGTTTAAAGTAATCGTACACGAAATCAAAACAAAACAATTACCTGCTTTGGATGACGAATTCGCAAAAGATGTCGACGAAGAAGTAGCGTCATTGGACGAATTGAAAGCTAAAATCCGCAAGGAATTGGAAGAAAGCAAAACTGTTGCAGCTGACGAAGCTGTTCAGGATCTAGCTTTGAGACAAGCCGTTGCCAATGCTGAAATCGTTGAATTGCCGCACGTAATGGTTCACGATGAAGTGCACCGTCAAATGGATCTTTTCCTGAATGATATGCAACGTCAAGGAATCTCTCCTGAATTGTACTACCAAATCACAGGTACTACTGAAAAAGACTTGCATGTCCAAATGGAATCTGATGCTGATGAACGCACAAAAACATCACTAGTATTGGAACAAATCATCAAAGATGAAAACATCGTCGTTTCTGAAGAAGAAGTTGCTGCAGAAATCGAAGAACTAGCAAAACAATACAACATGGATGCAGACCGTGTCCGTGGATTGGTCAGCCCTGATATGTTGACCAACGATATCCAAATGAAGAAAGCGATGAGCATCATCACTGATTCAGCAATCGAAGCATAAGAAAAGTTGAAACAGAATACAGAGATAGGGACATTGTCTTCCATAGTCAGTGTCCCATCTGTTTATACTCAGGGATATATTCGGACTTTAACCCCACTAGGTAAACGGATCATATTCTTTTTCAATTTTTCCTTTCTGTGTTAAGATGTAAACCGTTCGTAAGCGGTCAGGGTCACTGCGCCACAGCAGTTGGCGGATCTTGGCAAGTTCTGCTGGATCGGAAAGTAAGTATAGAGAGGAGAATGATTGTGTTCCATGATGAAAGTATCGGGACAATACATTGTTCATTCTGCGGAAAATCTCAGGACCAAGTGAAAAAGATCATTGCGGGGCCGGATGTATATATTTGTAATGAGTGTGTAGATTTATGCAAAGAGATCATCGAAGAAGAAATCTATGCACCAAGCGAAGCGGTATTCACCGAGGTACCAAAGCCGCAGGAAATCCAAAAGATTTTGAGCGAGTATGTGATTGGTCAAGAAAAAGCCAAACGGACGCTGTCTGTAGCTGTCTATAATCACTACAAGCGTATCGGTCAAATGAGCATGATGTCAGAAGACGATAATGTAGAGTTGCAAAAAAGTAATATTTGTTTGATAGGCCCGACAGGTTCGGGTAAAACGTTCCTTGGCCAAACATTGGCGCGTATCCTGGATGTCCCATTTGCGATTGCTGATGCGACAAGTTTGACGGAGGCCGGCTATGTTGGTGAGGATGTTGAAAATATCCTGTTGAAATTGCTTCAGGCTGCCGAGTTTGATGTCGAGCGGGCTGAACGGGGAATCATCTACATCGACGAGATTGATAAAATCGCCCGTAAAGGTGAAAATGTATCGATCACAAGAGATGTGAGCGGTGAAGGGGTTCAACAAGCGCTGCTTAAAATTTTGGAAGGCACTGTTGCGAACGTTCCACCGCAAGGCGGCAGAAAACACCCGCAGCAAGAGTTCATCCAAATCGACACGACGAACATTCTGTTCATCGTTGGGGGTGCCTTTGACGGCATCGAAACAATCGTTAAAGAGCGTCTTGGCGAGAAAGTCATCGGCTTCGGATCTCCTCAAGCCAAACATTTGGAAGACAAGAGCATCATGCAGCAGATTATACCGGAAGATTTGTTGAAATTCGGGTTGATCCCGGAATTCATCGGTCGTTTGCCGATAATGGCTGCGTTGGAAAAGCTGACAGAAGACGATTTGGTTCATATTCTGACACAACCAAAAAATGCCTTGGTTAAACAATACAAAAAATTACTTGAGTTGGATGGCGTAGAATTGGTATTCGAAGATGACGCATTGCGCTCCATCGCCAAAAAGGCACTGGAAAGAAACACAGGTGCCCGAGGATTGCGCTCCATCATCGAAAACATCATGCTGGACATCATGTTTGATATCCCAAGCAGAGATGAAATCGTGAAGTGCGTCATTACGGACAATACAGTCAATGGCATCGCTTCGCCGTTGCTGTTCGATGAAGACAACAAACAGATCAACTAAACATGAGCTTGCGTTTGAAGTCCGGCGAATCAGACAATTTCCAATCTGATTTCCGGATTTTTTCGCATAATCATGGCAGTCGGGTGCAGAAATAGTTTTAAGCGTCGGTTCAATTACGGACGGCTTTGAAAAGGAGTGGAAATAAATGCACGTAAAAGATGCGGAAATCGTAATGAGCGCGGTCGATCCTAAACAATATCCAACCACCGGCTTTGCTGAAATCGCTTTGGCGGGACGGTCCAATGTGGGCAAGTCATCGTTCATCAATAAACTGATCAATCGCAAAGCGTTGGCACGGACATCAAGCAAACCGGGGAAGACCCAGACTTTGAACTTCTACTTGATCAATAATTCATTTTATTTTGTGGATGTTCCGGGTTACGGCTATGCGAAAGTTTCGAAAACGGAACGGGCGAAATGGGGCCAAATGTTGGAGACGTACTTCACACAAAGGGATACGTTGCGACATGTCTTTTTGATTGTCGATTTTCGTCACGAGCCTACCGAAGACGATATTCAAATGAAGGATTTCATTGAATATTACAATCTTCCTTATTCGGTCATCGCGACCAAATGCGATAAAATACCGCGGGGGAAATGGAATCAACATTTCTACCGCATCAAGAAAGCTTTGAATCTTCCAAGTGATGAGTCCTTAATCATGTTCTCAAAGGAGACTGGTGAGGGATTTGAAAAAGCCTGGACCTTTATTGAGGGAATACTGGCTGAGTATGATGAAGCGGCACAGGAATAGAGATAAACAAGAGAAAAACAATGGGCAATATCCTACTATTGGATGTTGCCCATTCTTTGTTCATTCGTTATGATGGGTTAGACAAGGTGCTTGTCGTCAAACAGAATAGGACAGGGGAGGGTAATATGGGAACTGAAAAAAAACTAAACCGCTACACGACTGAAGAAAAAAGTTGGATTATGCAGGATTGGGCGAATTCGGCATACTCCATCATGATCACAACGGCGGTATTCCCTTTGTATTTCAAGTCGATCGCGGAAAGTGGTGGATTGGCGGACGCTGATTCGACAGCGTATTGGGGCTATGCGAATGCTGCAGCTACGCTGGTTGTGTCGCTGCTTGCGCCTGTGCTGGGAGCTGTCGCGGATTACAAAGGTTTCCGCAACCCGCTGTTTACGGGCTTTACATTGGCCGGTATTTTCGCAACGATCGGGTTCGTCTTTGTGCCTGCTGCAAATTGGCTGTTTTTATTGGGATTGTACATGTTGTCAGTAGTCGGTTTTTCCGGAGCGAATATCTTCTATGACGGCTCCTTGATGGACGTGACGACCGATGAACGGATGGACCGCATTTCATCGGCGGGATTCGGCTGGGGGTATATCGGCAGTTCCATCCCGTTCGTCATCTTTATTTTTTTCCAGCTGACCGGCATTTTGCCAGTGAGCACTAGCGGCATTGTGAAAGGCGGCTTCATCCTTACTGCGATTTGGTGGTTCGTATTCACCATCCCTTATTGGAAGAATGTCAAACAGAACTATTACATCGAAAAAGAACCGCGCGTGATGCGCAAGAGCTTCATCAGATTATGGGAAACGCTGAAGAACATCAAGGAATACAGACAAGCCTTTTTGTTTTTATTGGCTTATTTCTTCTATATCGACGGAGTTGGGACCATCTTCAAAATGGCGACTGCTGTCGGGTCGGATATCGGTCTCTCCTCGAATGAACTGATCGTTGTCATGCTGATTGTCCAATTCGTGGCATTCCCGTTCTCCATCCTGTATGGCCGTGCGTCCAAACGCTTCGGCAACAAGAACATGATTTTTGTTGGTATTATAACTTATATTTTTATCTGCATCTATGCTTTGCAGTTGGACTCATTGCTGACATTCATCATTTTGGCATTGCTGGTCGGTACAGCCCAAGGAGGCGTGCAGGCGTTGAGCCGATCTTTATTCGGCCAGCTGATTCCGAAAGAGCAAGCGAACGAATTCTTCGGATTCTACAACATCTTCGGGAAATTTGCGGCTGTGGTCGGTCCGCTGCTTGTCGGACTCATCTCGCAGCTGACCGGAAACTCGTTGGATGGGGTTTTTGCCCTGATCATCCTGTTCGTGATTGGCGGGATACTGCTGTTCTTTGTGAAAGTACCGAATCTGAAAGGAGAACAGCAGAACTGACTGTTTTGATGACCGTCTGAAAAAATATTTGCATGTGTTGCGCAGATGTGGTAAAATCTAATTTGCATCTTTATGCGCGTTTTTATAAAATGAAAATATTTCTTCAAGGTGGGAGACATTTGGCAGAACGTATTTCAGAAGAAAAATTAGCGCAGATCAGAACCGAAACTAATATTGTTGATGTCGTCAGCCAATATGTACAACTAAAAAAAAGAGGCAAGAATCATTTTGGATTTTGCCCGTTTCATGACGAGAAGACCCCCTCTTTTTCTGTAGCAGAAGAAAAACAGATTTTCCACTGTTTCAGCTGCGGAAGAGGAGGGAATGTTTTTACTTTTTTGATGGATGTCGAGGGTATTTCGTTCGTTGAGGCAGTCATTAAGACAGCCGAATTGAGCAACATTGAGTTGGATTTCTCGTACGAAAACCATGCGCAGGAAAATCCGCTGCAGTCAAAGAAAGAAAAACTGATCCAAATCCATGAGGAAGCAGCGGCTTTTTACCATCAGGTCCTCATGAATACCGTTACGGGGCAAGCTGCGCTGGATTACATGATCCAACGCGGCTTCACGCCGGAGACACTAAAAGAATATCAAATAGGTTTTTCTCCATCCAATCGGACGGCGCTCTTTCAAATGCTGAAAGCGAAGGCATTCGATGAAGGACTCCTTCAGGAAAGTGGTATTTTCACGGATAGGCAAGGTCAAAACGAACTTTTCGATCGGTTCTCCGCCCGGATCATTTTTCCATTGCGGAACGCTAAAGGAAAGACGGTCGCTTTTTCCGGCCGAATTCTGCAGGCTACCCCAGCAGATGACACGGGTTACCATGAAGCGAAATACCTGAACAGCCCCGAAACGCTATTGTTCAACAAGCGTGATTTCCTTTTCAACTTTGATAAAGCCCGCAGTGAAATCCGGAGACATTCAGAAGTGATCCTTTTCGAAGGGTACATGGATGTCATTTCCGCTTGGCAAGCGGGGGTGAAAAATGGCGTCGCCTCGATGGGGACCAGCCTGACGGATGAACAGAACCGGATATTGACGAAGACGGCCGATAAAATAGTCATAGCTTATGACGGCGATCGTCCCGGGGTCGAAGCGACTAAGCGCGCCATAGAAATATTGGAACGCAACAAGCACTTCGACATCTCAATTTTCCCGCTGGAAGCAGGTATGGATCCGGATGAATACATCCAGCAGAAGGGTCCGGAGGCATTCGTCAAGGCCCTGAAAAATAACCGAGAAACGGTCATTCAGTTCTATTCCCGCTATCTCAAGATGAATCTGAACCTGGATTCCGAAAAAAATCGCATCACTTATATCGAAACTATGCTTAAGGCATTGGCTCCCTTGGATTCATTGATCGAAAGAGAGCTTTACATGAAGGACATCGCGGATGAATTCAGTATTCCGGTAGATATCCTGCAGAGGCAATTGAAGGGGTATCAGCAAGAGGTATTGCAGCAGAGACCTGAACGTGAGCCGGTCAGGAGAACCGCGCCGCATGAGGCCGCCCCTCATGCAGTGTATCCAAGCATGAACAAACGTAAAGTGACCCAAGCTGAGCAAAGTGAAAAGCAACTGCTTTACCGTCTGTTTCATTTCGAGGAAGTCTGGTCGTATCTGAATGAGATTGACGCAGATTTCAATTTCATCCACGATGACTATCAGACGATCTACATTTTGTATGAAGAGTTTTTCAGGCAGACTGGGTTGGTCGGGAATATCGACCAATTTTTGGACCGCATCAACAATCAAGCTCTTCAAAATGTGATTACGGAGATTGAATGGTTTCAATTGGATTCGGAAGTCACCTATCAGGAAATTCAGGATCTCGTCCATATCATCCGGGACAAGTCCTCCCT
Source organism: Trichococcus sp. (assembly GCF_049589555.1). Classification (GTDB taxonomy): domain Bacteria; phylum Bacillota; class Bacilli; order Lactobacillales; family Aerococcaceae; genus Trichococcus. Next base: position 41,934 of record NZ_JBAWAZ010000309.1, read on the forward strand.
TCAGGACCAACTGACCAAGAAACAGGCAGAAATGAAGGAAGCCCGCAAGAAAAATGACAATGAGCGTCTGAAGACAATCATGTTGGAAATCGTTTCGCTCTCAAAAGAATTAAAAGCAACAAAGAAATAGCCCGCATCGAATGGAGGAATCATTTTATGGCAATCGAAAAAAATGATCAAGGTTTCACGTTAGAACAGGTAACCAAAAAGCTGATCGCAGAACACAAATTATTGGGGTCCGTCTTCTACGACGAATTGGCCGATAAGATAGCTACACCTTTCCAATTGGACGCGGATGCGATGGATAAGCTGATACAAAAAATGGAAGACGGCGGTGTCAGTGTCGTAGACGCAGACGGCGGTCCGACTGCCCGTCAACTTGCCAAAGAAACAGTGAAGCCTGAAAAACCAGCAGCAGCCAAAAAGGATGAAGAAGAAGACCCAATGGCTGTGCCTCCCGGAGTGAAAATCAATGACCCGGTCCGCATGTACCTGAAGGAAATCGGCCGTGTGCCTTTGTTGAACGCAGAGGAAGAAGTCAATTTGGCTCTCCGCATCAAAGAAGGCGATCAGGAAGCGAAACAACAATTAGCTGAAGCCAACTTGCGTCTGGTCGTTTCCATCGCAAAACGTTATGTGGGACGTGGGATGCAATTCTTGGATCTGATCCAGGAAGGGAATATGGGTCTGATGAAAGCTGTCGAAAAATTCGACCACACCAAAGGGTTCAAATTTTCCACCTACGCAACTTGGTGGATCCGTCAAGCCATCACCCGTGCCATCGCCGACCAAGCCAGAACAATCCGTATCCCTGTGCATATGGTTGAAACAATCAATAAATTGGTCCGTATCCAACGGCAATTGCTGCAGGATCTAGGGCGCGAACCGACACCGGAAGAAATCGGTGCCGAAATGGACCTTCCGACTGAAAAAGTCAGAGAAATCCTGAAAATCGCCCAAGAGCCCGTTTCCTTGGAAACCCCTATCGGAGAAGAAGATGATTCCCATTTAGGCGATTTCATCGAAGATCAGGAAGTCCTGAGTCCGGCTGACCATACTGCCCAAACGCTTCTGAAGGAACAACTTGAGGAAGTGTTGGACACTTTGACAGACCGTGAGGAAAACGTCCTGCGTCTGCGTTTCGGCCTTGATGACGGCAATGTGCGGACTTTGGAGCAAGTGGGGAAAGTATTCGGCGTCACCCGCGAGCGGATCCGTCAAATCGAAGCGAAAGCGTTGCGCAAACTGCGTCACCCGAGCCGCTCGAAACAATTGAAAGATTTTCTTGAGTAATAAGCGCACTAACCCGAGGTATTGCACTCGGGTTTTTCTTATGCCATTTTCTGAATGATATACGGATTAATGGGATATATGAATTGGAATTATGCTAAAATAGTACTATCAGCAAAAATGGAAATGGAGGGATGATGTTGAATAACCAACAATTATCCGTAAGACTCGAGACGGTTGCAGGTTTTGTGCCGGAAAATGCCAGACTGGCCGATATCGGCTCGGATCACGCTTATCTGCCTTGTGTTTTGGCAGCGCGTGACGTCATCAGTTTCGCATTGGCAGGGGAAGTTGTGAAAGGCCCCTTCGAATCGGCAGCGGAACAGATCAGAACATCAGGAGTAGGCGATCGCGTCAGCGCCAGACTTGGCGATGGCATGGATGTGATAGAGCCGACGGATCATATAAACGTCGTCACCATCTGCGGGATGGGTGGGGACTTGATTTCCAAAATTCTGGAAAAAGGCAGACTGAAAGATAAGTTGGACGGTGTGGAACGGTTGATTCTTCAGCCTAATAATGGAGAAAAGAAACTGCGTGAATGGTTGATTGCCCACCAATACAAAATTATCGATGAAACGATATTGGAAGAAAACGGAAAGATTTATGAAATCATCGTTGCCGAAAATGCAGAGACAGCAGAAAACTATTCTGATCAGGAATACACCTTCGGCCGTTTCTTGCTTCAGAATAAAAATGAAACGTTCCGCAAAAAATGGTTGTCCGAAATCGACAAATGCCAATACATATTGGGCAGCATGCAAAAAGCAAGCAATGACCTGAACGATAAAGAGCAGCAAGTGATCAATAAAGTCAATGAAATTAAAGAGGTGCTGAAATCATGAAAAGCATTACTGGTTATGAATTCATCGAGTTATTCGAATCGCATGTTCCGACTTGGCTGGCAGAGGAGGGGGATCCGGTGGGGCTCCATTTGGGGGACTTGAGCCGTCCGGTCCGCCGTATTTTGGTGTCGCTTGATGTCCGTCCGGAAGTCGTTCAGGAGGCCATCGAGAAGCAAGTCGACTTTATCTTCTCCCATCATCCGCCGATCTACAGACCGTTAAAAAATCTGGACGTTTCAGACAAGCAAACAAAGATGTACGTCGATCTGCTTAAACATGACATCAGCGTCTATGCAGCCCATACGAATCTGGACAATGCAAACAACGGGATGAACGATTGGCTTTCTGAGGCATTGGGGCTGTTGGATGTCGAAATCATGGACGTAACGAAGCGCGTGCCTGTGAAAAAAATTTCCGTCTGCGTGCCGAATGCGGAATGCAATCGTGTCCGTTTGGCTATGACCGATGCTGGCGCGGGGAACATTTCCGACGAATATAGTCACTGCTCCTACGAAGCGCAAGGAGTAGGCCGTTTCACGCCGCTCGAAGGAGCTAAACCCGCTATCGGCCACATCAATGAACCCGAAGCGGTGCAAGAGAAGAAAATTGAAATGATTGTGGAAGACAAATATTTGGCGGAAGTATTGGAGGCGCTGTATGAATCGCATCCTTACGAAGAACCCATCTACGAAATCTACACGATCAATAATTTCCAGCGCGAATATGGTCTGGGAAGGGTCGGCAATTTAGCGTTGCCGATGTCGTTGCGTTCCTTTATCCAGTACGTGAAGGATGTTTTCCAGATCGAAGGCATGCGCTTTATCGCGGCCGATTTGGATCAGACGATCACTCGCGTTGCCATCTGCGGCGGAGATGCCGGCAAGTATTATCGGAAAGCAATCAAAAAAGGTGCAGATGTCTACATCACTGGCGATGTTTACTATCACACAGCACACGATATGCAGGCTGATGGACTGACCGTCATCGATCCTGGCCATCACATCGAACAGATCTGCAAACCGAAATTGTTGGAATTATTCAATGAATGGAAAAAAGAAAATACTTGGGATCTGGAAGTCATCGCTTCCGAAATCAACACGGACCCCTTCATTTTCGACAGTCAATTGTGAGAGGATGTCAATGCATGCAAGATAAATTAGTGGACCGTTTTTTGAAATATATTAAATTCGAGACAAGATCGGATGAAAAAAGTCTGACTGTGCCTTCTACCCAAAATCAGGTGGATTTCGCCAAAACTGTTTTGATGCCGGAACTGGAAGCCATCGGACTTTCGGATATCCAATACAATGCAGCTAATGGCTTCGTGACGGCACTTTTGCCGCGCAACTCCCAAAAGGAGTTCCCTGCAATCGGGTTCATCGCCCACATGGATACAGCAGATTTTGAAGCGGCACATGTCAATCCGCTTATTTGGGACGACTATGCGGGCAACGATCTGATTTTGGATGCGGAAGCACAGCTGATCCTATCACCGAAGGATTTCCCTTCTCTGAAGAACTACATCGGTCAGACGTTGATCACTACCGACGGAAAAACGTTGTTGGGTGCGGACGACAAAGCCGGCATCGCCGAAATCATCACAGCATTGGAAACGATAAAAGCAGCTGATGACATCGAACACGGGGACATCAAAGTCGCTTTCGGACCGGATGAAGAAATCGGACGTGGTGCGGATCTTTTTGATGTGGCCGGTTTCGGCTGCGACTTTGCCTATACGATGGATGGCGGCCCCTTGGGAGAACTTGAATTTGAAAGCTTCAATGCCGCGCAAGCTATCGTAACGATCCACGGCAAAAATGTGCATCCAGGCACTGCCAAAGACACGATGGTGAATGCAATCAAATTGGCCATCGCTTACGACAGCGCTTTGCCGCAAAATGAAGTCCCTGAACAAACCGAAAAACGCGAAGGCTTTTATCATCTGTTGGGCATTGAAGGAAATGTAGAAGAAAGCAAGATGACCTACATCATCAGGGACCATGACAAGGAGCTTTTTGAGAACAGGAAAATGACCATGCTTTCGCTGGCGGAGCGCATGAACAAGGACTTGTCTGAAGAACGCATCGCTATCGAAATGCACGATCAATACTACAACATGGGGGAAGTGCTGAAGGAGGATATGCGTCCAGTCGATCTGGCTGAAGCAGCGATGAAGTCTTTGGGGATCACCCCGATCATCGAACCGATCCGCGGCGGGACGGACGGTTCCAAGTTGTCCTTCATGGGTCTGCCCACTCCGAATATCTTTGCCGGTGGAGAAAATTTCCACGGGCGCTATGAATTTGTGTCCGTCCAATCAATGGAAAAGGCCGTTGCAGTCATCGTGGAAATCATCAGACAAAGCCAAGGATACGGAAAGCAATGAGAAATCCAGTGCTCGTATATTTCATCCTGGCGAACCTCGTGCTTTTCATCTTGATGGGCATCGATAAAAAGAAAGCGCGGCAAAAAGCTTGGCGCATACCGGAACGCAATCTGCTCCTGCTTGGCTTTTTCGGTGGCGGCCTAGGTGGACTGCTTGGGATGCATCACTTCCGCCATAAAACGAAACACCTGAGTTTCAAGGTAGTCTTCACTTTGGGAACTGTTTTAACAGGAATAACATCCTACTTCTTATACCTATGAAAACAAAAAATGCCGCTATTTCCCATTCAGGAGATAGCGGCATTTTTTGCGTATATGACAATGTAAATTAAAGAGTGCATCACCTTTGGTGTATTACAGGTTTGCAAAATGGTTCATGCGATCAAAATAGTTGGCTAGCTTCACGGTTTAGCCCTTCGGAAATTAGATAAATCGCACCTATTGCGCTCTACGATGCTCAGTTGACACGATTTCCTAAATTGTCATGACTCTTGCGATTTCAATCGCTTAATCCTGTCATCAGACCATCCAACTGGTCTCGCAGTGAGGCCCTCTGATGTCGCGCTGTGACATCAGAGTACTTGACCGATTAGGTCACAGTGTTTCCTTAATCAGGGCTGAACGAACCCGTTCCGCTTTTAATTACTTTTCATTAGGAATTGGAAGGATACGGCTTCGGGGCCGGCGTGGGTCATGACGCTGGCGCTGGCGTAGGATGTGTGCATCCGGGCGTTGGGGAAGGCAGCCTTCAGCATGCCGATGATTTGGTTCGAATACTCCGACAAACCGTCATGCGTGATGCCTATCGCTTCAACATCCAGGTATTTCTGCTTCAGCTCTTCGATGATCTCTTCGTAGCGCTTGACGATCGCTTTCGTGCCGCGGCCTTTGATATCGGTAGTCAATGCGCCGTCGATCATTTTCAGGTTCGCTTTGATGTTCAGCAGCGTTGTGATGCGGCCCATCGTTTTTCCAATGCGTCCGCCCTTGACCATGTTTTCCAGGTTGACGATGGAGATGTAAAGCAGGGTGCGGTCTTTAACTGCGGTGACCCGAGGCAATGCTTCCGCCACTGTCAATCCTTCAGCGGCACATTTGGCTGCTTCCAACACTTGGAAGGCGGTAGCTCTTGCGCAAAATTTCGAATCGATGACGGTGACTTTGCCATGGGCTAGTTTAGCCGCCTGGTGAGCAGAATTCACGGTTCCGCTCAGAGTTTCGGTTACATGGATGGACAAAACTTCGCTGCCATCAGCTGTCAATTCGTTGTATTTATCCAAAAATGTGCCCATGGCTGGTTGGGATGATTTTGGCAATTCCTTGCTGTTCATCATTTTTTCAAGAAACTCGGGTTTGGTTATGGTGACGCCGTCGTAATACAGCACGTTATCGATCATGGATGAAAGCGGGATTACGGTGATTCCATATCTGTCAATTTCTTCTGCGGACAATTCCGTTGTGGAATCGGTCACAATTTTGAAGTTTGGCATGATGATTCTCCTTCATTGCAGTCTTATTTCCTTAAGCATAGCAGATTTTCCGGGAAAAGTAACGCAGTTATCACTATGATTGTAAGCATATTCTTCTATTGTTGATGTTTTTTCGTGTAGAATAGATTATGCTATAATAGGTTAGTTGTAGAAGAAAGTAGGTTACAGACATATGGACGGAATATTACCTTTATGGAAAGAACGCGGCATGACAAGTCACGACTGCGTATTCAAACTTAGAAAAATACTGAAAACTAAAAAAGTGGGGCATACCGGTACACTGGATCCGGAAGTTGATGGCGTTTTGCCGATCTGCATCGGAAAAGCCACCAAAGTCGTCGAATTTTTGACGGACACGGACAAAGCTTACGAAGGGGAAATCACTATCGGAGTCGCCACAACGACTGAGGACAGCCAAGGCGAAACGATCGCGAAGACGCCGGTTGCGCAAGACCTGTCTTTGGCCGAGATCGATGCTGCGATGGAAGCCATGGTTGGCGAAAGCATCCAAGTTCCGCCGATGTATTCCGCGGTCAAGGTGAACGGAAAAAGGCTGTACGAATACGCCCGCAAAGGTTTGGCCGTCGAAAGACCGCAAAGAAGCATCCACGTCATGAGTTTCGAGCGGATTTCAGAACCCGTCTATCATGCGGAAGAGCAAACGATGTCCTGGAGCTTCCGGGTCACTTGCGGAAAAGGGACCTATGTGCGGACCTTGGCCGTCGATTTGGGCGCATCCTTGGGTTATCCGGCGTACATGTCCAGCCTGACGCGCACGATGAGCGGATCCTTCACGAAGGATGATTGCCTGACCTTGCAGCAAGTGGCTGAAGCAATGGCGAATGACGAGATCGACGCTCATCTGAAGCCGATCGACTCGGTATTCGAAACGTATCATCAGATTGCGCTTGACGATGAACTGTGGGATAAGGTGAAAAATGGCGCTGTTCTGCCGAAAGAGGGACCTTTCGCAACAATGGACGCACCTGTTTTATTCACCTATCAGGGCAAAATCGTGGCGATGTACGAACCGCATCCGACCAAATCTGGTCTCATCAAACCCAGAAAAATGTTCCTATCATAATCAGCAAGGAGTTGCCTTAGCAATGGAAATAATGCATATACATCATCCCTATGACCAAAAACTGATACCAGACGAGCAAGTCGTGTTGGCGTTGGGATACTTTGACGGCGTCCATCGAGGACATCAAGAAGTGATCAAAAGGGCAAAGGAAGTTGCCGAAAAGAAGAACCTCAAACTTGCCGTCATGAGCTTCAATCATCATCCGAGCATCGTTTTCCAGAAGATGAACCCGGAAACGATGCAGTATTTGTCGACCGTCAACCGCAAAGCCGAAATATTCGAAAGCTTGGGCGTCGATTATTTCTTCGTCATCTCATTCACATCTGCCTTTGCCTCTTTGAGACCGCAGGAATTTGTCGACCAATACATCAGCGGCCTGCATGCTGCCGCAGTCGTTGCTGGTTTCGATTACACCTATGGGCCCAGAGAAATCGCAGATATGAAGCAATTGGTGAATTATGCAAAAGGCCGCTTCGAAGTCATCGAAGTTGCCGAATTGAAGAACGAAGCCGAAAAAATCAGTTCCACCCATATCCGGGAGGCGTTATCCGAAGGGGATATGGAGAAAGCAAATGCGTATTTAGGCTATGTCTATCAGATCGACGGCACGGTCATCCATGGCGATGCGCGCGGCAGGCTGCTGGGTTTCCCGACTGCCAATATCCAGACCGAAAAGCACACACGCTTGCCAAGGAACGGCGTTTATATCGTGAGCATCCGAGTGAACGGAACCTGGTACCGCGGCACGGCTTCAATCGGGTACAACATCACTTTTGAAGCTGGTCGCGACAAAACCGTGGAAGTGTACATATTGGACTTCGATAAAATGATCTACGGCGAGGATGTAACCGTCAGATGGCACCATTTTATCCGCAGCGAAATCAAATTTTCGGGCGTCGAGCAACTGATCGCGCAGCTTAAAAGTGATGAAGCCGATACGATCGCCTATTTTAAGGATAACCCCTTGGATGAGGTGATCCTCTAAATGGCAGCGGCTTATTTGCACATCCCTTTCTGCGAACACATCTGTTTCTATTGCGACTTCAATAAAGTGTTCTTGGAAGGCCAGCCGGTCGATGAATACGTTGATGCTTTGATAAAGGAAATGCAGTTATCGAAGCAGCAGCACCCTGAAGAAGAAATCAGCACTTTCTATATCGGCGGCGGCACACCGACAACATTGAATGAGCGCCAGCTGGAGAAGCTGTTGAACGGAATCCGCAGCACCTACTCCTTGCCGAAGGGCGCCGAGTTCACGATGGAAGCCAATCCGGAAAGTATTTCTTTCGAGAAGCTGAAGATCATGCGTGATTATGGGGTCAACCGTTTGAGCATGGGGGTCCAATCGTTCAATAACGACATCCTGAAAAAAATCGGCCGCATCCACACAGCCGAGCAGGTATACACTTCCGTGGCCGATGCCCGCAGAGCCGGATTCGAAAACATGACCATCGATCTGATCTTCCGCCTGCCGAACCAAACGATGGCCGATTTTGAAGACAGTCTGAAAAAAGCCTTGGAATTGGATCTGCCGCATTACTCGATCTATGCCTTGATCCTTGAGAACAAGACGGTGTTTTATAACTTGATGCGTCAGGGGAAATTGCCGTTGCCTTCAGAGGACACGGAAGCCGATATGTACGCACTGGCCATCGAGACGATGTCAAAAAACGGCAGGAATCAATACGAAATCTCCAACTTTGCGTTGCCGGGCTATGAATCCCAGCACAATCTCACCTATTGGAAAAATGAGGCCTATTTCGGTTTCGGGGCAGGTGCGCACGGCTATATCGATGGGATCCGCTACCACAATCATGGACCGATCCAGCAGTATCTGGCGCCATTGCGCGAAAACAGTCTGCCGATCATCCGGCAGCAGCAGTTATCAAAAAATGAACAGATGGAAGAAGAAATGATTCTGGGTCTGCGCACGATGGTGGGCGTCAGCCAAAAACATTTTGCCGAGAAATTCCAGACCCCACTGTTGGACCAGTATGCGGCAGTCGTTTCTGATTTGGTTGCGGACGGCCTGCTTCTGGTCGATGGCGACAGGATCCGTTTGACCCAAAGGGGTGTCTTCCTCGGCAACGAAGTATTCCGTTCTTTCTTGATGTGAATGCGTTCGATGCCATTGGGGTGCCCATAATGTTATGAAAAATGATTGTATTCCGTTGACAAAGCCTGTAACCCGTGATAAATTTATTTATGGTTAGCACTCATTATGGTCAAGTGCTAAAGTGAGGTGAAAATCTTGTTAACAGAAAGACAGTTGCTAATTTTGGATTTAATTGTCAGGCATTACATCGAGTTCGAGGAGCCGATCGGTTCGAAGACGCTTCTTAAGGAATCAGCTTTGTCCTTGAGTTCCGCCACAATCCGCAACGAAATGATGCGGATCGAAGAACTGGGCTTCCTTGAAAAAATGCATTCTTCATCCGGCAGGATACCTTCCATCCAAGGCTACCGTTACTATGTCGATCAACTTTTGGGCAAAGAAAGCGAAGAAGTCGCTGACGACGTCAAACAGACAATCAAGCATGGTTTTCAGAATCCTTACCGGGAAGTGCAGCAGGTCGTCGAAAAATCAGCTGAAATGCTTTCTTTTTTGACGAATTATACCGCTTTGGCGATCGGCCCCGAAACAAAGGACAGCCGATTGACCGGCTTCCGATTGGTCGCACTCAATGAAGGCCATGTGATGGCCATCTTGGTGACTGATAAAGGACATGTGGAAAATCAGATTTTTTCTGTTTCGCCGGGCTTCTCAGCCTCCGAGATAGAAAAAATCGTCAACATCTTCAATCAGGAACTGGTGGGACGCACGCTGCAGGAAGTATTCATCAAACTGCAAACGGACATTCCGGTGATTATCCGGAAGTACGTCGATGCAAAAATCGATTTCACAGCGATCTTCAATGACATCGTGGCGAAGTTGGAGCATGACCGCTTCCATGTAGGCGGCAGCATGAACCTTCTGAACCATTTGGATGCGACGATGGACAAGAATAAAGTCAAAGCCATTTTAAGCATGCTGAACGGGTCTCCGGACATCCATGCGCTTTTTTCAAACCCCAACGATGGCGTCGGCGTCAAAATCGGAACGGAATTGGACAATGAGCTGCTGCATAATTTTAGCCTGATCACGGCTACTTATGACACAGCCGGCAACGGTAAGGGCCTGATCGCATTACTGGGGCCGACCAATATGCCTTATCAAAAAATGATCAGTATCATGAAATTTATGCGTTATGAACTTTCTGATAGCTTGAATGATCTGAACAAATAAGCACGACAAAGGAGATTTTGAAGTGGACAATAACGAAGAATTAGTGGAACAGGAACAAGCGACCGTTGATACAACGGTTGTTGAAGGTCAAGAGACGGTTACGGAAGCAAATGAGGTTGAAACCTTGAAAGCAACCTTGTCCGAAACGGAAGACCGCTTGTTGCGCCTGCAGGCTGAACTTGCCAATATCCAGAAGCGCAACGCGAAAGAAAGACAGGATGCGGCGAAATTCCGTTCCCAGTCTTTGGCACAGGAATTGCTGCCGGTGATGGACAGTTTGGAGCGTGCATTAGCGATTGAAGTGGAAGATGAAAAATCTTTGAACCTGAAAAAAGGGTTGGAAATGGTCATGAATCTGTTCACGGAGGCTTTCGCCAAGGAAGGGATTACTTCAATCGATCCAATCGATCAGCCATTCGATCCGAATTTCCACCAATCGATCCAAATGCAGCCGGCTGCTGAAGGTCAAGCGCCTGATACAGTCGTCGCGGTAGTCCAAAAAGGCTACACCTTGAAAGAACGCGTTTTGAGACCCGCAATGGTTATTGTGGCAGAATAATTTTATTGATAAACACAAAAAATTTCACATAGAGGGGAATAACATCATGAGCAAAATTATCGGTATTGACTTAGGTACAACAAACTCAGCTGTCGCTGTATTAGAAGGCGGAGAAGCTAAAATCATCCCAAATCCAGAGGGAAATCGTACGACACCATCTGTCGTTTCCTTCAAGAACGGCGAAATCCAAGTGGGCGAAGTTGCAAAACGCCAAGCAGTTACAAACCCTAACACAATCAGTTCAATCAAACGTCACATGGGCGTTGCGGGCTACAAAGTGGAAGTGGAAGGCAAGAGCTACACACCACAAGAAGTTTCAGCGATGATCCTTCAATACCTGAAAGGCTACGCAGAAGACTACTTAGGCGAAAAAGTCGATAAAGCCGTTATCACAGTTCCAGCTTACTTCAACGACGCACAGCGTCAAGCGACTAAAGATGCTGGTAAAATTGCCGGACTGGAAGTTGAGCGTATCGTCAATGAGCCGACTGCTGCAGCATTGGCATATGGTTTGGACAAAACGGACAAAGAAGAAAAAATCCTTGTATTCGACTTGGGCGGCGGTACATTCGACGTTTCCATCCTTGAATTGGGCGATGGCGTATTCGACGTATTGAGTACAGCCGGCGACAACAAATTAGGCGGAGATGACTTCGACAACAAAATCATCGATTACTTGGTTGCGGAATTCAAGAAAGAAAACGGAATCGACCTTTCAAACGATAAAATGGCGAAACAACGTCTGAAAGACGCTGCTGAAAAAGCCAAAAAAGATCTTTCTGGCGTAACTTCAACGCAAATCAGCTTGCCGTTCATCACTGCCGGCGATGCAGGTCCGTTGCACATGGAATTGACGCTTACCCGCGCTAAATTCGATGAAATCACTTATGACTTGGTTGAACGTACAAAAGGTCCTGTACGCCAAGCATTGAAGGATGCAGGTCTATCAACTTCCGAAATCGATGAAATCATCCTTGTCGGCGGTTCAACACGTATCCCTGCAGTCATCGAAGCAGTCCGCAAAGAAGCAGGCAAAGAGCCAAACAAATCCGTTAACCCGGATGAAGTTGTCGCAATGGGCGCTGCCATCCAAGGCGGAGTCATCTCCGGTGACGTAAAAGACATCGTATTATTGGACGTAACACCTTTATCATTGGGTATCGAAACAATGGGTGGCGTGTTCACTAAATTGATTGACCGCAATACAACAATCCCTACAAGCAAGTCACAAGTCTTCTCGACTGCAGCCGACAACCAGCCAGCTGTTGATGTGCATGTCCTGCAAGGTGAGCGTCCGATGGCGAACGACAACAAAACGTTGGGTCGTTTCCAATTGACGGATATTCCATCAGCTCCTCGTGGTGTGCCTCAGATCGAAGTATCATTCGATATCGACAAAAACGGTATCGTTAATGTACGCGCCAAAGACTTGGGTACGCAAAAGGAACAAACTATCACCATTAAATCTTCTTCCGGTTTGACCGACGAAGAGATCGAAAAAATGGTGAAAGATGCAGAAGCGAACGCTGAAGCAGACAAACTGCGCAAAGAAGAAGTTGAATTGCGCAACGAAGTGGATCAATTGATCTTCCAAACCGACAAAACATTGAAAGAGCTTGACGGTAAAGTCGACGCTGATGAAGTGAAGAAAGCGGAAGAAGCTAGAGACGAACTGAAAGCAGCAGTCGAAGCAAATGATTTGGAACAAATGAAAACGAAGCGTGATGCTTTGAATGAGCTTGTCCAAAACTTGACTGTCAAACTTTATGAGCAAGCTGCTCAAGCGCAACAACAAGAAGGCGCGCATGACAAAGCAACTGACGACGGTGTCGTTGATGCCGATTTTGAAGAAGTAGACGACAAATAGTCAACTCTAACGAGAGGAAGCCAACGCTTAACTGCATTGGCTTCTCTCACTGTATAGAGATAAAATGTTCAGATGAAGCCAATCAATGGAGGCGAAACAATGGCGAAGAGAGATTATTACGATGTCTTGGGTGTGTCGAAGGATGCCACAGACGATGAGATAAAAAAAGCTTACCGGAAACTTTCCAAGAAGTTCCACCCGGATGTCAACAAAGAAGCGGGCGCAGAAGACAAATTCAAGGAGCTTGCTGAAGCTTATGAAGTCTTGAGCGACGGCAATAAACGCGCAGCCTATGACCAATACGGCCATGCCAGCACCGATCCAAACTTTGGCGCAGGCGGTGGCTATGGTGGCGGCGGCTTCGGCGGTTTCTCGGGCGGTTTTGAAGATATCTTTGATTCCTTTTTCGGAGGCGGCGGCGGGCGCGGCAGAAATCCGAATGCCCCCCGTCAAGGGTCTGATTTACAATACCGTATCCACCTTACATTTGAAGAAGCGATTTTCGGGAAGAAAGAAACCATCCGTTACAAACGTGATGAAGAATGTAAAACTTGCAGTGGTTCAGGCGCAAAACCGGGCACGCAGCCGAAAACATGTTCGAAATGTCATGGTTCAGGAGCGGTCGGTGTCGAAAGAAATACGCCTTTCGGCCGTGTGATGACGCAAGCAGTCTGTGATGTCTGTTCCGGAACGGGTAAGGAAATCACGGATAAATGTACAACGTGCCACGGACGCGGGCATGTCGAAGCTGATCACTCTGTGGCAGTTACCATCCCCCCTGGCGTCGACGATGGACAACAGATGCGCTTGAACGGACAAGGCGAAGTTGGCAGCAATGGCGGCCCGTATGGTGATCTTTATGTCGTTTTCCAAGTGGAACCAAGCGATATTTTCGATCGCGAAGGGACAGAGATCCATTACACGCTTCCGATCAGCTTCGCCCAAGCAGCTTTGGGTGATGAGATTGAAGTGCCGACCGTGCATGGCAAGGTCAAGCTGAAGATTCCTGCTGGGACACAAACGGGTACGAATTTCCGCCTGAAAGGCAAAGGGGCGCCACGCTTGCGTGGAACCGGAAATGGTGATCAGCACGTCAAAGTGACTGTCGTCACACCGAAGAACCTTAGCGAGAAGCAAAGAGAGGCAATCCGCGCATTCGCAGCAGCAGGCGGCGATACGCTGGTGGAAGATGACGCCAATTTTTTTGATAAAGTTAAGGACGCCTTCAAAAATAAAAAATAAATAAGCCAAAAGAATCGGTGCGTTGGAAACAGCAAAGCACCGATTCTTTTTTTGTCCCTAGACTATTCTGTTAGAGTTTTTGTAACTAACATGAGGACAACAACACTTTTTTTATAGAAAAAGAGTAAATATTCGCAAATTTTAGCATGTAAGGGGTTACATTTCAGAAGAATAGGATTATAATGGTAGTATCAAATAAAAGAGGTGACGTAAATGGCTACTATAGAAT
>NZ_JBAWAZ010000310.1:0-14808 GCF_049589555.1 Trichococcus sp.
GATGGCTACCGTCCTGGGCGGGTACCAAGGAGCTTTCATGGTTCCCACTGAAATTTTGGCGGAACAGCATTATCGCACCCTGCAGAGCCTGTTCGAATATACCGATGTCTCCGTTGCCCTGCTTACCGGCAGCACGAAGGCAAAGGACCGAAAAGAATTGTTGCACCGGCTTGCTGAAGGGGACTTGCATATCCTTATCGGGACGCACGCACTGATCCAAGAGGATGTCGTTTTTGCCGACCTTGGCTTGGTCATCACCGATGAGCAGCACCGCTTCGGTGTTCAACAAAGGCACAAGCTGAACGAAAAAGGGAATAACCCGAATGTATTGTATATGACTGCCACGCCGATCCCGAGGACGTTGGCGATAACCACGATGGGAGAAATGGACGTTTCGGTGCTCAATCAGATGCCCGACGGCAGAAAACCGATCAAAACCATCTGGAACAAATCGGACAAAATCGAAAATGTACTTGAGTTCATCCGGAAACAGATGGATAATGGACAACAGGCGTACATCATCACACCTCTGATCGAGAAATCCGAATCACTGGACGTCAAGAACGCGGAAGATGTGCATCAAGCAGTGACAGCCTATTACAAAGGGAAATACCAGATTGGTCTGTTGCATGGCCGTCTGAAGTCGGAAGAAAAGGATCAGATCATGCGCCGTTTCCAAAACAACGAGCTGCAGGTTCTGGTATCTACGACAGTCATCGAGGTAGGTCTGAATGTGCCGAATGCAACAGTGATGGTCATCCAAGATGCCGATCGATTCGGACTGTCACAGCTCCACCAATTGCGGGGTCGAGTGGGCCGGGGAGACAAAGAATCCTATTGTGTGTTGGTTGCCGATCCGAAAACCGATAACGGTAAGGAACGCATGCGCATCATGGTGGAGTCGACTGACGGTTTCTACCTGAGCCAACGGGATTTGGAACTGCGCGGACCGGGTGATCTTTTCGGCAACAAACAATCCGGCTTGCCCGATTTCAAATCCGGAGATATCGTGCGGGATGCCGTCATCTTGGATATTGCGCACAATGACGCTATCCAAATCACACGCGAACAAGACTTTGGAAGCAACCCAGCCTACGAAAGTTTGCGGGAAGCAGTCGAACGCGAAAAAGAGAAGTTAAAGAGATTGCAGTGAAACTAACAAAAGTGAGGTATACGATCTATGAAAATCGCTGTCGATGCGATGGGCGGGGATTTTGCGCCCCAAGCAATAGTAGAGGGCATTTTAATGGCTGCCAAAGAATTTAATGATTTAGAATTTTTGCTTTTTGGTGACGAAACCAAAATACGCAAAGCTTTAGGGAATCAATATGCCGAAGATGGGAAAATCACGATCGTTCATACGACCGAAAAGATCGAGAGCGACGATGAACCCGTCAAGGCAATCCGCAGAAAAAAACAAGCTTCCATGGTGCTTGCTGCTCAAGCAGTCAAGAACAAAGAAGCCGACGCTTTATTTTCGGCAGGGAATACCGGAGCGCTTCTGGCAGCCGGATTATTGATCATCGGCCGGATCAAAGGGATCGACAGACCCGGCTTGATGCCGATTCTGCCAGTCATCGGCAAAGAGAATGAACAGTTCCTGTTGATGGATGCAGGCGCAAATGCTGACTGCAAACCGGAAAACATCTACCAGTTCGGGCTTTTGGGCTCGTATTATGCCAAGTTTGTGCAAGGCATCGACAATCCAAGGGTCGCTTTGTTGAACAATGGTTCCGAAGCAACAAAGGGCAGTGAACTGTCCAAAAAAGCCTATGTGTTATTGGAAGAAGACTCCGAACTCAATTTCACAGGCAATGTTGAAGCGCGGGAAATTTTGCTTGGTGCTGCGGATGTCGTCGTGACGGATGGCTTCACCGGGAACGCTGTCCTGAAGACGATGGAAGGCACGGCAATGTCCTTGCTGAAGTTGATCAAAACCCAATTGCTTTCAGGCGGCCTGAAGACAAAAATCGGTGGAATGCTGATCAAGGATTCCTTTTCGGAAATCAAGGATACGATGGATTATTCGAAGCATGGAGGAGCCGTTCTTTTCGGATTGCGTGCGCCGGTCGTCAAGACGCATGGATCTGCGGATAAAGTCGCTGTCTACCACACAGTGAAACAGATCCGCAAAATCATCAGTTCCCACGTCATCGATGATGTCGTGAAGCACTTTGATGAAATGAATGCCCAGCCCGTAAGTAAAACTGAGCAGGAATAAAAAAATATAGACAAAAGATTAGTGTATGGGTAAAATAGATGTGAGCCTTTACAAAATATTTTCAGGAAATGTGATGTAATTGGTTATGGAACGATAATGGAGGTGTAACGCTTGGCAGATACAATTACTTTTGAGCGAGTAGCCAAGATGGTTATTGAACGATTCGGTGTCGATGAAGCAAAAGTTACGAGAGAGTTGACTTTCCAAAACGACCTTGGGGCGGATTCATTGGATATTGTTGAACTCGTTATGGAACTGGAAGATGTCTTTGCTGTACAGATTTCCGATGAAGATGCTGAGAGGATAATCACAGTAGGAGATGCAGTCGACTACATCGATTCTCAAAAATAAGAATCGCAATAATTTAACGACAGAAGCAACGTTGACGGTTTTCAAAAGCCAATGTTGCTTTTTTTTCAGGCCAAGAGGATTGATTATGGCAGAAATATGAAATGCATTAAAACTGAATGAAATAGCGGTTGTTTTTGCATGTGCTTAAACGTATAATGTTAGGAGATATTTCATCAAGTTTGTTATATAAGCATGGAAGGAGGCGCACGATGGGAATTGGAAGACCTTTGCTGGAGATAAACGCATTGCACACCGCATTCCGGATGCAGGATAACTATTACGATGCAGTGGATGATGTTTCCTTCAGTCTGGAAAAAAATGAAATTTTGGCGATTGTAGGAGAGTCCGGCTGCGGGAAAAGTACCCTGGCCACAACAATCGTCGGACTCCATAATAAGGCGAATACCCGAATTTCGGGAGAAATCATCTATCAGAACCTGAATCTTATCGATCTGAATGAAGCGCTTTATAACCGCATTAGAGGAAACGATATCGGGATGGTTTTTCAAGATCCTCTTTCGGCCCTCAATCCTTTGATGACGGTAAGTGAACAGATAGAAGAAGTGTTGCTTTACCATTCCAGGATGACAAAAGAGGAACGTGCGCTGCGTGTGAGTGAATTGTTGGTCCAAGTTAAAATGGAGGATCCGGAAGGGACAGCCACACGCTACCCGCATGAGCTGTCAGGGGAAGCGCGCCAGCGGGTCGGCATTGCCATTGCTGTCGCCTGTGAGCCGCCGATCATCATCGCGGATGAACCGACGACCTCTTTGGATGTCACTGTTCAAGCTCAAATATTGGATCTGTTGAGCGAAGTGAGGGACGACACGGGTGCGGGAATCATCCTGATCACCCATGACTTGGGTGTCGTAGCCGAGATTGCGGACAGAGTAGCCGTCATGTATGCGGGCCAGATTGTCGAAACAGCCGATGTCGTTGATCTGTTCACGGATCCGAAGCATCCGTATACCCGTTCTTTGTTGCGTTCAATGCCGCAAGCGAATGGCACCCTCGAATCGGATTCCGGGGAACTCTATGTGATTCAAGGGGATGTCCCTTCCCTGCAACAGTTGCCTAAACAGGGCTGTCGTTTTGCCGGACGGATTCCATGGATCCCATTTTCCGCACATGAACCATCACCCAAAATGCACGAGATTTCTAAAGGGCATTTTGTCAGGTGCACGTGCCATGAGTCCTTCCGTTTTGAAGGGGAGAGTGAATAAGATGGGGCTTTTGGAAATCAAAGATTTGAAGGTTCACTACCCGCTAAAGAGCGGCTTCTTATCCAGCAAAAAGAGCCTTGCGGCCGTCGACGGCATCAGTCTTTCCTTGGAAGCAGGGAAAAATTACGGTCTGGTGGGCGAATCAGGGTCCGGAAAATCAACTGTTGGAAGAGCGATCGTCGGATTGGAGCGGATAACTGCCGGCCAAATCATTTATGAAGGCACTGACGTAACCGCTGCGATAGCCAAGCGGAAATCAGACCACAAACGCAATGTCCAGATGATTTTTCAAGATTCGGGTGCGAGTCTGAATCCGAAAAAACAAATCGGACAGATCATTTCCGAACCTTTGCATAATTTTGAGCAGCTTTCCCAGCAGGAAGAAAAAAAACGCGTGCTGGAACTGTTGGAAATGGTAGGGTTGGCGGGAGATACGCTGCGGAAGTATCCTCACGAATTCACCGGTGGACAGAGGCAACGCATTGCATTGGCAAGGGCGGTTGCACTGCGGCCAAAGTTTGTCATAGCTGATGAACCCGTTTCGGTATTGGACCTTTCCGTTCAGGCGCAAGTGCTGAATTACATGAAACGCATCCAAGAACAATATAAACTCAGCTATCTGTTCATTTCTCATGACCTAGGCGTCGTGAAGCAGATGTGCGATGAATTGGCCATCATGTACCGAGGAAGGTTCGTTGAATACGGAGACAAGCAGGACATCTATCTCAACCCGCAGCACATCTACACGAAAAGGCTCCTTTCCGCAATTCCGAACTTGGATCCGGGCAACAGGGAGTTGCACAAGCGTTTGCGGCGGGAAATAGAATCAGAATATAAACAAAGCATGGAGAGTTATCTGGCTAAGGGCGGTCGTGTTGGGGATTTGATCCCGTTGTCGAAAACGCACCGGATTGCCGGAAAACCATCGAAAGGAGAGCGTTAACGATGTGGAACAGAATTCTGAGACGCTTCTTCTTTATCATTCCGCAACTGTTGGCGTTCAGTTTATTGGTGTTTGCGCTGGCGCAATGGATGCCCGGAGATCCTCTGACTGGGCTGATTGTTCCGGGGATGGACCAGAGTAGCGTTGACGCGATCCAAGCGAGCGCGGTTCTGGATAACCCGTGGTACATCCGGTATCTGCAGTGGATCACAAATATGCTCAGAGGGGATTTCGGCCTCAGTTACACTTACCGGATGCCTGTGGGTGTTCTGGTTGCAGCAAGGCTTGGCAACACGCTTTGGTTGGCAGCGGCCTCGCTCTTGTTGTCGTATCTGATCGCTGTTCCGCTTGGCATTTATGCAGGGCGTTTTAATGGCTCTTTGGGAGATAAAATCATTCGGTTTTTGAACACCATCAGTTTTGCCTTGCCGATATTTGTTGTTGCCTTGCTGCTGGTTTGGCTTTTTGGATTTCAACTGGAATTGTTTCCTACGCGGGGGATGCCCTTGTTGCCGAAAACGCAGGGTGTATTTGCCTCTCTTTGGAATAGGCTCCACCACTTAGCGTTGCCGGCACTGGCTTTTGCCCTGTCGGCATCTGCAGGCAACATCCAACGCTTAAGGTCGGGCATCATCGAGGCAAAGCAAGAAGATTATGTACTGACAGCCCGCTCAAAAGGCGTTCCGGAGAGCATGGTGTATCGGAGGCACATCTTCAGGAACGCGAGTATGCCGGTAACTTCTTTGTTGGGCTATGACATTACCGGTTTCATAGGGAGCAGCATCTTTATCGAATACATCTTTTCCTATCCGGGAATCGGCCGGTTGTTCATCAGTTCTTTAGAATCACGCGATTTCAGTGTCATCGTTGCCTTGTTGCTGATATATGGGCTGGCTGCTTTGATTGGCACGGTAGTATCGGACATCATTTTGACCATTGCGGATCCGCGCGTCCGGATGAGATAGCAAGAGGAAAGGGGGGATATGTTGAATACGGAGGAAGAAAAGAAAGCGGGAAGAATGGAAGAGTTGAAGACGGAGCTCGCCTCCGTTGCGGCAAGCGAGAACCGTTTGAGCCACGAAGTGAATGAGGAAACAAAAACTGTTGTCGATTTCCGCGGCATGCTTGGAGAATTCCGAAAAGACAAGTTGGCGGTCATAGCATTGGGTACGCTCGTTTTGCTCTTGTTGCTGGTCTTTGTCGGCTCCCTTTTTTTTGATGCGAGTCAAGTCATGCAGGTGGATCTGTTGAACAGGTATGCTTCGCCTGGGAAAAACCATCTGTTGGGGACGGATGAAGCGGGACGGGATGTGCTGGGCCAGCTGTTGCTGGGAGCGCGCACCTCGCTGCTCGCCGGGACCGCCGTGACAGCCTTGACCGGATTCATCGGAATCGGCTTGGGTCTGCTGTCCGGTTATTACGGTGGTTTCCTGGATGGCCTGCTTATGCGCTCCATTGAATCCATCATGGTTCTTCCGGCAAGTGTGTTTGTTCTCGTGCTCGTATCCATCGTATCGGAATACAATCTCTTTACGTTCATATTGCTTATGAGCGCATTCAGCTGGGCGGGGAAATCAAAGGTTTTTCGAAACCGGACGCGTGCGGAGGCCAAACGTGACTATGTGCGGGCATCCAAAACTGCAGGGACAAACGATTGGCTGATCATGGTCCGTGAAATCCTGCCTAATTTAAGTTCACTGGTCATCATCAATACGACTATGTCTTTGGCAAGGAATATCGGGATGGAGACAGGCTTGAGTTTTTTGGGCTTAGGTTTGCCGCCCAACGTGCCGAGTATAGGCAATTTGCTGCGTTATGCAATTGCCCCTGAAGTTTTTGAAAACTATACATGGGTATGGTTACCAGCATCCACACTCATCTTTGCAGTTTTATTGTGCATCATTTATGTCGGACAGTCATTGCGGCGTGCGGCAGATGCTAAACAAATGCAAGCATAATAAGGAGGCTGAGGAATGCTGAATAAAATGATCGTTCCCTTCTTGTTTGCTGCGCTGCTGGCCGGCTGCGCAAACAAGGAGGTTCTATTGGGAACGGACGGGGATTTGTCTGATCCATCAGCTGTCATACAGGAATTCGACACTGTCATGAACAGCGATGCCCCCGCCATCGCCGGCGGAGTGCTGAAATATGCTTTGGTTGCCGAGTCATCCTTCCAGGGTATCTTCAGCCCTGTTTTTTCAGAGGATGCGTATGATGAGGAGCTCATGGATTTTTCCCATGAATCCATTTTTTCGTACGATGAGGAGTTTCAGTTTACGCAAGATGGCATGGCCACTTTTGCACAAAATGAAAATTTAAAAACGGTGTCGATCACTTTGCGGGATAACCTGAAGTGGTCGGATGGAGTGGCACTTACTGTCGACGATATCCTTTATGCCTATGAGGTGATTGGGCATCCGGACTACGCCGGTTCCCTTTATGGAGAGTCTTTCGCGAATGTCGTGGGCATGACCGAATACCATGAAGGCACTGCGGATTCGATTGTCGGTATCGAAGTTTTGGATGATACACACCTCACCATCGCTTTCGAAGAATTGAATCCATCCCTTTTGCAGGCGGGAGGAGCCTTATGGAGCCAACCGCTGCCAAGGCACCAACTGGAAAGCATCCCTGTATCGGAAATGGCGCGTTCATCCCAACTGCGTGAGCAACCTGTCGGGTCGGGTCCGTTCCGGGTCAAGGCGATCGTTCCGGGCGAGTCGGTCCTTTTTGAAGCCAATGAGTATTATTGGAAAGGGAAACCGAAGTTGGACAATATCCTTGTGGAAGTAGTCGGTTCGGCAACAATCGTTTCCGAAATGGAAGCTGGAAATTACGACGTCGCTATCATGCCGACGAGTTCTTACGAAAGCTACAAAGATTTCGACAATATAACCTTGTTGGGCAGAGCGGAATTGGCGACAACTTACATCGGGTTCAAACTGGGATCCCAAGACGTTGAATCAGGCGCCAACAGCCTTAATCTGAGTTCCAAAATGGCGGATGCGGCATTGCGGCAAGCGATGGCATATGCGCTGGACAACGAATTTGTCGCTGCGGTCCTTTTCGATGGGCTGCGGCAGCCGGCAAACGGCATGATTCCGCCAGTGTTCGAAGGGTTCAGTGATGAGGAGGCAGTTGGCTTCAGTTACGATCCTGTGAAGGCCTCAAGTCTGCTGGATGAGGCCGGCTATCTGGACAGTGATGGAGACGGTTTTCGGGAAACGCCGGACGGAGAGCCGCTCAAAATCAACTTTGCGGCCGTTGCAGGGGGAGACGCGACGGAGACGGTTGTTGCCTACTATATCCAGCAATGGGAAGAAATCGGTTTGGATGTTTCGCTCGCAACAGGAAGATTGATTGAATATCAGAAATTCCATGACATGCTTGCATCCGACAGTCCGGCAATTGATGTCTATCAGGCAACCTGGGGGACAGGCATGGATCCCAATCCGACCGAAATGTTCGGTCGTACCAGTGCTCTCAACTATACCCGTTGGACCAACGAAAAGAATGATGCTTTGTTGGGTCAGATCAATGCGGCGGCTGCCTCGGACGAAAATACGCGGACGGGAATCTATCAGGAATGGCAATCGTTGCTGTTCGAGGAAGCACCAGTCATCCCCACTTTCTGGCGTACGCAGATTTTTGCCGTCAACAACCGCGTCAAGAACTTCAATATCCGCTATGGCGCAACCAGAGGGTGGGAAACCATCGAACTGACATCTGAAGAACCAGTCCGGTAATGCGCATTCCGTTTATTTATCAGAAATGAGGAAGAGGCCCGGACTTTTGTCCAGGCCTCTTTTCGCGTGGCAGGGACAGACTGTTTGGAAACTAAATTTGCGTGCTTATGGAACGCATTTGTCGTATAATGAAAAAGGACTAAATTTTCAAAATTAGCTTGACAGCATGGAGTCCATACAAGGAAAGGAGGGAACGAATTGGAAAAAATAGTCAAACAAATAGCAACTGACTTCTCGATTGTTTTTAGGAACGAGAAACTTTTGCATGAAGCTTTTACCCATTCATCTTATGTGAATGAGCATCGTCATCTGGCATTGCAGGACAATGAACGATTGGAATTTTTGGGCGACGCGGTCTTGGAGGTCGTCATCTCCGATTATTTGTTTCATACTTATGATACGTGGCATGAAGGCAAAATGACCCGTCTGCGTGCGCAGATTGTCTGCGAACCAAGCTTATCCGCTTTCGCGAAGGACTGTCATTTCGACTCTTATATCCGTTTGGGTAAAGGGGAAGAGAATATGGGCGGAAGGCAACGTCCGGCTTTGCTGTGTGATGTATTTGAAGCGTTCATCGGGGCCGTTTACCTTGACCAAGGAATCGAAGCCGCCAGAAAATTCATAAACCAAGTCATGATCACGAAGTTAAACGAGGATGCTTTTTCACATGTGATGGATTATAAGACCAGCCTCCAGGAAGAACTGCAAAAAAATGGGGACGTGGATATCCAATATATCCTTCTGAACGAAGACGGGCCTGCGCATGCAAAACAGTTTGATGTGGAAGTGCGGGCATTCGGAAAAGTGCTGGGTCAAGGGCAAGGCCCAAGCAAAAAAGCTGCTGAACAGAAAGCGGCACAAAACGCTTTGGAATCTTTAAAAAAATGAATAGCAAGTTTCACCGGAAAGGATGTTATCTTTGCATCTTGAGAGAATAGAAATGTCGGGTTTCAAATCATTCGCCGACAAAACCGTAATCGAATTTGATGAAGGTGTGACAGCGGTAGTAGGGCCGAACGGAAGCGGCAAGAGCAACCTTTCGGAAGCTGTCCGCTGGGTACTGGGCGAACAGTCCGCAAAAAATCTGCGCGGGAAAAAAATGGACGATATCGTTTTTGCCGGATCGCAGACACGCAAGCCTGTCAACATTGCGGAAGTTACCCTCATCCTGAACAACGAGGACGGATTCCTGCCGCTGGAATTCAGCGAAGTGAGCATCACCAGGAGATACAACCGAAATGGCGACAGCGACTGTTTCATCAACAAAAAGCCTTGCCGTTTGAAAGACATAACAGAATTATTGATGGATTCGGGCATCGGAAAAGACTCCTTTTCCATGATTTCGCAAGGGAAAGTGGAACAGATTTTCCAGAATAAACCCGAGGACAGAAGGATCATCCTTGAAGAGGCAGCTGGGGTAGCCAGATACAAAAACCGCAAAACGAGCGCCGAACGGAAGCTTTCCCAAACGGAAGAGCATCTGAACCGGATCGAGGACATCCTGCACGAAATCAACAGCCAACTCGCGCCTCTGGAACTCCAACGGAAAACGGCTTTGGCATACAAGGAGAAAAAAGCGTCATTAAGCGAGATCGAAATCGCTTTGACCGCTTCCGAAATTGAACGGCTCAATGCGCAGTGGCAAACGAGCAAACGAGAACTGGCCGATTATGACCGGAAAATCAGCACGGAAGAACGCTCTCTTGCGAGCACCCAGACTGCTTTGCGGGAACTGAAACAAAAGTTGGATGTGTGCGACGAACAGTTGGAAGCCCTGCAGACCGGCTACGTCACTGTCATCCAGAAATTGGAACAGCTGGAAGGGCAAAAGCAGGTTTTCCAGCAACGGGCGCTGTACTCGTCAAAGAATCAAGAAGAGCAAGCCCAGATCATCGCTGAAAAAGAGGCGCTGATAAAGACTGAAAAAGCCAATCTGGCGGCCTTGCGGACCGAGCTTGCGGCGAAAGTGGAAGCGAGGAAGGAACTTTCGGAAAAAAGAGCGAGCTTTTCCGAAAAAGAAGCGCAACTGACGCAAAACAAGGCAGAGCTTGTCCAGCAACTCCGGAACGATTACATCAACAGGCTGCAGGAACAATCCAGCAACCGGAACACAACCGTCCATCTCGAAAAAGAAATGACGCTTGCAACTGAACAGGAGCACCGTTTCCTTTCGAAAGGTGACGAACTCAGGAAGAATCTGCGCCAATTAAAGGCGAAACAGCAATCTTTGAATGAAGAATACGTCCAGTTTGTGGAAGAGAATGCCAATCTGGAATCGGAACTGCAGGACTGTAAACAAAATAGCTTCCAGCTTGTTTCCAAACTCCAACAACTGAACGCGGAGCTGGATACCGTAACCCGGAATCTGCAGCAGGCGGAAGCCCGGCGTGAGAGCCAGCAGGAGTTGGACGACAGCTATGCCAGTTATTATCAAGGAGTAAAGGAAATGCTGAGGAGAAGAGACAGCGTTCCGGGTATCCGTGGTCCCGTTGCTGAATTGATCCAAGTTCCCGAAAAATATACCTTAGCTATAGAAATCGCTCTGGGAGCCACGATGCAACATATTGTGGTGGCCGATGAACGCACCGCATCCCAATGCATCGGCATTCTGAAAGCTCAACACTTGGGGCGCGCCACGTTTCTGCCGATGACAGTCATCCAAGGCAAGATTTTGCCAGCGGCTGTGCGGACGACATTGGCAAACAGTCCCGGATATATCGGCATCGCGAATGAGCTGATCGGTCATGAGGAAATGTACAACGCAATCGTCAGCAGTTTGTTGGGGACAACGATCGTAGCGTCAAATATCCAGGAAGGTTTGCAGATTTCCAAGAAATTGCAGAGCCGTTATCGGATCGTAACCCTTGAAGGGGATGTCATCCATGCTGGCGGATCGATGACGGGTGGCGCGACAAGGCGTCAACAAGAAGCATCCTTATTGGCCCGCAAAAACAATCTGAACAAGCTTACCGACTATGTGCAACAGTTGTCCGTCCAATACAATCAGCTGAAACGAGAGCAAGAGAAATGGTCGCTGCAGCAACAAAGTCTGCAGGAGGAACTGGATGATAAACGCCAAAAAGCGACTATCAAACAGTTCGAACTGCAGCAAAGAGAAACTTCCCTGCAGCAAGTGACAGCTGAAATCGCAACGAAAGAAAAAGAATCGGCAGCACATGAATATGAAAAGCGCATGTTCTATGAAGAGAAAGAGGACAGACAAACGCGATTGGCCCAAGCCCAACAAAATTTGCTCGTCCTCAACAGCGAAATCGACCAGCTTCAGAAGGATATAGCGGAATCCAGCCTGGATGAAGAGGAGCGCTTGAAACTGCTGCAGGACGTCCAGTCGAACCGGCAGCAAGCAGACCAAGAACTTGCGGTCCTGCAGGAGCAGGAAAAGCAATTGCGGCGTGACGTGAAACTGTCGACTGAGCGCATCCAAACGGAGCAGGAGGCCATCAGCTCGCTGAAAGGCAAACAAGATCAAGTCGCCAAGCTGGCCGATACGGAGACGCTGACCATCCAAGAAATCACAACGCAGCTGAAGTCCACTACTGCAGAAAAAGCTGGATTCGATGCAGATTTGAGACAGTTGCGGGAGCATAAAAAGCAAACCGAACAGAATCGTGCCGTTCAGGAAACCGAACAGAACGAAAAAAATAAAAATCTCCAAAAATTATGGAGTGAGCACGCCAAGCTGGAAACGAATGCCGGGCGCTATGAAATCGCAATTGACCATCACCTTGCGCATTTGAGCGAGGAGTACGGTCTCAGCTTTGAAGCCGCGAAACAAGAGCATCAGTTGACCCAGGAGCCCGAAGAGGCAGCCCGCCAAGTGAAAAAGCTGAAAAAAGACATCGAAGAGCTGGGTCCGATCAATATGGGTGCAATCGAGGAATATGATCGTATTTCCGAAAGGTTCACATTCCTTTCGGAACAGCAAACGGATCTGCTTTCCGCCCGAGGTAACCTGCTCAATACGATGAACGAAATGGATGATGAAGTCCGCTTGCGTTTCAAGGAGACTTTCATCCAGATTAAAAAGCAATTCGAAAAAACCTTCCCGAAATTATTCGGTGGCGGCAAAGCGACGTTGGAACTGACGGATCCGAATGATCTGTTGGAGACCGGCATTGAAATTGTGGCGCAGCCGCCAGGCAAGAAACTCCAGCAGCTCAGCCTGCTCTCCGGAGGGGAAAAAGCGTTCACTGCGATTGCGCTCCTGTTCGCCATCATCGAGGTCAAACCGGTGCCTTTCTGCATTTTGGATGAAGTGGAGGCTGCCTTGGACGAAGCAAATGTATCCCGTTTCGGAAAATACTTGGCGGCATCAACCGAATTGACCCAGTTCATCGTGATCACCCACCGCAAAGGCACGATGGAAGAAGCGGATGCATTGTACGGTGTGACCATGCAGGATTCCGGCGTATCCCGCCTGGCATCAGTCAAATTTGAAGATTACGAAGACATAGGTTAAGGGGATGAAGATAAATGATTAAATTGATAGCACTCGACTTGGATGGCACGTTGCTGAATCCTGATAAAAAAATCAGCGATGCGAATAAACAGGCGATCCACCGCGCCCGGGAAGCCGGCGTGAAGATTGTCCTTTGTACGGGACGCCCGCTCATGGGCATCAAAGCTTATGTTGATGAACTGGACCTGCTTCAAGCAGAAGATTACTCGA
Organism: Trichococcus sp.; assembly: GCF_049589555.1. Taxonomy (GTDB): domain Bacteria; phylum Bacillota; class Bacilli; order Lactobacillales; family Aerococcaceae; genus Trichococcus. The sequence goes on from NZ_JBAWAZ010000310.1 coordinate 13,175, forward strand.
TCACCTATAACGGCGGATTGGTCCAAAAGAATAAAACGTCGGAAATCATTTCCCAAAAGGTGCTGAACTACGGGCAGATCGTGGAACTCTATGATCTGAGCAAAGAACTGAACATCCCGATGAACATGTTGGATCTGGAGTCAGTATACGAACCGGAGTATCCGCAAGGCCGGGAGTCCTTGTACAAGAGCCTGCAGAGTTCGAGTTTGCCGTTCGTTGAAAAAAAGATCGAAGACTTTCAAGCACAGCATGCGTTCAATAAAGTTGTTTTTTGTATCGCGCCTGCTGTCTTGGATGAAGCGATCGCCAAAATACCGGCGGACTTCTACAGCAAATATTCGATGATGAAATCACGTCCGCTTCTGTTTGAAGTCATGCATCCCGAAGTCGACAAAGGCAACGGCATCGCGGCTTTATGCGATCATCTGGGCATCACTGCCGATGAGGTCATGGCCTGCGGAGATGAAGAGAACGATCTGGCGATGCTGGATTTTGCGGGCGTAAGCGTCGCGATGGGCAACGCTCCCGATAAGATCAAGGAACGGGCGAGCTTCGTCACGAAGACAAACGGGGAAGATGGCGTCGCACACGCAATCGAAACGTTCGTCTTTGCGTAAAAAGAGGCTAGCATAAGAAAGGAAGTGTTCAGATGGGATTATTTGATCGAATAAAACGCGCATTTACAGGTGAAGATGTCGTTCAGACACCGGTAACCGAAGAAAATAAGATTGTCATCGACAAATTCGACAAGGGCATGGAGAAGACGCGCAAAAGCTTTTCAGAGAAGATGAATGAACTATTCGCCGGTTTCAGAGAGGTGGATGAAGAGTTTTTTGACGACCTGGAGGAAACGCTGATATCCGCAGACGTTGGTTTTGATATGACACTGGCACTTTCGGATGTGCTGCGTGATGAAGTCAAGATGAAAAACGTGCGCACCGGAGAACAAGTGAAGAATGTCATCATCGAAAAAATGGTCGAAATCTATGAAAAAGGCCAGACGGAATTGCCTACCATCAAAATAAATGAAAACGGGCCGACCGTCATCCTGTTTGTGGGCGTAAACGGAGTGGGGAAAACGACGACCATCGGTAAGTACGCTTATCAGTTGAAGAACCAAGGGAATAGAGTATTGTTGGCGGCCGGAGATACTTTCAGGGCCGGCGCAATCGAACAGCTGGAAGTTTGGGGGGAACGCGTCGGTGTGCCGGTCGTGACGAGCGATGCGAAAAGTGATCCCGCTTCCGTCGTGTATGATGCGTTGAAGCAAGCCAAAGAAGAAAACTACGACTATCTGCTGATCGATACAGCAGGCAGACTGCAGAACAAAGTGAACCTGATGAAGGAATTGGAGAAGATCAATCGGATCATCGCCAGGGAAATCCCTGGCGGCGCAACCGAAACGTTGTTGGTGCTTGATGCCACGACGGGTCAGAACGCTTTGATACAGGCGAAGCAATTCAAGGAGACGACGGATGTCACCGGCTTGATCCTGACTAAGCTGGATGGCACGGCGAAAGGCGGCGTCATCCTGGCGATCCGCCAGGAAATGGATATACCCGTCAAATTCGTCGGTTTGGGCGAAGGTTTGGATGATCTGCAGGCGTTCGATCCGGAACAGTACATCTACGGAC
>NZ_JBAWAZ010000311.1:0-14685 GCF_049589555.1 Trichococcus sp.
TAATTCTATTAACTATTTTTCCGTTTGCTTCCATATAATAAACGCTATGCAAAGCCTTATTAAATATATGTTAGTTGATAAATAACAACCCATCGTCTCCATAATAGTAAAAGATTAACCTTTAGAAACGTTGAAAGGACGGTGTTCCTTTTCGGCAATCTAAAGGTTATTTTTTTATTTCCACTCAGAAAAGCACTCTGAGTGGATGAATACACGTTAAAAACCAACGTAGACAACGTTAGTCCGGGAATTAACTCACATGGTTGGTTTATAGTATCAATTTTCTCAAGATAAACAGACACCCCAACCATCTTTGTCATTTTTAAATTGACCAATTTTCGTAAGAGGACCATCTTTTACTTCCAAGGTTTCTGTTTCTTCAGAAGATGAACTTATAGCGTTAGATGACGTTATCGATTTATTTACGCTTTTCTCAGCTAAACTCTGTTCATCAGCGCTCCCCCAAGCAGCCAATGTCAATACCACCGTACTCAACAATAACCATTTTTTATATTGAACCCTCCTTGGAAAAATATTTATAAACGATAGACTATTTGATACCGTTATAATTACAACCCGATAATACACATAACCGTATTAATAAGTTGTTAACTATTTGTATAAAACATGCTATGCCAGGAACGTAAGTTTTTTCGCCGATTCTAGTGGATGCTTGGTCGATGTGTCCGTAAATGAACCTAATAGAATTATCAATGCGATAAGCAACCTAACGGCTTGCTTTTTTCTTTTGATCTGAAATTTTATTTTATTTTTAGAGAGGAGTATAATGATAATAACGAGAAATGGTCATCATTTATAATAATTTAGTATTAAAAATAAATTTTAATTGATTACAGGTATTTTTTAACACTGAAAGGGGTAGGTAATTATGAGTAGTATAAGAGAGCTAAGGACGCGCCATGAAATTGAGGCAGCTGTTGAGGATCTATCGTTGCTTAATGAAGATGAACTATTGATAAGATTAGGTAATATTTCAAGCAAAGTCGCAGATGAACCTAATATAGTGAACCTTTACCCAGAAAGTCCAATAGTGCTATCAGAGGAAGTTGAATTTAAAAGTGAACAATACCTTGATGGCTTTATGAAGCTTGGCAGAAGAATACTTTCTCGTTGGGAAAAAGAGACATATGATCTTATTTGTGGGTCAGATGAACAAAATAAGACGGAAAGAGAAAAATTGATGAGCGCAGCATTCGGTGTAGGAACATTTGCTACAGCATTAACAATGCTCCTTGTAAGTCTAGGTGTTGCTATTTCATTTGCAACTTTGATATCAACGATTATTGCAAAAAGATATTTTGAGACTGCGCACGAAGAATTCTGTATATATTGGAAAGGAAATTTACCTGAATAAATTTTTCTATTTTTTAAATCCGATATATAAGCATATGGTATAGAAGAAACATTAATAGTATTATTCCTGAGAGGTTCAAGCATTTACAGTTGATTTTGTGTCAGATAAACTCATCATCTCGACTATATTACAAGATTAACCTTTAGAAACGTAGACAGGACGGTGTTCCTTAAACGATCTAAAGGTTATTTTTTTGTTTCTAAGTCTATCCCTACATCTATTTCCACTGCATTTTAATGGGGATATCCATGTGTCATGACAGTAAATGTTTTTGGTAGGGCTTCCAGTTTCAAAAAGTTGTTGACATTATTCCCCGCAGAACGTAATGTGTGAATAATATATTACATTGGATGAAGAGAGGATGGGAATTCGGGTGAAGAAATCGGTTTTGACTTTCCGCAATGCCAAGCAGAAAAATGAGCGGCTGACGATGCTGACTGCTTATGACTATTCCACTGCCAAACTGATCGATGCTTCAGGGATCGACTCGGTGCTGGTGGGCGATTCGCTGGGGATGGTGATGCTTGGGTATGAAGACACCTTGTCGGTAACGATGGAGGACATGATCCACCACACAAAAGCTGTCGCCAGAGGGGTAAAGGATGCGTTGGTCGTAAGCGATCTGCCGTTCATGTCCTATCAGACCTCCGTCTATGATGCGGTCTCCAATGCCGGCAGGCTGATCAAGGAAGGCCGGGCGCAGGCAGTCAAACTGGAAGGCGGCCTTGAGGTCTGCCCCCAGATAAAGGCAATCGTGGAAGCTTCCATTCCGGTCATGGCGCATATCGGCTTGACGCCCCAATCCGTCAATGCTTTCGGCGGCTTCAAGGTCCAAGGGAAAGATGAAGAAGCGGCGCGCAGCCTGATTGAGCAAGCGAAAGCTGTGGAAGCGGCAGGAGCCTTTGCGGTGGTGCTGGAATGCATTCCAGCCAAGCTAGCCGATTTGATCACCAAAAGCATCTCGATTCCGACAATCGGCATCGGTGCGGGAAACGGGTGCGACGGCCAAGTGTTGGTCTATCAGGACATGCTAGGGCTCTATTCCGATTTCACACCAAAATTCGTCAAGCGCTATGCTGAAATAGGACCACAGATGCAGACAGCCATCGAAGGCTACATATCCGAAGTGAAAAGCGGCGCGTTTCCGGCAGCGGAGCACACCTTTGCGCTGTCGGACGCGGTCATCGAAAAATTATATTAGAGGGGTAACCACGAATGAAGATTGCAGCAACAGTTGAAGAAATCCGCAGTGCCGTGAAGGCCTGGAAAAAGGAAGGTTTGTCGGTCGGCTTCGTACCGACGATGGGCTATCTCCATGAAGGCCATCAAAGCTTGATGCAGAAAGCCGTCAGCGAAAACGATCGAGTGGTCGTCAGCATCTTTGTCAATCCGATGCAGTTCGGACCATCCGAAGACTTGGAAAGCTATCCAAGGGATCTCGAAAAAGATTCCGCATTGTGCGAAGCCAGCGGAGTGGACCTGATTTTTCATCCCGAGCCGAAAGAAATGTACCATCCCGATTTCAGCAGCTTTGTGGACATGCATGGTCTGACAGAGAGCTTGTGCGGAAAGAGCAGACCGGCTCATTTCCGGGGCGTCTGCACAGTCGTGACGAAGCTGTTCAATATCGTTCAGCCGGACCGCGCCTATTTCGGACAGAAGGACGCCCAACAGTTGGCGGTCATCCAACAGATGGTCCGCGATCTGAATATGGACGTCACTGTCATCGGCTGCCCGATCATCAGGGAAGCGGACGGTTTGGCCAAAAGCTCGCGCAACAGTTATCTGTCAGCGGATGAGCGCGAGGCAGCGTTGGTGCTGAGCCGAGCGCTCGAAGTTGCGAAGCAAATGCTTGCGGATGGCGAGCGGGATGCTGCCAAAATCCTGAAGGCCATTTCGGAAACGATCCAAGCGGAACCGATGGCGAAGATCGACTATGTGGAGTTGGTGGATGCGCGCACGCTGCAGCAAGTGGACAGCGTCGAGCGACCTGTATTGGTGGCTTTGGCGGTTAATATCGGGAAAACGCGTCTGATCGATAATTTTATAACGGAATAAGTGGGGGGAAAAACAATGCAACTCAATATGCTAAAAAGTAAAATACACCGCGCCGTCGTGGTCCAGGCGGAGCTTTCCTATGTGGGCAGCATCACTGTCGACAAGGATCTGCTGGATGCTGCAGGCCTGATCGAATATGAAAAAGTGCAAATCGTCGACATCGATAACGGTGCCAGGTTCGAAACTTATGTCATCGCAGGCGAACGCGGCTCGGGTATGATTTGCCTGAACGGTGCCGCTGCCCGTTGCGTTCAGGTGTCGGACAAAATCATCATCATGGCTTACTGCATGATGGATGAGCAGGAAGCGAAGGAGCATAAACCGCTTGTGGTGTTTGTGGATGAGCAGAATGCCATCACGACAGTGACAAGATATGAAGAACACGGAAGGCTCAGCATGTAGGCAGTCCATATAGTTACAAAAAAAGAAGCGCAACCGCATCGGACCAATCGGCCATGATGCGGTTGCGCTTTTCCTATTGCACGGATTGCAGCGTAAATTGAATATCTTTGATGGAGAGTTGCAGTTTTTCGTATTCCTCATCATCCAGCGGCAAGGGGATCTGTTTCTCCAAGCCGTTCCTGCCGATGATGCAAGGCATACTGAAGGCCGCTTCGCCATGGCAGTTGTAAAAGCCGTCGACGGTTGCGGTCACAGGGAAGATGCTTTTCTCGTCCAGCATGACTGCGCGGGCCAAGACTGCCGCCACTTCCCCGATGCCTGAATTGGTCCAGCCTTTCCAGTTGAAGACATCGGAAGCTGTGTGCACCACTTCTTGGGTCACGAATTCCCGGTCCAATGGTGCCGCAGGGTCCAATAAGGCATCACTTTGTGTAAGGGTGAGTGCACCCACAGTCGTGCTGCTGAAAGCCGGGAAGGCGGTGCTGCCGTGTTCGCCCATGATGTAGCCGCTGACGTTTTTGGGATCGACTTGATAATGGGAAGCAACAATCTGACGGTAGCGGAAAGTATCTAAAGTCGTTCCGGTGCCGAAAATTTTGCCTTTCGGATAGTCGAACTCATTTTCGGCGATATAGGTGATCGTATCGACCGGATTCGTTATCAGGATGATGATGGCGTCTTTTGTATGCTGGGTGATGCCGGACATAATCTTGCGTATTTCAACGGCATTCTCCTTGCCCATCAACGCTCTTGGGGGCATCGCCTCACCGGGGCGAGGCTTCTCGCTGACGCCTGCGGAAATGATGATGACGTCGGCATCCGCGCAGTCCGCATAATCGCCGGCGTAGATTTTGCTGTGTGTCCGGTAGCTAGCGGCCAGCGCATGGCGGTGGTCCAGGGCTTCGCCTCTTGCTGTGTCCTCGTTGCTGTCGATCAGGACGATGTCAGAAAATAAGTTGAGGTGGCTGCAGTCGGTCAATACTTGGGAACCGACATGTCCGACCCCGATGATGGCTAATTTTGTCTGTAACATAGGTCATATTTCCTTTCGTTTTGAGATATTTTCATGAATGGCTTGGTGCATTTCCGCTACAGAATAGAAGGTTGGTTCCAGCACCACTTTTTCATCCTCTGATTTCCGGCGATGATTGAACCACAACGATGCCCACCCGGCAGCCTGGCCGCCGATGATGTCCGTTTCGTAGGTATCCCCGATGAAGAGCAGCTCATCAGGGCTTGCCATTAAAGCCTCCTGCACATGAGAGAAGGCCTTCGCGTGTGGTTTTGGGTAACCGATTTTTTCGGAAATGAAGGTGCGTGCTGGCGGCACCCATCTCTCCAAACCCAGCGCATTGAATTTTTTCATCTGGTGCTTTTCAGGACCGTTCGTGAAGACTGCAATCGGAATGTGTCGACTTTCCAACTCATTCAGCAGCTGCTCGATCCCCGGGCTTAACGTGATTTCTCCTTGCCTTTTTTGGTAGGTTTCCTGGAAATGCATCGCCTCTTCGTTGGTGAGCGGAAGACCTAAGTCGGCGAATGTGTGCTGTGTGCGCATGATGTGTGACTCGGCCAGCGTCAGCTCCCCGCTGGAGAACAGGTCGAAAGCGGCATCGCAATGTTCGCGGAAAAGGGCGAATGTGGCTTCGTCGCTGTAGCTGTTCTCCAAGCGGTAATTTTCCAGCACCTGGAAGAATGGACTTGCTGTGTCGTATAAAGTATCGTCCAAATCGAATAGTATAGTAAGCATTATTGAGGTAGTTCCTCCCTTTTGTTGTTGCAGTCAGTATAGCATCCGAAACCGATTTTTTGAAACGGAAAAAATAGGGACGATCCGTGATAGTGCCCGTCGATGATTGTGGTGCGTCGGATGGCGGGGCAAAGCGCTTTTTGTTGCAAATTAAAAATCCGTACAGTATAATAACATACAATAATGTCATACGATCATACAATAATGGAAGAGGCTGCGAACATCAAGAGTAAAATGCCCGTTTGAAAGGGGTGTTCGCCGAAATACAGCGTTTGCTGTGTTGGGGTCAGGGTTAAGAATCCTGACACTGTCAGAACGATTTGCCCAAAATCGTTTGTGGAGTACTTTCGGTATTGCGGGCAGAAGGAAGCTGGATTATAGGGCCTTTTGCTTTATAGTCTATTTTTTTGCACAAAAACGGACTGAATTAGCATTGTTATGACGCTCTATGGGTCGAAAGGTGGACAAAAAAGCAGCTGGATAAGACGGTTATTTAAATTTTTTTGAGCATGTAAATAGGACTATATACATTAGGAGGAAATAGAGATGACAGTAAAAACATGGAAAAAAACATTGGCGGCATTGACAGGTTTGTTTATTTTGGCGGGATGCGGAAACGGAGCCACTGATGATTCATCCGCAGCCAACGGTTCAGCGGATTCTGAAACATTCGTTGTCGGAATGGAAGCAGGCTACCCTCCATTCAACTGGACCCAAAATGATGACAGCAACGGCGCAGTGAAAATCGACGGCGCTGACGGTTACGCTAACGGCTATGACGTTCAGATGGCCCAAAAAGTGGCGGACGGTTTAGGCAAGGAACTGGTCATCGTTAAGACGGAATGGGATGGCTTGGTGCCGGCGTTGATTTCATCAAAAATCGATGCTATCGTTGCAGGCATGTCGCCGACAGAGGAACGCAAAGAAGCGATTGATTTCTCGGATTCCTACTATACGACTGAACTAGTGATTGTCGTCAAAGCGGATGGCGCTTATGCAGATGCGACAGCTTTGGCTGATTTCGCGGACGCAAAAGTTACAGCACAGTTGAATACGTTGCACTATGGCGTCATCGATCAGATTGAAGGCGTGCAAAAGCAACCGGCAATGGACAGTTTCACTTCCATGCGCGTAGCTTTGGAATCAGGCACAATTGATGCTTACGTATCGGAACGTCCGGAAGCCATCAGCGCTTCAGCAGCCAATTCCGCTTTCAAAATGATCGAATTAGATGAAGCGGATACTTTCGAATTGTCCGCGGCTGATTCAGAAATCGCAATTGGTTTGATCAAAGAAAGTGAATTGAAAGACCAGATCAATGAGATCCTGAGCGGCATCACCGAAGAAGAACGCATCCAAATGATGGATGAAGCAATCCAAAACCAACCATCAGCTGAATAATCAAGGCTGACGGAACATCAAAAAGGGGCATACATTAAATGGAGTTTAGTTGGGTTATCCGCATCATCGAAGAAAACTGGAGACAGTTTTTATCAGGTGCATGGACAACATTATATATAGCTTTAATCGGAACCGTCATCGGACTGGGAATCGGTCTGATGATCGGCGTCATCCGTACGATCCCAGTTGCGGAATCAGGATGGAAAAAACACGTGTACAACGTGGTGAATTTTTTGCTGTCATGCTACATCGAAATTTTCCGCGGCACGCCTATGATCGTGCAAGCTATGGTCATCTATTATGGTGCCGCATTGGCGTTTGACATCGACATGAACCGCATCTTTGCAGCGCTGTTGATTGTATCGGTCAATACGGGCGCTTATATGTCGGAGATTGTCCGCGGCGGGATCATTTCCATCGACAAAGGGCAATTCGAAGCCGCTCAAGCAATCGGGATGAATCACTTGCAGACGATGCGGAATGTCGTCATGCCGCAAGTGATCCGGAATATCCTGCCGGCGACAGGGAACGAATTCGTCATCAACATCAAAGATACTTCCGTATTGAACGTCATCTCCGTTTCGGAATTGTTCTTTACGACCAAATCGATTTCCGGGAATAACTTCCGTTATTTCGAATCATTCTTCGTGGCTTCAATCATTTACTTCGTCATGACCTTCACGGTGACGCGCATCCTGCGTGCTATCGAAAGAAAAATGCAAGGCCCTGATAATTATCAGATGATGGGTGCAGGTCAAGACCAATTGACTACACCAGAATTAATGGCTCGCAAAAAACAAGCAGAAAGAGACAGAGCAAATTAATTGCCACAGGAGGAATCATTTGATGGAAAAAGTAATTGACGTACAGCATCTGAAGAAGAACTTCGGTCAACATGAAGTGCTGAAGGACATCGATTTCAGCGTGAATAAAGGGGAAGTTGTGTGCATCATCGGTTCATCGGGATCCGGTAAATCGACTCTGTTGCGCTGCATCAATCTGCTTGAAAAGCCCACAGCCGGAGAGATCATCTATGACGGCGAAAACGTTCTGGACTCGAAGCATGATATCTTCAAGTACCGCAGCAAATTGGGGATGGTATTCCAGCAGTTCAATCTGTTCAACAACTTGGATGTATTGCATAATTGCACGGTAGGACCTGTGAAAATCCTTAAAAAGTCTCAGCAAGAAGCCGAAAAGATCGCCATGGGCTATCTGGAACAGGTCGGGATGGGGAACTTCATAAACGCCAAACCGGATCAATTGTCAGGCGGCCAAAAACAACGCGTCGCTATCGCTCGCGCTTTGACGATGGAGCCGGATGCGCTGTTGTTCGATGAGCCGACATCGGCTTTGGACCCGGAGATGGTGGGAGAAGTATTGAAGGTTATGAAGGATCTTGCCAACAGCGGCTTGACGATGATCGTCGTGACGCATGAAATGGAGTTCGCGAGGGAAGTTTCCGATCGCGTCATCTTCATGGATCAAGGCGTCATCCTGGAACAGGGATCCCCTGATCATATCTTCTATCATCCAACCGAGGCTCGCACGAAGCAATTCCTGGAAAGATATCTTACAAAATAAAAATAAAGAAGAACGGCTCTGCAGCAGTTGCAGTTCCGTTCTTCTTTTTCATTTTCATTTCCTATTCGATGATGATGACGTCGTCTGCGACTGCAAAGGGTGCTTGTTCATTGATGTGGTCGTAGAACATGATACCGTTGAGATGGTCGATTTCGTGTTGCACCACAATGGCTGTGTAGCCTTTGTAGCGAGCTTTGTGTGTTACTCCTTCGGCATCTTGGTAAGCTACCGTAATCCGGCTATGTCTGACGACAAACCCCGGTACTTCGCGATCCACTGAAAGGCAACCTTCGCCACCTTTAAGGCAGGCGCTTTCGATGGAGTGGCTTACGATTTTAGGGTTGAACATCACTTTAGCCAATTCCGGAGGATCATCTTCATACTCCCCTGGTATCAGTAGCGCAACGATGCGTTTGGATACGTCGATTTGCGGAGCTGCCAAACCGACACCTGCGCGCAAGTTGAGTTGCTCGGCGATTTCTTCGTCCTGACTGTTCGAAAGGAACTCCATCATTTCTGCGGCGATTTCTCGGTCCTCCGCAGATAAAGGGAAAGTGACCAAGTCAGCCGACCTCCGCAATGTAGGATGACCTTCCCGGATGATGTTATCCATAGTGATCATGCATGCATTCCTCCTTTTGTTGGTTTTTATATTGAAATGATTGGGCTAGCAAACTACAAAACACTTCACGTTACATAGTACACGTTTCGAAAAAAAAAAGCTAGACTCATCTTTTTCCTTGTAATAAACAAGGGGTATGTGTAAAATAGGAAAATGAAAAAATGATTACACGACGGTGTGAGGTTTTTTTAATTCTATAGCGAAAGAAGAGATGATTTTTATGACAATTGCTAAAGATTATATTGAAAAAGTCTATAAGAAGGTTGAAGATAGAGGCCCGCATCAAAAAGAATTTTTACAAGCGGTAAGGGAGTTGTTCGACACGATCGAACCAGCTTTGGAGAAGAATCCGCATTACATAAAATGGAACATCCTTGAAAGAATGGTAGAACCTGAACGCATCGTTTCCTTCCGTGTTCCTTGGATGGATGACAAAGGGGACGTTCAAGTCAGCAAAGGTTTCCGTGTCCAATTCAATTCAGCGATCGGACCATACAAAGGCGGTTTGCGTTTCCACCCGACAGTCAATGAAAGCATCCTGAAATTTTTAGGTTTCGAACAAATCTTCAAAAACAGCTTGACCGGATTGCCGATAGGCGGCGGTAAAGGCGGATCTGATTTCGATCCTAAAGGCAAAACGGATGCTGAAGTGATGCGTTTCTGCCAATCGTTCATGACTGAACTGCAAAGACACATCGGTCCTACTTTGGACGTCCCTGCTGGCGATATCGGTGTCGGCGGACGCGAAATCGGCTACATGTATGGCCAATACAAACGTTTGAATGGCGCCGAGACTGGTGTTCTGACCGGTAAACCGGTCGTCATGAACGGAAGTCTGGCGCGTACAGAAGCGACAGGCTACGGTTTGGTCTACTACACACAAGAAATGCTGAAAGCGAACGGAAAATCGTTTGCCGGCCAAAAAGTGGTGGTATCCGGAAGCGGTAATGTTGCCATCTACGCTATCGAAAAAGTTCATGAATTTGGCGGAACAGTTGTCGCTTGCTCCGATTCCAATGGCTACATCTACGATGAAACTGGTATTGATGTAGCTCTGCTTCAGGACATCAAAGAAGTTCGTCGTGAAAGATTGACTGCCTATGCAGCCGAAAAAGCGACGGCGGTATATAAAGACGGCAGCGTCTGGGACTTCGATCTGAACTATGATATTGCCCTGCCTAGCGCAACGCAAAATGAGATCGACAAAGACCAAGCTGAAAGATTAGTCAAAGCTGGCGTTTATTGTGTCAGCGAAGGCGCGAACATGCCGAGCACGTTGGAAGCTGTGGAAATCTATGCGGACAATAACATTTTTTATGGGCCGGCTAAAGCTGCCAATGCAGGCGGAGTAGCGACTTCCGCGCTGGAAATGGCTCAGAACAGTGCCCACAGCCATTGGACGTTCGAAGAAGTCGACGGCAAGCTGCAGGAGATCATGACAAACATCTTTAAGACAGCTGAAAAAACAGCTGAAGAATACGGCATACCGGGCAACTATTTGGCAGGTGCCAACATCGCAGCGTTTGTGCAAGTTGCGGATGCTATGATTTATCAAGGTTTAGTTTAAAAGAAGTTTCAACAAAAATTTGTATAAAAAAGGTTATTTCTTAATTGAAATGACCTTTTTTCTTTGTTTTTGTAAGGAATGCACACGATTTTTAATCATATTTTCATAGTGGCGAGATTGTGATTTCGTGAATGAATGGAACGGCGGGGGATAAACCGCGAAAAAATAGCCAACTGGTTATGAAAAACTGCAGAAACGGGTTATCCGAAAGTGGTAGTTATAATAAATAGGCTGTTATACTTTTGAAAGCCTATTCCATCAATGGTTCGCATTTTTAATAGAAACAGTTTTATCCGAAATATGATACAGTTTCCTTGTGTCTGATTGCGACAATCTGTAAATATACGTAATAATGATGTTTCAATATACGTCAAATTAACGAGTGTAAGCACTCGTTAACAAATGAACAAAAACAATTCAATAAACGCTTACAATAAAGCGGTGGTGGATATTATGTGCACAAAAAATGAAAAGTTTCCTTTAGCCTTGCATATGTTTCGAATGCGTGGTAAATTATTCATGTAACAACTGTGAATTGATACAGTTGAAATCATCTGTATAAACCTCATCGACAGAGATGAAATATCAAGGGAATAGAGAGGAAAGTGTTAGCATGGCTACAAAACAAACAAAAATCGACATTGACGCACTATTAAGCAGCACGAACACAGATTTTCGCATGGTCCAAATCATGGACGAAGAAGGGAATATTGTAAACCCTGACCTTATGCCAGATCTTTCTGATGAACAATTGGTTCAATTCATGACAGATATGGTATGGTCCAGAATTTTACATGAACGTTCAACTGCGTTGAATCGTCAAGGTAGATTAGGTTTCTATGCACCGACAGCCGGTCAGGAAGCGAGCCAATTAGGAAGTATTGCAGCAATCGACAAGGAAGATGTCTTGTTGCCTGGTTACCGCGATGTTCCTCAACTGGTCAAACACGGTTTGCCGTTGACACAAGCTTTCCTTTGGTCAAGAGGCCACGTGGATGGCAATAAATACGCTGACGACATCAAAGCTTTACCACCGCAAATCATCATTGGCGCACAATACGTGCAAGCTGCCGGTGTCGCATTGGGCTTGAAGAAACGCAACAAGAAAAATGTTGCCATCACATACACTGGTGACGGCGGAAGCTCGCAAGGGGATTTCTATGAAGGAATCAACTTTGCCGGATCCTACAAAGCACCTGCCATCTTCTTCATCCAAAATAACGGATGGGCGATTTCAACACCTCGCCACGTGCAGACAGCTGCTCAAACGTTGGCACAGAAAGCTATGGCTGCCGGAATTCCTGGTATCCAAGTCGATGGGATGGACATCTTGGCTGTATACGCCATAACCAAAAAAGCAAGAGAATATGCTGTTGCCGGAAATGGCCCTGTATTGATTGAAACAATCTGCTACCGCTTTGGTCCACACACTTTGTCAGGTGATGATCCAACACGTTACCGTGACACTGCTGAATTGGAAGGCTGGCAAGCAAAAGACCCATTGATCCGCATGCGCAAATTTTTGACGGCAAAAGGCTTGTGGTCTGAAGAAAAAGAAAATGAAGTCATCGAATCAGTCAAAGAAGAAATTAAAGATGCGATCAAGGAAGCTGACCAAGCTCCTAAACAAAAAGTATCTGACTTCCTGAAGAGCATGTTCGAAGAACCAAACCAAACTATGGCAGAACAAATCGCGTACTATGAAGCAAAGGAGACTAAATAATCATGGCACAATTAACTATGATCCAAGCCATCACTGATGCGCTTGCAATTGAACTTGCAAACGATCCAAACGTTTTGATCTTCGGAGAAGACGTTGGTAAAAACGGCGGTGTATTCCGTGCGACACAAGGACTTCAAGAAAAATTCGGAGAAGACCGCGTCTTTGATACTCCTTTAGCTGAATCCGGTATCGGTGGTTTGGCATTCGGTTTGGCGTTGGAAGGTTTCCGTCCCGTTGCGGAAATCCAATTCTTCGGTTTTGTATTTGAAGTAATGGATACAGTTGTAGCGCAAGCTGCACGTACACGTTACCGCATGGCAGGCACGCGTAATCTGCCTATCGTTTTCCGCTCTCCTTTCGGTGGCGGTGTGCATACACCTGAATTGCACTCGGATAACTTGGAAGGCTTGATGGCTCAATCACCAGGTTTGAAAGTGGTTATCCCTTCGAACCCATACGATGCAAAAGGTTTGTTGATTTCAGCTATCCGTGATAACGATCCCGTTGTCTTCTTGGAGCACATGAAATTGTACCGTTCATTCCGTGATGAAGTTCCTGAAGAAGCGTACACTGTTCCTATCGGCAAAGCTGCCATCACAAAAGAAGGATCTGACGTGTCCGTCATCACTTACGGCGCAATGGTCCGCGAAGCTATCAAAGCTGCAGAAACACTAGAAAAAGAAGGCATTTCGGTCGAAGTAATCGATTTGCGTACGGTTGCTCCTCTTGATGTCGAAACGATCATTGCCTCTGTACAAAAAACAGGCCGTGTCGTAGTAGTCCAAGAAGCACAGCGTCAAGCTGGTGTGGGCGCAATGGTCATGTCCGAAATTTCTGAACGTGCAGTGTTATCGTTAGAAGCTCCTATCGGACGTGTAGCTGCTCCGGATACTGTCTTCCCGTTCGGTCAAGCAGAAAACATTTGGTTACCGAATGCTACTGATATCGAGAATAAAGTAAGAGAAACTTATCATTTCTAAGAGCTGAAAGCTTGAACAAATACAATTCCATATCCCAGAGAATTGTATTTGTTCGCTTTTGTGCGTCGGAAATCCAAAAATAGACAAATGAAGGGAAGTTAAGAAAATGTCTTTTAAATTCAAGTTGCCTGCTCTAGGCGAAGGTATCATGGAAGGTGAAATCGTTTCTTGGTCAATCAAAGAAGGCGACACCATCAATGAAGATGATACATTATTAGAAGTACAAAATGATAAATCAGTCGAAGAAATCCCATCCCCAGTAACCGGGAAAGTCTTGAAGATTGTTGCGCCAGTAGGTACGGTTGCAGTCATCGGCGATGTATTGGTGGAAATCGATGCTCCAGGTCATGAAGAGGAAGGTTCTGCAGCTCCTGCACCAGCAACAGCTTCAGCGCCATCAACTCCAGCAGCACCTGCAGCTTCAACAGGAGGACTGTTCCAATTCAAATTGCCTGCTCTAGGCGAGGGTATCATGGAAGGTGAAATCGTTTCTTGGCCTATCAAAGAAGGCGATATGATCAATGAAGATGATACATTGGTTGAAGTGCAGAACGACAAATCTGTTGAAGAGATTCCATCTCCTGTTACAGGCAGAGTAGTCCGCATCGTAGCGCCAGTAGGCACGGTTGCAGTCATCGGCGATGTA
Source organism: Trichococcus sp. (assembly GCF_049589555.1). GTDB lineage: Bacteria > Bacillota > Bacilli > Lactobacillales > Aerococcaceae > Trichococcus. The sequence continues at coordinate 14,109 of NZ_JBAWAZ010000311.1, forward strand.
TTGGTGGAAATCGATGCACCAGGCCAAAATGGCCCGGCCGCAGCAGCGCCAGCACCGAAAGCAGCCGCAGCACCTGCAGCAGCTTCAACTGCACCAGCGTCATCAGGCGTGGTTGCAGCCGCAGCGAATCCTAATAAGCAAGTTTTGGCTATGCCATCCGTCCGTCAATACGCACGCGAAAAAGGCATCGACATCACTGCAGTTGCACCGACTGGAAAAGGTGGCCGTGTACTGAAGGAAGATATCGATAACTTCAGCGGAGTTGCTCCAGTGGCAGCAAAAGCTGTGACTCCAGCAGTCCAAGCTCAAGCTTCGGCACAAGCAGCAGTCCAAGCGGCTCCAGTAGCAGCAGTGGCTCAAGCAACACAAGCCGCAACGCCAGCTCAACCATTCTCTTCCAATATGGGCGAAGCGGAAACACGCCAAAAAATGTCTCCAACAAGAAAAGCAATTGCGAAAGCAATGGTCAACAGCAAACATACAGCGCCTCACGTAACCTTATTTGATGAAGTTGAAGTGTCCAAATTATGGGATCACCGCAAGAAATTCAAAGATGTTGCTGCAGCGCAAGGAACAA
>NZ_JBAWAZ010000312.1:0-5250 GCF_049589555.1 Trichococcus sp.
GTCTGATATAGAATCTTAAGAATACACAGCAAACAACAACAGGGGAAGGAGCCACTAATGGATAAAATCGATAAGCAAATTTTGAACATTTTGCAGACAAATGCGCGGGCTTCCCTGAAGGAAATCGGCGAGGTCACCTTTTTGTCTTCACCGGCGATTTCCGCAAGGATCGCCCAGTTGGAAAGGAACGGCGTCATCACAGATTACGGCGCGCATCTGAACTTGCAGACGCTAGGCTACAATATCAAGGCTTTCATCAATCTGGAGGTCGATCCCAAGCAAAAGCCGGTTTTTTATCCTTTCGTGGACAGCATCCCGAATGTGCTGGAATGCAACTGTGTGACCGGTGAATTCTCGATGCTCCTGAAAGTCGCCTTTCCGACGACGAATGAACTGGATACTTTCATCGGGGAGCTGCAACAGTTCGGCAAGACCTACACGCAGGTCGTCTTCTCCACCTCGGTCGGTCCCCGAGGCATCCATTTTGAGGACCAATAACAATCCACAGCAATTCCGAAAAAAAAGGCTATCCGCTCCCGAAATAGACAGGGAGCGGATAGCCGTACATTTTATACGTAATATAAATTCTCGGACGGGTAAACTGGATCGCAAGTGATATCTAGGCCAAGATTCCGAAGGATCTGATCATCGTCTTTGTTCAGGATGACAGTTGAATGAGCCTGCACATCCTTCAGCTCGGAAAGTTTATCGTAAGCCAACTGGGCTGTCGGATTGGTGACCGCTGAAATGGACAAGGCAATCAGGATTTCGTTCGCGGTCAAGGTCGGGATGCGTTTATGCAAGCCTTCGCTCTTCAGCTTTTTGATCGGCTCCAGAATGACCGGGGACAGCAACAGGATGTCATCGGAAATGTTCGCCAAGGCCTTGATTGCGTTCACGATAGCGGAAGAACAAGCATCCATCAGATCGGAAGTTCTGCCGGTGATGATCCTTCCGTCGTTCAACTCGAAAGCGATGACAGCCGGAATCTCATTGTCGACCGCGCGTTTCATCAAACGTTTCGCATATTCGCGGGCTGGCTTCACGGGAGCGCGGTCTTCTTGCTTCAATTCGACCTCTTCCATGATCAGGCGCATATGGTTGCGCGTCTCTTCATCGCTCAGGCCTTTCTTGTAGTCGCATTCCGTGTCGAAGCTGCGGCGGATGATTTCCTGCTTCGACGCTTCCCGGATCGCTTCATCGTCGGTGATGCCAAAGCCGACACGATTCACGCCCATATCAGTCGGTGATTGGTAGACGGATTCCTTGCCGGTGATGCGTTCGATGATGCGTTTGATGACCGGGAATGTCTCCAGATCGCGGTTGTAGTTGACAGCCACTTCGTTGTAGGTCTCGAAATGATAGTTGTCCATCATATTGACATCCTTCAGATCGACTGTCGCGGCTTCATAAGCGATGTTCAACGGATGCTTCAAAGGAACATTCCATACCGGGAAAGTCTCGAACTTGGAATAACCGGCCGCGCGCCCTTGACGACGCTCGTGGTACAGCTGGTTCAAGCAGGTCGCCAACTTACCGCTGCCGGGACCCGGAGCAGTAACGACGACAATCGGCTTGGTAGTCGGAATATAGGTATTCTGGCCGAAGCCTTCTTCGCTGACGATCGTTTCGATATTGGAAGGATAGCCTTCGATGGCGCCATGGGTATAGACTTTGATGTCGCGTTTTTCGAGTTTGTTGATGAACACTTTGGTTGCCGGCTGTCCGTTGTAGCGCGTGATGACGACACTGTTGACGGCCAATCCGTATTCCCTCAGCTCATCGATCAGGCGGAAGACGTCCATATCATAAGTGATGCCGTAGTCGCCGCGGATTTTGTTGCGTTCGATATCGCCTGCGTAGACGCAGATCAGGATCTCCGCTTGATCCTTCAATTTCTGCAGCAACTTGATTTTGGCATCTTCATCGAACCCAGGCAATACGCGTTTCGCATGCTTGTCGCCGATCAGTTTACCCCCGAACTCAAGATACAATTTATCGTAATTGTTGACCCGTTCCAGGATGTATTTCGATTGTTCTTCAATGTATTTCTGTGGATCAAAGCCGATTTTTTTCATCTGTTTTCCTCCAATATCTGAATGGTGTATCTGTATACTTGTGCCGTTACGTGCCTCTTTCAGGATGCAGAAATGCGTCAGCTGACTCATCCGTAACGCTTTGATTTCAACTCTAACAATTATAGAGTATTTTTTTTGATTGGCAATACGTATTTTAAGCCCTTGGCGATTTGTTCAATAGCATGCGCGCCGTGATCCAAGCGGTGAGCGGGATGATTCCGGTCACTCCGATGCCGATGACGAACATGGAAACGACTTCCGAGACAAGCACTTTTGCGTTCAACGCCTCCCCAAATGAATAGGACAGATCCCTGAACCAGAGGAAAAGCGCGAGATAACCGCCGATGAATGAAAAATACAGCGTATTCGTCGTCGTTCCGATGATGTCCTTGCCGATCGTCATCCCTGACCGAAACAATTCCTTTTCATCCAACTGCAGGTTGCGGTGATGGACTTCATGCAACGAGGATGAAATGGAGATGGCCGTATCCGTAATGGCTGCTATCGTTCCCGTTATCAGCGTGCAAATACCGATTTGAACAAAATCCACATTCACAAAAAAGGAAAGCGTGGTGTACTCTTCCACTTCCTCGGGACCGAAGCCTTGTATCATCGCAAACCGATGCACAACAATGATCAACAACAGCAAGAAAAACGTTGTGACGATCGTGGCGATAAAAGCCGCCTTGGTCTTGACGTTCACGCCGTTTATGTAGAATAAATTGATGTAGCCCACCACCGAACAAGCCAGCAGGGTCACAAAAAGAGCTGGAAAGCCATTGATCAACAGCAGCACCAATACATAGAGGACGGCAAAATTGAAAAACAGCGACAGGAACGAAGAAATCCCTCGTCTGCCGCCCACCGCCCCCATCAGCAGCAAAAGCAACAGCGCCAATATCATCTGCACGCTCATCGACGATCACCCGCTTTCTTGGGAATCAGACGGACTGCTGTAAACATTGCCAACGGGACCGTCAAAACGATACCGATACTGCCCGCCAAAGCCCGGGTGATTTCCAAAGATAATTGCATCGAAAAGGTGTGAAACACATCGGAGCCGTTCTCCAGATAAAAAACGAGCGTCGGAATCGCTCCGCTGACATAGGCAAAAAGCAGCACATTCGCCATCGTCCCCATGATGTCCTTGCCGATTTCGCGTCCGGACTGGAATAAGGATCTGGCGGATATCGCGGGGTCTTTTTCGTACAGTTCCTGGATGGCCGCAGTCATCGTGATGGCGACATCCATCACCGCACCAAGCGAACCGATCAAAATGCTCGACAGGAAGATCCGCCGCGGATAATGCGTCACAAACTGCATTTCCTCATAGCGCAAGCCCTGCCCGTTCGTCAAGGCAATGACCCCATAGGCGATGATCAAGGTCATGAATGTTCCAATCAAAGTGGACAGGATGGCTGCGTAAGTCTTTCTGTTTCTGCCGCTGACCAAGAGGAGCGTAAGGACGGTCCACCCGATCACCGCAGCACTGCTGATCCATAATAATTGGGCATTATCCGCAATTTCATAACTGTCCAGAGCGACACTGAACAGCAAAATATTCCCTGCAATACTGACGAGAGAAAGCAGGCCTTTTTTGCCCGCTACCGCGACAAGCACGAAAAGAAACAAGGCACCCAAAAGGGCAACATATTTATCCCGCTTTACTCCGGAAATTTTACCTATCACGGCACCCGAAGCACTCTCGCTAAGGGAAAGGAAGACTTCATCGCCTGAACGGTACATCTGGCTATAGGCAAGTGAGTCGGAATAGTTGTTTTCGATCACGACCTGCGCCCCTTTAGACTCCCCGTTCATCAGTACAGCCGTCAGTTTTTGGTTGTATACGGGATAGCTTTCCCGATTGGCGCCAACCGTTTCATCGGTTCCAACAGCTTCCGCTGCAATGATTTTAGCGATTGGCTCTTCGTACAACGCGTAGTTATGGTAGCTGAATAGCGTCAGCATCCCCAACAACGCCGCAAACAAGGTCAATAATATAACTTTATGCCTAACCAACAACCATTTTTTCATCCGTTGTTTTTCCTCCCTTCAAAAGATTTCCGCATGGGGGTTATCGTTGAACGGAACTGAGGATCTTCTCCATCCGGATATCGTCGCGCCATTGCCCTTGGGAATAGGTGAAATGAGGAATGACGCCTATTTTCGTGAACCCTGAGTTTTCATACAATTTGATTGCGCCCGTATTGTGGGAAAAGACCCCCAGTTCTATGCGCTGATAGCCGATTTTCCGGCATTCTTCTTCATATAGGGCCATGACCGTTTTGCCGATGCCCTTGCTGCGCCACTCCGGTTCGCCAATGTAGATGCCCAACCAAGCTGTGTTTCCGTCATTCTTCAGCAGGGCAGGAAAGTCGCGGATGATCGACGCGATCCCGACCGGCTTGTCATCCACGCAGATGAAATAATTGCGTTTGTCCGGATTGCTCAGGCTTTCGCGGACGCCCTCTTCCGTAACCAAAGGCAATTCGCTTTCTTCATCATAGTGCGGGGTGATGAACGGCGAAATAGCCGGGTCGTTTTCCCAACGGAGTACCGTCTGGATCAGTTCCTCGTGCAACGGTAAGTTTTTCAGTTGCAGGTTCATTATTTCTTCGCTCCTTTAATTGTATCCATCAAACATTTGGTTCCATACGAAAAGGATTGCACCAGCCCAATCGGTGCAATCCTTTTCGCATATCCATAACTGTTTTAGAGAACTTTTTCATATGCCCAACGCATATCGCTGATGCTCGTCAGGATATGGCCGCAGTACGTATACCCAGCTTTCTGCAGAGCACGCTGCATGCTTTTGTTGTCGGGATGCGTATCGATGCGCATGCTGGCGTAGCCTTTTTTACGCGATTCATCCGCAGCCCATTCCACGATTTCCCCAAGAACGCCCTGGCCACGGAATGCGTCTTTGATTGTGATGCGATGGATGACACTGTAAGGATTATCCGTCAACCATTGGCCTTCTGTGATGACTTTATAGGTAGGATCCTCGCCGTAAAAGAACGCAAAAGTTGCCCCCGGAATGCCATCCCGCAAGTATATATAGCTGTATCCTCCGTTGATATCCTGAAGAATGACTGCTTCGTTCGGATATCCTTTTTGCCATTGATCAATGCCGGACGCCTTTAGCGTGACTTTCGCCTCATTGATGATTTCC
>NZ_JBAWAZ010000313.1:0-6288 GCF_049589555.1 Trichococcus sp.
TTGTTACAGAATTATTTCAATTGTTAAATATTAAATATGGTTATGAAAGCCATTCAAAAATTTGGGAAACAAACATATAATAGACATATTGGATGATTTTCTTAAAAGAAATTTAAATTATCTTCCACCATTTTTATATATTCAGACGTCTTTCACTGCCAGATAGGCAGTATTTTTGTTATAGGGAGTGGTATATTTTGGTGTTATCCAGAAACGAACGCATCAACCAAAAGAAAAAAGAACAACTGATCAATTCTTTTATCACCACGAATAAAAAACTGAAACGCAGCGTAGCGGTGTTGAGTACATCGTTCTTTATGACAACTGTCGTGAAGCCGGTCCAACTGATTTTGGCAGCGGAGTCGACTACGCTTGGAACAACGGATACACAAGTATATTCCACTAATCCCTTTTTGAATCAGATCATCCCGTCCGCGACCGTAATCGCTGCGCAAAATGATCTTTACGCCTCCGTAATGATGGCCCAAGCCATTCTGGAAAGCGGCTGGGGTACAAGCGTTTTATCGAAAGCTCCTAACTACAACCTGTTCGGTATTAAAGGGGAATACAATGGCGAGTCCATCAATATGGAGACATTGGAAGACAGCGGTGGGCAGAATTATTATTCCATCAACGCCGAATTCAGAAAATATCCTTCCTACGCGGAATCCTTGCAGGATTATGCTGCTCTTCTGGCAAACGGGACCAGCTGGAATCCGACGTATTATGCCGGTGCTTGGAAGAGCAACGCAGCTACTTATCAGGACGCCACGGCTTACCTGACCGGCCGCTATGCGACGGACACGGCTTACAGCACCAAACTGAACAGGATCATTGCGCAGTATGGCTTGGATCAATATGATAACTATCAACCTGTCGTCGAAGAAGAGGTTGAAGAGCCGGATGCAGGCAATATCGATTTCGAAACACCGGCTGAAACGCCCGAGCTGCCGACTGTGGAGCTTCCGGAGAATACAGACGATGATACTGCAGAGCAAGAGACGCCCACTGAACCTGCAGAGGATACGGAAGATGCTGGAACTCCAACAACACCAGAAACAACGGCAACACCAACTACGCCATCCGAAACACCGGCAAGCACGACAACTGCGTCTTATACGGTAGTCGCTGGCGATACCCTATACAAAATCGCTAACGCAAATGGCTTGACGATCAGTGAATTGAAGAGCTTGAATACGCTGACAAGCGATACCATTTACGTGGGCCAGAAGTTATTGTTGGGCAAAACGACAACGACTACTCCGGATACAACCGAAAACGGCTCAAGCAGCAATACGGGGCAAACGACTACCCAATCCTATACGGTAAAATCGGGTGACACACTGTGGTCGATAGCAACCGCGAAAAGCATGACCGTTGCCGCATTGAAGACCGCGAACAGTCTGACGTCCGATGCGATCTATCCGGGTCAGATTTTGAAAACAACCGGCACTTCGACAGGCACTACAACGCCAACTACCGGAACGAATACGGGCACTACGGGAACTACTATCACAGGTGCTTTCATCAAACCGGCCAGCGGATACATTTCATCTCCCTTCGGATACCGTACGTCTCCTATCAATGGGGCATTGGAATTCCATCGAGGTATCGACCTTGCAGGCAGCGGCAATATTTCCGCGTCGCAAGCAGGCATTGTGGAGGTCGCCACTTATCATTACAGCTACGGCAATTACATCGTCATCAACCACGGCAAAATAAATGGTGTGACAATCAAAACATTGTATGCGCATATGCAATCCGGACTTTCAGTATCAGAGGGACAGACCGTCAGCCAAGGACAAAAAATCGGCGTGATGGGAACTACCGGTAGCTCGACAGGCGTCCATCTGCATTTTGAAGTGCAGGAAAACGGTACCGTCGTCAATCCGGTGAACTACATCAATGGCACCACTACTGTGACGCCTGGAGTGACAACACCAATAACGACGCCAGCCGCTGGCAGCAGCGTTGTTGTCGTATCCGGAGATACTTTGTGGAAGATTGCGACCGCAAACGGTTTGACGGTTTCAGAATTAAAAACGCTGAATAACCTGACCAGTGATGCGATTCTGACCGGGCAAACACTGGTCTTGAAGAGTGCGGTTACGGTAACGCCAGCCACACCGACATCCCCGACAGTGACGCCGGGAACAACAAGCGGTAACGTAACGGTCTCATCAGGCGACACGCTTTGGAAAATCGCTAACGCAAACGGATTGAGCGTAGCTGAACTGAAGGCGCTGAACAATCTGACGAGCGACGTCATCGTTCCAGGCCAAACATTGTTGCTTAAACAAACTACGACAACGCCGAGTGTGACGCAACCGACGCAACCAACGACGCCAACAACACCGTCGACTGCAAGTACGATCACGGTAGCGTCAGGCGATACGCTTTGGAAAATCGCGAACGCCAATGGTTTGAGCGTATCGGCACTGAAAACATTGAACAGTCTGACTTCTGATGTCATTGTGCCAGGGCAAGTGCTGACGCTCAAGAGTACGGCTACGGCAGTCACTGCACCAACCGTTACCCAGCCGACGACAACAGCACCGACAACGGCCATCACGACGAGCACAATCACAGTGGCAACCGGTGACACGCTCTGGAAAATCGCGAATGCGAACGGTCTGACGGTAACTGAATTGAAGACACTGAACAGCCTGAGTTCCGATTATATTTATCCGGGTCAAACATTGAAGGTGAAAGCCACGGTAACGACCGGGAATACTTCTACAGTAGTAACGACGCCGACTGTAACAGCACCTTCCGTTCCGACTGTCACGAACAAAGTGTATACGGTCCAAAAAGGGGATACGCTCTATAAGATCGCATCCGCAAATGGCGTTTCGGTTGCTGAACTGAAGACTTGGAACAATCTGAGCACGGATATCATTTTTGTGAACCAATCGTTGAAAGTGGCTGCGGCGACAACATCCGCACAGGCAACAGCACCGACCACAAGTACGCCTGCGGCATCCGCCAATACGTACACCGTCCAAAAAGGCGACACCTTGTACAGCATCGCCAAGAAGAATGGCGTTAGCTTAGCGGCTTTGATCGAAGCGAATGATATCACTTCCAACATCATTTATGTCGGTCAAGTCATTAGTCTTTAAATTATAAAGGGATTGGTTATGGTAGGCATCAAGTCTTGATGAAATGAGTTTTATTTGTTAAAATAGCAGATGAATCATTTCATAACTGAAACAGACATAGAGAAGGATCAGTAAAGAGCAGCTTTTTTGAAGAGAGTGCATGGGTGGTGAAAATGCACAAAGAGCCTCTTGAACTCGCCTTTGAGTTGTTCCGCCGAAAGCATCAGTAAGCGGGACCGCATCGCTGCGTTACAGGCATGATAAGGAATGCAAAGACATTCAATATAGGTGGTACCACGAAAAAACTCGTCCTATAGGCAGAACCAGTGATGGACGCTGCCTATAGGACTTTTTTTATGGCCCATCGCCTGTTTGGATGAATGAAAAGAAAAGGATGTTGCTGGAAATGAGTTATACGCATAAAACAATCGAGAAAAAATGGCAAAAATATTGGGCAGACAACCGCACCTTCAAAACGACCGAAGAAGGCGGGAAACCGAAATATTATGTATTGGATATGTTCCCTTACCCATCCGGCCAAGGCTTGCATGTAGGTCATCCGGAAGGCTACACGGCGACGGATATCGTTGCCCGAGCAAAACGCGCACAAGGTTTCAACGTATTGCATCCGATGGGTTGGGATGCTTTCGGATTGCCGGCTGAGCAATATGCATTGGACACCGGTAACGATCCGGCTGATTTTACCGAGCTTAACATCAAAACTTTCAAACGTCAGATCCAATCATTGGGATTCAGCTATGACTGGAGCCGTGAAATCAATACGACAGATCCAAGCTATTACAAATGGACGCAATGGATCTTCACAAAATTGTACGAACAAGGTTTGGCCTATGAAGCGGAAGTTTCCGTCAACTGGTGTCCGGCGCTTGGCACCGTACTTGCCAATGAAGAAGTTGTCGATGGCGTCAGTGAACGTGGCGGACATCCGGTCTACCGCAAACCGATGAGACAGTGGATGTTGAAAATCACTGCCTATGCAGAACGTCTGCTGGATGATCTGGAATTGGTGGACTGGCCTGAAAGCATCAAAGAGATGCAACGGAACTGGATCGGACGTTCGGAAGGTTCGAACGTCACTTTCAAAATCAAAGACACGGATAAAGACTTCACGGTCTTCACGACCAGACCGGACACTTTGTACGGCGCTACTTATGCGGTTATGGCGCCTGAATTGCCATTGGTGAAGGAAATCATGTCCGGGCAACAAGCCGAAGCCGTCGAAGCTTACATCGATTCCATTTCACTGAAGAGCGATCTTGACCGTACGGAGCTTGCAAAAGAAAAGACCGGCGTATTCACTGGCGCTTATGCGATCAATCCAGTGAACGGCAAAGAAATCCCGATCTGGATCGCCGATTATGTTTTGGCGACATACGGAACCGGCGCCATTATGGCTGTTCCAGCCCATGATACCCGCGACTATGAATTTGCCAAAACATTCGATTTAGAGATCATTCCGGTCCTTGAGGGCGGAAACGTCGAAGAGGAAGCTTATACGGAAGATGGCTTGCACATCAACTCCGACTTCCTGAACGGATTGGATAAAGCGGCAGGGATTGTGAAGATGAACGAATGGCTGTCCGAAAACGGACTGGGCGAAAAAGTGATTTCCTATCGTCTGCGCGATTGGTTGTTCTCGAGACAGAGATATTGGGGCGAACCGATCCCAGTCATCCACTGGGAAGATGGCACATCGACAACGGTTCCTGAGAATGAACTGCCGTTGCTGTTGCCGAAGACCGATCAAGTGAAACCGAGCGGCACTGGGGAATCCCCGCTGGCCGTCATCGCTGAGTGGGTCAATGTTGTCGATCCTGTTACCGGCATGAAAGGCAGACGCGAAACCAATACAATGCCGCAATGGGCAGGCAGTTCATGGTACTTCCTACGCTTCATGGATCCGCATAACCGCAATGATCTTGCTTCAAATGAAAGACTGGACTATTGGCAGAACGTCGATCTTTATATCGGTGGTGCTGAACATGCGGTGCTTCATCTACTGTATGCGCGCTTCTGGCATAAATTCCTTTACGATATCGGCATCGTTCCGACAAAGGAGCCGTTCCAAAAATTGTACAACCAAGGCATGATCTTGGGCGAAAACAATGAAAAAATGTCCAAATCCAAAGGGAATGTAGTCAACCCGGATGACATCGTGGAAAGATATGGCGCAGATACACTCCGCATGTACGAAATGTTCATGGGACCGTTGGATGCATCATCGACATGGAGTGAAGGCGGCATCGAAGGCAGCCGCAAGTTCCTGGATCGCATTTGGCGTCTGCTTTTGGATGAAGATGATAAGATGCGTGACCGCATCACAACCATCAACACGCATGAATTGGACAAGGTTTACCATCAGACAGTCAAGAAGGTAACCGAGGATTACGATAATCTGCACTTCAATACAGCAATCTCGCAAATGATGATCTTCATCAATGAAGCCTACAAAGTGGATGCATTGCCGTTCGAATACGTCACTGGTTTTGTTCAATTGCTTGCGCCGGTCGCGCCTCACTTTGGTGAAGAGCTTTGGGTGAAACTGGGCAAACCGGAAGGCATTTCCTACGTTGCATGGCCAACTTATGATGAATCTTTCCTTGTCGAAGACGAAATCGAAGTCGTTTTCCAGATCAACGGTAAAGTAAAAACCAAAGAAATGGTTCCCTCTGATATTGCCAATGATGACATGATCGCATTGGCATTGGAAAACAGTGTCATCAAAGAAGGCATCGAAGGCAAAACCGTCAGAAAAACCATCGCCATCCCAGGTAAATTGGTCAATATTGTAGCGAATTAATCTGAAATAATAAAGAGAACGCACATCCCAATTCTGACGGGGTGTGCGTTCTCTTTAAATATTTGTGCTCTTTGAAATGGACATTTGCGTCCATACTTAAGGGATGATCAACACTTGACCGACACGGATAAGATTCGGATTGGTTATGCCGTTAGCGTTCACGAGTTGCGTGATGGTTACGCCATAACGAAGCGCGATGGCATAGAGCGTATCCCCGGCTTTGACTGTATAGGCCGTTCCGGTTGTCGGCGTAGTTGGAGTCGTCGGCGTTCCGGTACCTGGGATCGTCAACACTTGTCCGACGCTGATCAGATTGGCGTTGGCTATGTTATTGGCGGTAACGATCTGTTGGATCGTCACGCCATA
>NZ_JBAWAZ010000314.1:0-1856 GCF_049589555.1 Trichococcus sp.
ATCAAACAATGGCCGATTCGCGAGTAGCCCAAGCGACCAATTGGTACTGATGAGATGCAGAAAGGAACTGAGTGATTTCCTGTAGTGGAGCACTTAGGCAAAAGAATATCCAAATGAAAACAGCCGGAAAACGTCAGTGACGTCTTCCAGCTGTTTTTTCGTGTTGTGGCTTCGATTAGATTTTATCGACCCAAAATCTTATTGGATTTGACTGAAATCATGATTGATGATATTAACCAAATGAAACTCATCTTCTATATAGATGAATTTCAGGATGCAGCAGTTTTTCAATCTCGATTTTTGATCAACTTGTTGGTTTTGAGCCCACTTTCTCATGAAACCTCTGCATGCTGCGCCGTGTGAGACAGCCAAGACAGTTTGATGATCTGCGGTGTCCATGATTGTTTTCAGGGTACTTGCGAGGCGTTCCCTCATCTGTTCTTCGCTTTCGCCTCCGAATTTTTCAAAAAAATCACCGTAGGGGATAGGCGGATTCAGGTGTTCGCTTTCGCCTTCGAAAGCACCGAAATGCCATTCCTTCAGACCCTTAAGACGTTGGTAGGTCATTTGATTGCCGGTCACGATCTCCAGCGTATCCGAGGCGCGTTCCGATGTGGATGAATAGGCATGATCGATTTCGATTCGATTATTCGAAAAGAAGGTCCCGGCTATTTGCGCCTGTTGGATTCCGATTTCGGTCAGCGGGGAATCACACCACCCTTGGATTTTTTTCCGCACATTGAATTCTGTTTCACCGTGACGCATCAGATAAAGTGTTTTTTCCATAGAATTCCTCCAGATTAAGATCATTCATTGCATTGTAAACCTTGGAGTGGACTTCATGTCAAGGGGGTCATCAATAAAAACTATGGGACTTTTATTATTCAAATTTCAAATCCCTATCTGGCATAGTATTATTAAATGCTACGCCTTTCCCCCACCGGTATCCTCCTGCATGATATCCGAACTGGTCTTGCGTTTGTCGGCTATTTTGCCCAAACGGATGACGTGGGACAGGTTTTCCTTGTAATTTTCGGCAAATACAATCGAATACAGGACGTCCAGCAGGTAAATGATGGAAAGGTTGATCGTGAAATTGCCGATCTTGGAATACAGTTTCTCGCGCGTCGTGATCGGCAGATAGCAGTCGACCACACGCGAAAGGTAGTTGTCGCCGATGCCCGTAATCCCGATTGTCGGAACGCCTTCCGCTTTTAAAATATTTGCGATCTGTTTCATCGCAGTGCTTTCGCCGGTATAGGAAATCAAGATGGCGCAAGTGCCTTCTGGACTGGTGTAGGCTGTATAGACGTCTTCGCCTTTGATGGTGGAAACGGCAGTGTGGTGCTTGATCCGGTTCATTTTCAGGGCAAAGTCCTGCGGGATGAGCATGTTGGCGTTGTTGGCGAAGATTTGGATATGCTTAGCCCTCAGCAGCATCTGTTTCGCTTGCTGCAGCGTGTCGTGGTGGATGAGCGAGAGCGTATCCTCAATCGTCGATTGTCCGAGCGAGGCCATCTTTTTGCTGATTGTCATGATCGAGTCGTTCGCCTCGAACGGCAAATTGGCATCAATGTCGACGAAATTGCGGGTCAGATAGTCGTGCTCTTCCTGGTAGGCTTTTTTGCATTCCACCCATCCGTCAAAACCTAATTTTTTGGCGATGCGGATCAGCGTGGAAGGCTGCGTATAGGTTTCGGCTGCGATCTCCTGCATCGTCTTTTCATCCAGCACTTCCGGATAACGCAGCAGGTATTCCACGACTTCCTTTTCAGCCGGAGAAAACTTGATGGTCTCCATTTTTTCGCGTATTAACATAGGTGGCATCCCTCCGTTTCTTCATAATAAGCGATTCA
>NZ_JBAWAZ010000315.1:0-4874 GCF_049589555.1 Trichococcus sp.
ACGCGTTCAGCTCCGGATGTGAATGATAGATTCATGTTTGTGCCCGTGTCTCCATCCGGAACAGGGAACACATTCAAAGAATTCACATATTCTGCATTCTCGCTAAGGCGTTCAGCGCCGATTGCGACCATCGCCTTAAAGTCTTCCGCTGTTAATTCAGTTTTCTTCACCTTATAATCCTCCTTCACCATAAAGCATGGTGATCTGTAATCTTTAGTCCTTTAATACTCTTACGCCTTGGACGAACACATTCACTGTATTTGCGGAAAAGCCCAACATCATTTCAAGATTATATTTGACTTGTGTTTGAACATTCCGGCAAATTTCAGAAATTTTTGTTCCGTAGAGTACAATGATATAGACATCAACAGCTACTCCATTTTCTTCTTGGCGAATCACGGCACCGCGTGAATAGTTCTCTTTTTTCAATATTTCACTGATATTGTCTCTGATTTGATTTTTGCTGGCCATGCCGACAACTCCATAATTATCCGTTGCGGCGCCGCCCACTACCGTAGCGATCACGTCGTTCGATAAGTCAACCAGCCCATATTGTGTTTGGATTTTAACTGCCATTTTTAATAGCCTCCTTTATGTATGCACACAATCGTTAATTACAAATTATGATAGCATATTTTATACAAAAGAAATAACTTTTTGCGATTAAATTTCTCATTTCCGCTCGATTTACGGCAATTCTGACTTTTTTCCGAAATATTTTCAGCGTTTTCTCATCTCCCCTTCCGCCCTTTTTGGGGATGGCCAAATGCGGATATTTGATGAGGACAGGATAAAAAAAACAGCTGTCAAGTATTTTTCCTTTAAAACAGTTGCATTCACTTTTGAATTATGATAAATTAATCAAGTGTATGAATTGGAAAGAAGCTTTGCTTCTGTAACAGCAAAGGAGGAAAGAAAATGTCAAAAGAATGTTTCGTAACAGGACGTAAAAGCCGTTCAGGTAATAACCGTTCCCACGCTATGAACTACACAAAACGTACTTTCAAACCAAACTTACAAAAAGTTCGTATCTTAGTCGATGGAAAACCTAAAAAAGTATGGGTTTCAGCTCGAGCTTTGAAATCTGGTAAAGTTGAAAGAGTATAAAAATATAGATGAGCCCCGGGACCATGCCATGATTCCAGCTCATCTTTTTTTATGCACAGTTCAAAAATAAAGGAAAGAGGCTGCGGTAAAAGCGCGGCCTCTTTCCTTTATTTGCGCTTGTCAGCACTTTGGATGACGGCCAAAAGACCGGATTCAAAAGAAAAATGCATCTCAGCCTTAGCCTCTTCAAACTCATTGCTGACCAAAGCAATCGGGTAATCGTAATCTTTTCCGTTCAAAGGATAGACAACCCCGGTCAGCGTCAATTTCTCGATGGGGGTCATGCCGATGAATGACAAATATTTTTTATCACTTTCTTTTTCCAGAGCGTAACTGCCGGGCATATAAAACCGCAAGGTATTATGCAAATCCATCAGGCTGATTTTTCCTGCCATCTCTTTCACGAGCGGATGGAATGCCAACCACAAATTGCTCATCAGATGGTCCAAACGCCCTCCGAAAGCACCCAAAAGAATGATTTCTTCCGGATTGAACGTTTCGATCGCATAGGCAATGGCCGCCTCAGTATCCGTTTCGTCTTTTTGCGCAGGAAGGATGCGGCAGACGCGGCTTTTCTTTTTGATTTCTTCCATTTCTTGCGGGGTGACAGAGTCAAAATCACCGATGGCCGCATCGAAATGTGTGCGCAGCTCGGCAAGCGCCAACGCTCCCCGGTCTGCACCGATCAACCGATGACTTTCCGAATAACGCTGGACCAAAGCGTCGACATCCGTCTGGTCGCCGCCGACCACAATCACCACTTTTTCAGACTGCATTATGGCAAGCATCCTTCAGTCGGCTGATTGCTGCTGCTGGATTTTCATCGTCATAAATGTAGGAACCGGCTACGAATACATCCGCACCTGCCTGAATGCACTTAACGATCGTCTCATGGGTAATGCCGCCATCGACTTCGATTTCGTAATGATAGCCATGCTTTTTGCGTAAGGAAGCCAGCTCTTGGATTTTGTCCAAAGTGCTTTCGATGAAGCCTTGGCCCCCGAAGCCCGGGTTGACGGTCATGACGAGCACCATATCGACATCGCCCAAAACGGGTTTGATGACGTCCACGCTTGTGCCCGGATTGATGACGACGCCGGCTGCAATGTTTTCGTTTTTGATCATCTGGATCGCGCCATGGATGTGCGCGGTAGCTTCCGCGTGAATCGTGATGATATCGGCGCCGGCTCTGGCGAATGCCGGGATCAGATTTTCAGGTGTTTTAACCATCAAATGGCAATCCAACGGTAATTTGGTGTGCGGACGGATTGCCTGCACAACATTTGGGCCCAATGTCAAATTGGCAACGAATTGGCCGTCCATGGCATCGATATGGATATAATCGGCACCAGCTTGTTCGACCAACTTGACGTCCCGCTCTAAATTCGCAAAATCAGCACTTAATATGGATGGAGCAATTTTCATTTTCACACACACCTTATCTCTTATTTTTTTTTATTGTACATCGGTTTGCGCCCGACGATTTCCTCATGGAACTGCAGATAGTGTTCGTATCTGTATGGGGCAACCTCTCCGGAGGCAACTGCCTCTTTCACCCTGCAATTCGGCTCGTTGATGTGCATGCAGCCGCCGAATCGGCATTGATTGCGTAGCGCTTCAAAATCCGGGAAAAAGGAAGGCAGGTCGACCGCTTCAATGTCGATCAAGTCGATTGTACTGAAACCAGGTGTATCAGCAATCAAAGCCTCCCCTACAGGATGCAACTCAACATGTCGCGTCGTGTGGCGGCCCCTGCCCAAGGCGGTCGAGATTTCGCCTGTCAGCAAATCCAATTCGGGCATCAGTTGATTCAACAAAGTGGATTTCCCGGCGCCGGATTGGCCCATAAACACCGCCATCCCTTTGCCCATGGTACTGACCAGATCAGCCAGAGAAGACGATCCTTCAGGATAATCGGATAAAATCATCTTGTATCCGATTGATTCATAATAGGTTTTGTACTGGAGCATGTCCGCCTTAGCTGTTTCATCCAACAGATCAATTTTCGTAACGTAGATGATGGGACTGATGTTGTTTGCTTCCAGGTAAACCAAGAAACGATCCACCAGATAGGAAGAAAAATCGGGTTCGATCGCCGACATCACAATGACGCCAAAATCGACATTCGCCACAGTCGGGCGAATCAATTCATTTTTCCTTGGGTAGATGTCCAGCAGAACGCCCTCCGTTAAGTTGTCACTTTCGAAATCGACAAAATCCCCAATAAGCGGAGCCATGTTTTTCACGCGGAAGTTTCCTCTTCCTCTCGTCTGATACGTTTGACCGTCCACATACACATAATAAAATCCGCTTATTGCTTTCCTGACTTGTCCTTTTTGCAAATCGACAACGCCTCCTAGTTTAGTTCTTTCTCTCTATTCTACACTGTTCTACAAAAAAATGACAAACCATTTTGATGTTTGTCATTTTTTGCAGCCTATTTGTTTCTATTGTGTTAATTCAGAAGCTTCGTTGATGACTTCGCCATCTCTTTCGATCCGGTAGGAAGCGGAGCTGCCTTCCAGAATACGGAAATTCAATGTCACGAGCTCATCCGCTGCTATATCGAACTCACGGAATACGTCACTGAGGGCATGATCTTCGTCCTGCACATAAATGACGATATGGTTCGGCTCATCGGAAGAACTGCTGGCATTTTCGTTGCCTTGACTGTTGCTGCTCTCGGAACCGGGTTCCGAAACGGCTGCCGCGAGATAGGGAATCGTGATGGTACGGCTGAAGGAAATCACTTGTGGCTCTTCAGGTCCAAGCGAAATCACCACACTCAGGGCATCACCGGATACAAAAGCGGATCCACCTGCAAGACTTTGGCTTACGACCAGACCTGCTGCTATCGTATCTGAATATGCTTCAGTGACCGTCAACGCGAGCCCGTATTGCCCTGCATAATCCTCGACGCTTTTCCGCGTATATCCCGAAAGATCGCGCATCGTATAGGATTCATTTCCGTCGCTCACCAGAAACGACAGCGTAGTTTCGCTTGGTTTCACTTCTGAGCCAGGCTCTAAACTTTGGCTGATGATGTTGCCTGCAGCGACTTCGCTACTGAATTCATGTGTCCTTTCGATCGTAAACCCTTCTTTACGCAGGTCTTCCAGAACACTTTCATATTCTTGGCCTTCATAGTCGAGAAGCGTGAACAATTCCTCGCCCAGACTGATGATCAGGTCGATTTCATCACCGGCTTCAACGGCTGCACCGATTTTTGGTGACGTTTCAATGACAGCATCTTCTTCGACTTCATCACTGTGTTCTTCCGTTATATCCCCCAAAACCAAACCTGCGTCCTCCAATGCGAGGCGTGCGCTGGCTTGATCCATATTGGACACATCCGGCACAGTCAACGCATCTGCTTCCTGGTTATTGTAAAAGAAGAGGAAAAAGCTGGCGATCAGACCCAGCAGCAACATCCCGAAGAGAACGAATGTCCACTTCTTTCGTTTTTTCTTGCCTCCAGCGGCCTCTCGCCCTGACTCGTATTCCTGGATCGGTTCAGCTTTCACGCTTGGTGGCGGAGATACAATCGTGTTACCGCTGTCCGCTTTGGCCACTACTTCAGCGGATAAGGGGGTGAGTACTTTGGTTTCCTGCAAAAGCGATACCGGCATAAAAGGTGCTTCGTGCAAGCGTTCCTCATTCAGGCAGCTATCGAGATCCGCCATCATTTCTTCACAGGTGGCGTAACGGTCTAAAGGTTCTTTCGCCGTGGCTCTCAGAATGACATTTTCCAAACTTTGAGGAATCTC
>NZ_JBAWAZ010000316.1:0-2143 GCF_049589555.1 Trichococcus sp.
TCCTTATATAATTGCAGTGTAACGAGCAAGGTATAGACACATGGTTACTGCGGGCTTCTTTATAAGAAGGAGGAGTAAAAAATGGACTTTCTTTGGTCTTTAATTGTCGGTGGTGTTTTAGGCGCACTCGCTGGAGCTTTTTTGGGTAAAGATGTTCCCGGTGGCATTATTGGGAATATCATTGCAGGTTTCGTTGGTTCATGGTTAGGAGTAACTTTATTCGGGGCTTGGGGACCTGCAATCGGAGGATTCTACATCGCACCTGCATTAATAGGAGCCATCATCCTCATCCTCATCCTTTCCATTGTTATGAAATCGATGAGAAAATAAGCTTGTTCTGTACATCAACGAGGCGCGTAGTGTCAGAGCGAATTCAAAAACACATAATATTGGTGCTACAGACCCAAGTAGGGTTGTACTGCCAGTATTATGTGTTTTTTTAATTGTTTATAAACTGATGCCTGTCCAGAAGATATCCCAGGCTATTTCTTGTAATTTTTCATACCTTTGGCTATCTTCATAGACTAATTGAACGTCCAAGCCATCCAACAATGTAACAAAAGCTAGCGCACACTCTTTCGCTCCTATACGGAATGTTTGCTTTGCAAAGCAAGATTCTAATGCAGCAGTCAATACATCTATATATCTATACGGTTTTTGGATAACATCTTCATGCATCTCATCCGGTACAAGAAAAGAAATGGTCAGCATCAGTTTTGTATTTGGATTCGTTAGAAAGCGTTCCTTATGTTCCGTTAAAAACTGATACAGCTGCTGCTCAATCAATTCCTCGCCATGTTGTTGAAAATACTGCTGAATAAATTGTACTTCGTCGTCTACCGCTTCTTTATAAACTTCTTGAAATAACACGCGTTTATTGGGGAAATGGTAGGCAAGTGATTGTTTGCGGATGCCTACTTCTTCTGCAATTTGGGAAAGTTTTGTGCCTTCATAACCAAATTCATTAAAATGAGAAGTAGCAATTGTTTTGATTTTTTCTTTACTCAAAATTAAAAGCTCCTTTCCTTAACATAAGCCAGAGGTTTTTTGGCGAAAAAAATACAGAGCAATAGGAATAGTGCATAGGCACCAATGGAAACATAATAGACTGCCGCATAGGTATCAAACACTTCCGCCAGTACACCAAGCGCCATCGCGCCAACGCCAATGCCGATATCGAAAAAGTTAAAAAAAGAGGCAACGGCATTCTCATGTTCCTCTACCAGGCTGATGCACCAAGATTGAAGGGCAGGGAAAATCGCACCAAAACCAAGCCCATAAAGGAATGCTGCAATCAAAAACTGCACATCATTTTGCACAAACACAAGTAGCGCAAGCCCAGCCAAAGCAACCAAACCAAACGGAATTAACACATAAATGGGTCCTGAATGGTCATAGATTCTGCCAGAGAAAATACGGACAACAAGTCCTGCTAATGCTACTACGGTAAAGAACATAGCCGTTTGATCGAGACCTTTTTCAACAGCAAATAATGCGATAAAGGACATGATTCCACCTGCAGAAATTCCGGTCAAGGCACTAAGCATCGACTGAAACAGCACACGTTTTTCAATTAATTTGAACTGAATAGCCGGTATTGGTTTCTTCTCTGAGCCTTTTGAATCATTTGTTTTACGCGATATAAACAAAGTAACGAGCAACGCCAACAGCATAAATGCCATTCCGCTCAAGAAAAGTCCCTTGAAATCCCATATTTCCAGAATCATGACCCCAATTAGCGGTCCAACGGAAACCATGGTCGTTTCTCCTACACCAAAATATCCGATCCCTTCTCCCAGTCGTTCTCCGGGAGTGTTTTCAGCGGCAATGGTTGTGAAATAGGTCGTCGTAATTCCAAAACCGAATCCATGGAGAATACGAACCAAGACTAATGCCCAGACTTCTGTCGCTAAATAGTAGCTGCCCGTTGCAAGTGCCCCAATCGCTACGCCTATCACCAATAAATATTTCTTGTCCATTTTCATTGCCATGACGCCTGTGAAGGGCCGGATCAAAATGGCCGAAATCACAAAAATTCCTGTCACGAGGCCAATCTGCGTTGCCTCGCCTCCGATACTGGAGATATAGAGTGGCAATGTGGGCGCCATCATTTCGAATCCTAAAAATACTAATGCATTTGCTA
>NZ_JBAWAZ010000317.1:0-4021 GCF_049589555.1 Trichococcus sp.
GTTTCCGATCAGAGGCGCCTGCTCGCGGCGTTCCAGTGCACGGTCATGGACCTCCTGGAGGTAGTCGACGGATTGTCCCAGGATCAGGGCGCCGCAACGTGCGTAGGCATCCGTCTTCAAGCCGTCGGAAGCCAAGTCAGCCAGCAGCTTGTCATAAAAAGCCGCGCCTTCGGAGACGAGGCGGTACCACTTTTTGTTGCGGCGTCTGGACAGCCAAGGACAAATGATCCCTGCCGAGGCGGCCGTTGCTTGGCCTTTGCCGCTGTCGAACACGCTGACGCTGTGGCCGGCTTTTGCCAAGTAGTAACTGGCGGTGGCACCGACGATGCCGCCACCGATTACTGCAATCTTCTTTTTCATCGTTATAATCATTCCTTTCACCGGTAGACGGTGTTTACTGCTGGTAGACAGAAAAAGCCGGGAACGGTGTCCCGGCTCTAAATATTTTTGATGAGGATCCCTTTTAGGATCTGATTTGGCCTTCGCCGTAGATGATGTATTTGTAGGAAGTCAATTCCTTCAATCCCATCGGTCCGCGGGCATGGAGTTTTTGCGTGCTGATGCCGATTTCTCCGCCGAAGCCGAAACAACCGCCGTCCGTGAAGCGGGAAGAGGCGTTGATGTAGACGGCCGCTGCATCGATATCGTTCAGGAAGTTCTGTGCCGTTTGGTAATGATCGGTGACGATCACTTCGGAATGGCCTGTGCTGTATTTTTGGATATGCGCGATAGCTTCGTCATAAGAGGAAACCACTTTGACTGCCAAAATGAAATCCGAAAATTCGGCAGCGAAATCTTCCTCTGTTGCTGGGACAGCTTCAGGCAGGATGCTGCAAGTCTTCGCATCGCCGCGCAATTCCACTTTATAAGGCGCCAAAGCTTCCGCGAAAACGGGCAGGAAAGCATCCGCAACTGCTTCGTGGACAACAAGCGTCTCGATGGAATTGCAGACGGAGGGGCGGGAACATTTCGCGTTGACCAGAATGCGCGTAGCCATCTCCAATTCGGCAGCCTTATCGATGTACAGGTGGCAATTTCCGACACCTGTTTCGATGACCGGAACGGTCGCGTTTTTCAAAACGTTCTGGATCAGTCCGGCTCCTCCGCGAGGGATCAGGCAATCCAGATAGTCATTCAGTTTCATGAATTCATTGGCCAGTTCGCGCGACGGATCAGGGATCAGTTGCAGCGTTTCCTTGGCGAAACCGGCGTTCACGAGTCCGTCCTGCAGTGCGGTCATGATGGCTTTGTTGGATTCCAAAGCCTCTTTTCCGCCACGCAGGATGACGGCATTACCTGATTTGAAGCAAAGGGCGCTGGCATCCGCTGTGACGTTTGGACGCGATTCATAAATGATTCCGATGACGCCAAGCGGAACACGCTGCTTGCCGATCATCAAACCATCGGTTGATTTCGTCATTTCCTCAACGTAGCCGATTGGATCAGGCAGTTGAGCGATTTCCTTGAAACTGTCCGCCATCCCTTTGATCCGTTGCGGATTCAAAGTCAAACGTTCGATCATCGGCGTCGGCAAGCCATTAGCCTCGGCTGCTGCGATGTCATTTGCATTGGCTGCCAGGATGGCATCCTGATGCGCGTAAAGGGCAGCTTCCATGGCCAAAAGTCCCTCATTCTTTTGTTTGGTTGATGCTTTCCTCAGGCTATTGGCTGCGGCTTTCGCTGCAATGCCCATTTCTTGCAATAAACTGTTCATCGAATATCCTCCTCTACTTGTCTTCCCTCACAAAATAGGTTCCTATTTCATTGCCGGCCAGTATATCGAACAATACGGTCGGGTCGGTGGCTTGCGTCAATACCATCTGTTGCTTGTTCTTCAGGATTTGTTTGGCAGCTTTCAATTTGGTTGCCATTCCGCCGGTCCCGAATTTCGAACCGTTCCCGCCAGCCAAAGCCATTTCTTTTGCCGTAATGGCATGAATGGTATGGAAGAGGACGGCATCCGGATGCGCCATCGGATTTTTATCATAAAAACCCGGGACATCGGACAGCATGATCAGCAGGTCGGCGGAGATGATTTCCGCTACGGTTGCGGAAAGGCGATCGTTATCCCCGAATTTGGTCAGGTGATCCAGTTCTTCAACGGAGACAGCATCGTTTTCGTTTACGATCGGGATGATGCCCATTTTCAACAACTGCTCGAAGGCATTTACGGCATTCCTGCGGCTTTCCGGGAACTGCACAATATCCAGGGTCATGAGGATTTGTCCCACGATTTGGTTATAGTGCGAGAAAAAGCGGGTGTAGAGGTTCATCAGCTCGGATTGCCCGACAGAAGCGACGGCTTGTTGCTCCGGGATGGTTTTCGGACGATGCGGGAGGTTCAAGCGGTTGAGCCCGACTCCGATCGCGCCGGATGACACCAAGACGATTTCTTTTCCTTGATTGCGCAGAACGGTCAAGACATAAGCAAGCCGATCGAACGTTTGGTAGTTGACGGATCCGTCGGCTAGCATCAAAGAACTTGTGCCGATTTTGATGACGATCCTTTTGCAGTCCAATATTTTGTTGCGAATAGGTTCCATGTGCACATCCCCGTTTACGATTTGATTTTTTTGCATCTATAAGAGAATAGTTTTTTTATGTGTTGCAGAGCTCGCATCCAGCGAGGTATTACTTCATATAGTATCATGGAATGGCGAAAAAATTAAGATATAGCAAAAAAAAGCTGCCTGAAGTTATCAGGCAGCCCTAAAGGAGTTGCTCTTTACTTTGGAGGAGTAAAGAAATTGAAAAAAAGATTGTTTGTGATTGGCCTATACTTATAGTAAAACTCAAGTATGAAGAAACTATGAAGATTATTTTATGAAATGGATAAGATTTTTTGCTGCCGCCGTCAGATGAGCCCGAAAGTACGGAATGCCTGATGAAGTCCATCTTCATCCACCGAACTTGTGACATGATCCGCGACAGCCTTCAATTCTTCCTTGGCATTCCCCATAGCGATGCCGATTTCGCAATAGTCGAACATCTCCAAGTCATTCAAGCCGTCGCCGATCGCGATCGTCCGTTCTTTGGAGAGCCCTAGGTGTGTCAGCAATGCTTCGATTGCAGTCGCTTTGTGTATGCCCGGTACCATCAGCTCGCCGCTTTCATCCCCAAACTGTGGTACGGTACATTGAATCGTATCAAAAGCATTTTCGAATTCCGCCTTGATCTGTGCGAATGAAAGATTGTCGCTCTGAAGGAAACAAGCCTTATTGACGTCAGATTTATACAAATCCTCTTCCCCGTAGATCAATCCCTCAATGAAGGGATGAGGCTGTTCTTCTTTGCGTCTGCGGGCATCTGGATCGTTGTCGATATCGCCGTAAATGCAGCGTTCCACATGCGGCAGAAAATTCTTGCTGGCGAACAACCCGCCGTTTGATTCCAAGTAAAAGTCAACGCTATGCTGATTGAAGAAATCCACCATCCGTCTGACTTCGCTGGCTGGGACCGTTTTGTGGTACAACATTCCATCATTCAGCTCAACAAAGCCGCCGCCAGCGCCGATGATGCCGTCAAAGCCGATTTCCATGATGAAATCATAGATCTCCGGTTTTGACCGGCCGGTGCATAAATAAATTTCGTGTCCGTTCAGTCGGGCATGTCTGCATGCTTCCGCAGCCGATGCGGGAACCCAGCCATCATCCATCACCAAAGTACCATCAATATCCAAAAAAATGATTTTTTTATCCAATCACTACACTCGCTTTCTGCCCTTAAGTATGGCTGTCCGATATTAAAGTCTACTATATAATGGAATGAGAATTAATGCCAGCAGAAGAGACTGCTCAGAGCCTTTATTTTTGAATAATTAGAAATTATCCAGAAATAAGCTGAAAAAATCGTTGACAGCATTCGACTGCGATGATAGTATATAGAAGTTGTCCGCCAGAATCGGCTTTGAAATGATTTGAAAAAATTGTTGACATGCGATTTAAAGCGTGATATTATATAAAAGTTGCTGATCCACGCATCTGCAAGCCGATATTGCTTCTGAAAAACTTTCAGAAAAGGC
>NZ_JBAWAZ010000318.1:0-1716 GCF_049589555.1 Trichococcus sp.
GTTGTCATTGCTTGATAATGAAGTTTCTCAAAGAATAAAGTCCGCTTTCAAGCAGACTGAAAATTTGATAGCGGATCTATTGATCAGAGGACAAGCAAGAGGGGAAGTTGCCCGTTCATTTGATATCAGCGAACTCACACGTTATATACATAATGCGCTTATCGGTGTTAGGGTATTAGTGAAAATGACAGCCAATCCAAAAGAGTTCGATTCAACGATCGATTTGACGCTATCAATATTGAAAAATGATCAATGATGATGGTGATTACAAATTTTGTAGAAGCGGATAAATTTGTAATCACCGATCATCCATTTTTTTTACTCTTTTGAGAATGTTCGTTCTCAAATGGAGTCATCATCAGTATATAAACAAAGGAGACATGAATATGAAAGCAGTTCAAATCAAAAAATACTCAAAAAAAATTGAAACAGAAGTTGTAGAAATTCCTATCCCAGAGATTAGTGATCACGAAGTTTTAGTGAAAGTAAAGGTAGCAGCTGTCAATCATTTGGAAATACTGAACATCACAGGAAGCGTCAAACTAATCCAAGATTACGAGATGCCTCTAACGATCGGCAATGAATTGACCGGTGTGATTTCTGAGGTTGGAAAACTTGTTTCAGGATTCAAGAAAGGCGATGCGATTTATACGAGACTTCCGTTGGAAAAAATAGGTGCTTTCGCTGAATTTGTCGCGGTGGATGCTAAGGCAATTTGGCATTTACCCAAGAATCTCGACTTTGTTACAGGGGCAGCTGCTCCTTTAACTGGCCTGACAGCGTATCAAGGCTTGCACGAAGAACTGAATGCTAAAGCTGGGCAAACAGTCTTCATTCCAGGTGGGTCAGGGAGTTTCGGGCAAATGGCTGTTCCCATAGCTAAAGCCATGGGATTAAATGTCATTGTATCAGGGAATCCCTCTTCTCGTGAACAGATTCTCGCTGCCGGTGCCACTCAATACATTGATTACACGAAAGAAAATTATTGGGAAATTTTAAAGGGAGTGGATTTTGTCATTGATACACTCGGGGCTGCTGAATTCGATCGGGAATTGTCGATAATCAAACCAGGAGGAAGATTGCTGAGCCTGCGAACAGGCCCAAATAAACAGTTTGCAAAAGATCATGGGTTTCCAAAGTGGAAACAACTGCTATTCGCTTTAGCGGGGGCGAAATTTGATAGGAAAGCTAAAAAGCATGGTGTGGCGTATCGTTTTATATTTGTTCGTTCCGATGGTTCACAGTTGGAAGAAATCTCAAAAATCATTGAAGAAAATAATATTATCCCGGCTGTCGATCCGACTGAATTTACGCTAAATCAAGTAAATGAAGCCTTGCGTCTGGTAGCGAGTGGACATCCAAAAGGGAAAGTAGTCATCAAGGTTTCCGAATGATAAAAACAGAAATGAGGACGTACAAGTATGCAAGAAAGTGAGACATATGTTCATGCTCCAAATAAAAGCATCATAGCGGCTAATGGAATAACGTATGCGTACCGTGAATTAGGGAAAAAAACAGGGATTCCCATTGTATTCTTCACCCATTTATCAGCGAATCTCGATAACTGGGATCCAAGAATAATTGACGGCATCGCAAAACATCATTGGGTGATTACGTTCGATAACAAAGGGGTAGGCTTATCCAGTGGACAAGTGCCCGGTACAATAAAAGAAATGGCCGAAGATGCTATAGCTTTTATTAAGGCACTGGGGTTTA
>NZ_JBAWAZ010000319.1:0-2502 GCF_049589555.1 Trichococcus sp.
TGTCGATGGAGAAGAATATGAAGCGGTCGCGAAAGAATACTTCGATTCGATAAAATAAGGAGGCGTTAAGGCCGCATGGAGCAAACCGCGATAGAATTCAAAAATGTGACGAAGCTCTACGGGGAAGAGGGCACGAAGGCAGTCGATGATATCTCTTTTGAGATTAAGGAAGGCGAGTTCATCACTGTCCTGGGCTCTTCCGGCTCCGGCAAAACGACGACTTTAAAAATGATCAACCGCCTGATCCGTGAAGATACAGGACACATCACCTTCTTCGGGGAAGACATCAGCGGAATGAACGAAGTGGATCTTAGGCGGAAAATCGGCTATGTCGTCCAACAAATCGGTCTGTTTCCGCATATGACCGTTGCCCAAAACATCGCAACAGTTCCGGAACTGCTGAAGTGGGACAAGCAGGAGATCCAAGCCCGCATCAAAGAATTGCTGGAGCTTGTTCAATTGGATCCGAATGTGTTTGCCGACAGAAAGCCGAAACAATTATCCGGCGGGCAACAGCAGCGTGTAGGCGTTGCGAGGGCACTTGCCGCCAATCCGAAAGTGATGCTGTTGGATGAACCGTTTGGAGCGGTTGACGCAATCACGCGCCTGCAACTGCAGAATGAACTGCAAAAGATCCATAAAGAATTGGGCGACAAAACCTTTGTGTTGGTCACACACGACATCAATGAGGCGTTCAAACTGGGGACGAGAGTGCTGATAATGGACAAAGGCAAGATTTGTCAATTTGATACGCCGCGGGAAATCATGCGCAATCCGAAAACCGAGTTTGTTGCGGATTTGATTGCCACCGTAAAGGAACAAGAGGCATTTTGGAGTGAATTGAAATGATTGCATACTGGAATACTTATCATGAAAAATTGCTGACCGCCACAATGCAGCATATCGAATTAGTGGGGACGACGCTGACGATCGCCATCCTCATCGCAAGTGGAATTATCTTGGCCTGCATGCATCAGGAACGCGTGATGAACGGCTTGATCTATCTGACATCTTTGCTTTATTCGATCCCAAGTCTAGCACTGTTTGCCATCTTGATTCCGTTGACGGGATTGGGAAGGAACACGGCCATCATCGTGTTGGTGATTTATTGCCAATATGTCCTTTTGCGCAGTTTTTCCGCAGGGATCAAGGAAATCGATCCGACAATCATCGAAGCCGCTGTCGGGATGGGCATGACGAGAAATCAAATGTTCAGGAAAATCCAACTTCCATTGGCAATGTCATCCATCATCGCAGGGATCCGGATCGCCGCGACCTCGACAATCGGCATCGCAACCATCGCCGCAACGATCAATGCGGGCGGGTTGGGAACCGTACTTTTCGATGGCTTGCGGACATTCAGCGTCGTTAAACTATTGTGGGGCACTGTGCTGTCGATGTTGTTGTGTCTCCTTGTCAATGTCATCTTGTACTTACTTGAGAACGTGTTGTGACGGAGATTCGCCTGATTATTCAAAGGAGTGATCGCTTGAGTGATATCTGGAACCCGTGGCACGGCTGCAAAAAGGTCAGCCCGGGATGCCAAAATTGTTATATGTTTCATTTGGACAGTCAACGAGGAAAAGATGGCGCGCATATTTATAAAGTCCAGAGCAGCTTTGATCGCCCGCTGAAAAGGAACCGGCGCGGCGACTACGTCATACCGCCCGGTTCCACGATACGCGTCTGCATGACTTCGGACTTTTTTCTGGAGGAAGCGGACGAGTGGCGCGGCGAGGTCTGGAAGATGATTGAAAAGCGGTCGGACGTGCTGTTCTACTTGTTGACGAAAAGAATCGAACGCGTGAAGGATTGTCTGCCTGAAAATTGGGGAGACGGTTGGGAAAACGTGTGGATGAATGTCTCTGCCGAAAACCAAAAGATGGCCGATAGGCGGATCCCGGTACTCCTGGATCTGCCTTTCAAACACCGAGGCATCATGGCCGCACCGCTGATCGGCGAAATCGACTTGACGAAACATTTGTCATCCGGAAAAATCGAACGCGTCATCGTCGGCGGGGAAAACTATGATGGGGCAAGGGAATGCCATTATGAATGGGTGCAGAGGATGCACCAAGATTGCGTGGACCAGCATGTGAACTTCGAGTTCATCGAAACCGGGAATCATTTTGTGAAGAACGGACGGAAGTATGAAATTTTGGACAAAAGAAAGCAGCAGGAGCAGGCAAAGAAATCCGGCTTGTTTTATGAAGGGCGTGCGGTTTCGCTTCACCTGACGGAAGTTGCCCAAGGGGAATCGGTACCGCTTTTTCAAACCGATGCCGTGACTTTGTGCGATTCCTGCGCCTACAAGAAATTTTGCGGGACGCAATCGGGCAGACCCAGCTGCATGTTATCATTATGAAAAATTAAGACAGAGGGTGGAAGAATGAAGGCAGTCGTAGTGCACGAAGCGGGTGGTCCGGAAAAACTGGTGCATCAGGAAGTTCCGCTTCCGGAAATCCGGGAAGGCTGGTCGCTCGTGAAGGTCATGGGCTTCGG
>NZ_JBAWAZ010000320.1:0-2789 GCF_049589555.1 Trichococcus sp.
CTCCTGCGAGTCTGTCCTCATCGGAGCACAGATCTGATATGTGAGCCGTCCTCCGGCGTAGCCTCCGTTCGCCGGAGGAGGTTGTGGTCAGAAGAAAGAGAAGAAGGATGTCCGATTGAATCGGGCATCCTTCTTCTCTTTTGCGGTGTCACTCAATCTGTTTGATTTGCTCTTGATCCATGTTTTGGAATGCTTTCATTCGCTTCTGCTCTTTTGCTAATATTTCCTTGGCAAAAGACATAAAACCATCTAAATCTTGCTTAGCTAGTAACTCGATATAAGTGGCCTTTGTTTCTTTTTCGATAATCAGAGGTGGGAACCCCTCTTGAAGCAATGAGTAATTCATAATGACACGCCCTGTGCGTCCGTTACCATCGGAAAAAGGGTGGATCCGTTCAAATTGGATATGTGTATCTAAAATGCTCTCTAATTTTTCTTCGTCAGTAGCTGCGTTCTCTAGCCGGTATTCCTGGTTGTCCACTAACTGTTGGACCAGAAATGGCGTTTCCGATGGTGAAGCCGTCTGGAATTCTGCCCCGACAATCTGGTTCTCGTTCTTTTTGAATTGGCCTTTGTCATATTGAAGCCGATCGGTTAAATCGGCATGGACCTCTTTGATTATGGATACTGAGAGCGTATCATTACTCTCCAAATGATCCAACATGTTAGAAAATGCTTGTTTATGGTTTTCAATTTCATAAAATTCGCGCACGGTTGCCCCGCTACTGATTGGGAGAGTACCATTTAAAATGATCGAGACTGTCGCCGGCAACGAAATCGTGTTTCCTTCTATCCCTGCTGAGTGGTGGGCAAGACGCACTAACATATCATCTAAATAATTTTGTGGTATTTTATTTAAAAATCCGCTCATAAAACCCAACCTCCTCTTCTTCATATTCCAACACTATCATACCGAAATGATATCTCAATGTACAAACATTTCTCCCCCAAAATGGTATAGAACAAGCATATCCACCCGAGCGCCTCCCCCATAATGTTAAAGTGGTAAAATGTTAGGATGGTAAAATGGTACAGTGTTACAAAGGCACAAAGGGAAGCTGAATCTGATATAAATGAGCTAGACAAAACCACCCATTCGTATCGAACGGGTGGTTTTGATTTTAGTTGTCAGTATTCATTTTCAGGTTTTGGATGTTCAGGAAATTTTGTGTGGACTTGGCCACACCCCCGAACAAGGTCGCTTTCCGCTTAAGCGAGCTGCTGACGACACTGGTATCGCACGAAAATTTCCCCTTGAGGTCACCTTTAAGAATGCTGATCAACTCGGGGATTTGCGAATAGATGGAGCTGTTGATCACCACTAGATCGGGTTCGTAGATCACCGCCAGATTATTGACGGCAATGCTCAAATAATGCGCATTGGTCCGCAGTGTTTTTTGGACAACGGGATCGCCTTTTTTGTAGCGCTCGATCACTATGGACGAATTGATGTCCGGCAACGCAAGCATCTGCTCCAATTCGCTGTAGATGGCTTGATGGGAAGCGTACTGTTCGAGGCAACCTTCATTGCCGCAAGGGCATTTACGGCCATCCGGATAGAGGATGCTATGGCCGATTTCACCGGCTATACCTTTTTTTCCGGTCCTCAGTTTCCCATTTTCGACAATTCCGGCTCCGATGCCCGTATGGATGCTCAGACTGACGACACTGTCCGAAATGGATCCAAAAGTATATTCACCTAGCGCCGCCAGATTCGCTTCATTTTCCAAATATACATAAAAGGGATAAATTTCTTCCAATTGTGCTTTCAGATTGCTCTGCAACGTATAGTTGGGCGTAAAGATGATTTCTTCCTGATTGACGAGTCCGTGGATCGCAACGCAGAGTCCCGTGATGCCGTGAGGAGTTTCCATAGCATGTTGCGTCAGTTTTTCAACCATTTCCGTGATGTAGCCGAGGATATTGTCGGAAGAAACTTTGATGCCTCTGATTTCGGATTCATAAAGGACCCTTCCGTCAATATATGCGATGAGCCCTTCGATGTAGTTGGGTGCAACATCCAAGGAAAAGGTAAGCGCAGCTTTTCCATTAAAAGTGAGCATGATGGGCTTCCGGCCACCAATTCGTGCTGCATCGCCGATCCGGTCTTCATGAATCAACTCGTCTTCCAACAGTTTTTTGGTGATTGAGGATACGGAAGCCTTGTTCAGACCGGCAAGGACGGATAATTCAGCGCGGGAAATTTCTTTCTGGCTGATGATGGCATTCAAAATAGTTGCCTCGTTGTTTTCGCGGATCGTATATTTGCTATGAATCAATAAAACCACTCCTTCTTCCTTCGTTATCTATCATATATCTTCTGAAAGCTATTGACAACAAAAAAATAATCGTTTATATTATGTTCATGAGTTAGTTGAGCGAACTAACCCAAAGACAAGATAACATTTTTGAGGAGGAAAAGAAATGAGTTATTTTTCAACAGTAGATAAAATCAAATATGAAGGCGTTACCACAGAAAACCCAATGGCATTCCGCCATTACAATCCGTCTGAAATGCTGATGGGCAAAACGATGAAGGAACACTTGCGCTTCGGGGTAGCTTACTGGCACACAATGACGCAGGACGGGTCCGATCCTTTCGGAAGTCCTACGAACATCCGCACGTGGGCAGGCACTACTCCGATGGAAACCGCAAAGAACCGTGTGGAAGCTTTCTTTGAAATTTTGGAAAAACTTGATGTTGAATACTTCTGTTTCCACGATGTGGATATCGCACCAGAAGGAGATTCGCTGGAAGAATTCTTCAATAATATCGACGAAATCACGGA
>NZ_JBAWAZ010000321.1:0-4528 GCF_049589555.1 Trichococcus sp.
CCTGAAGGCTGGAGCGCATGGTTCTACTCGATCACGCTGAACGGCGCCAGCGCATTGGCGACCGGCGCATTCACGATTATGGTCTTGGCGGTCATCGCGAGGACCAACCCACAATTGTTAGTTCCGAAAAAATCCGTTAGAGGATACTGAGCGGCTGCCGACCAATTAGTTATTAACGGGGCGCGTCGGCTGTTCGTGCAGAAACGCAGATAGAACAGCCGACGCTAACGGAAGTTGTTGACTGTTCACGCTGAGGAGCAGGAAGAACAGTTGACGCCTCCGCTGTTTGTCGACTGTCCACCTTGAATCACTAACGGAACTGTCGACGAACCAACTTTAGTCGTGTAATAAAAACCAATAAAGCAGAGGCAGCCTCCATTTCGAGGCTGCCTCTGCTTTATTTTATTATTCTACAAGCCCGGATTGGCGTTCCAGAGTGAAGCCCTTCCCTGCGACCTCATGGACCTGTCCGATGATCACGAAAGCAAATGGATCGATGTCGTTGACCAAGGCATTGATGGCGGACAGTTTCCGCTGCTCAATGACGCAAAGCACCGCTTGCTGCTGCACCCCTTCAAAGGCCGTTTCGATGTTCACCAGCGTCAGACCGACATCCTGCACATACAGCAGCGCCTCTTTGATTTCCTCAAACTTTTTGGAAATGATGAAAAGCTGCATCTTATTTGTTCCGGTAACCATGACTTTGTTGATGACGATGGATGTCAAGAACACCATGATGAGCCCATAAAGGATCTGTTCCATGCTGGAAAAGAACGCCTGGACCAGCAGAAAAATCACATCGAAGGCATACATCCCCACCGCTACCGGAATGCGGAAATGTTTGTTCAGGAGCAATGGCGGAATATCCATCCCGCCAGTGGAAGCACCGACCTTAAACACCAGCCCCACGCCCAATCCGCAGAGGATACCCGCGTAGATTGCCGAAAGCAGGATATCATCGGTCATGTCCTGCAAAGCAGGCACCGTCCGGAAAAAAGTTAAGAACGTCGGAAAGATGATCGTGCTCAGGATCGTCGTCAAGGCGAACTTTTTGCCCAACAAGGCTGCCCCGACAAAAAACATGAATCCATTGAAGACCAACACGACCAAAGAGATGTTCAACCCGAAAAAATGATTCAAAATAATGGCAAGACCCGTCGTTCCCCCGGCGATAAGATTCTTCGGCAGGATAAATGCCGCAATCGCAAATGCAACAATAATATTCCCCGCAATGACGGCAGCTATTGGTTTTAAAGTGTGCAGTAGTTTCAAATATATCACTCCTTTTCTGAGATTTTAAGCAGATGGATACCTTTCAGGAAAAAGATATCCCCGCCATTATAACAGATATATGCAGGATGGAAAGAGCAGTATGTAACTAAGAAAATTGTTTAATAAAAAATAGGGTTCCCAACATCAGCGAGATGTCAGGAACCCTATTAAATTTGTCATACCTATGCGGCCAAGAAGACTCGAACTTCCACGGGAGTAACTCCCACCAGCCCCTCAAGCTGGCGCGTCTGCCATTCCGCCATGACCGCAAAACTAACTATTTCATTATACTTTTGAAGTGGTTTTCTGTCAACGTTTGCTTACTGATTTTTCTTTATATTACACATATTACGTATATTACGTATTGCCTTTATTATTTATATAATATACGCATATATGATTTATTGAAGTATACTATTACTATCAGCAAATATTTTTATGTTGCTATTTATCTTATATATTGGGAGGGAAAGCAATTGGCAAAAAGACATCCTTCAAATCCCTTTTTCTTAAGAATATCGTTGATGTAGAAATGGAAACGGTGGGCATTGGATTTGATGATAGCAAGATCATAATCACCTACATGATGAACGTCAAAAGAAAAGAACACGCAGAAAGTCTCGAAAAGCGGAAATTTGAATTTCCAAAGACAATCGATATTCTTCCCCTTTATAAATACAATTTGCTTGATGATTTGGTTCAAGATTTTTGGGATGGATTGATTAAAAGTTCATTACTCCTCCCGATGAAATTAGAGCCTCGTTTGTAGCCTATCATAACCCAGCTTTTTAATGTCTTAAGTGCCCCTATTCACCTAAATTCATACACAAAAAGGCCCGGAGAATCTATTTTCAGATTCTCCGGGCTTTTAATATTGATCACTTCTTTATTCTATCTTCAACCTCAACTTCCCCTTGCACTTGCCGCAGACATACTTCTTCAGATTGATCCTTCTTTTCCTTGGATACATCTGCCCGCAGGCACTGCAACCATAAAGCCATTTTGGCGGCGCAACCTCTCCAACTTGGCGAAGGTCCTTTACGAACCGGCTCCCACCACTTTCCTTCAGCAGCCTTCGGAAATCGGCATCCCGATGCTGATACCCCCGCCCGTCCAGATGCAGATGGTAATGGCAGAGTTCGTGCTTCACGACCTTTTCCAGCTCATCCGGTCCGTGCAGTTCAAGCACCAAAGGATTGAAATCCAGGTTGTGGCTGTTGAGGTGGTAGCGCCCGCCTGTCGTCTTGAGGCGGCTGTTGAAGGTGGCGCGGTGGCGGAACGGTTTCTGGAAAACCGTACTTGAAATGCGCTCCACCAACTGCTGCAGTTCTTGTTCGTTCATCAATTATTCCTCATTATTTTTGCGGCAGCATCGTCAGGGCAACACGGCCTTTGTTCGTGTCGACATTATCGACCCAGACGGTCACGATATCGCCGACTGCGACCACATCGGATGGATGCTTGACGAAGCGGTTGCTGAGTTTCGAGATGTGGACCATGCCGTCCTGTTTGACGCCGATGTCGACGAAGGCACCGAAGTCGACGACGTTGCGGACGGTTCCTTGCAGTTCCATTCCCGGCTTCAGGTCTTCCATCGAGAGCACGTCCTGGCGCAGCAATGGTTGCGCGATGTCGTCGCGCGGGTCGCGGCCTGGTTTGGTCAAACCGGCGATGATGTCCTGCAGCGTTTCTTTCCCTAGTCCGGTCACTTCTCGGGCTTTGGTGCGATCCAAGGATCCCAACGCTTCGCGGGCTTGTTCGGTACCGATGTCCTTCAGGCTGAGTCCGGCCAACGCCAACACTTCTTTAGCGGCCGGATAGGATTCCGGATGGATATCGGTATTGTCGAGGATGTTCTTGCCATCAGCGATGCGCATGAAGCCGACCGATTGTTCGAAAGCTTTCGGTCCGAGGCGCGGCACTTTCTTCAGTTGCTGGCGGCTGTCGAAGGCGCCGTTCTCTTCACGGAAAGCGACGATGTTGTTCGCGATCGTTTTATTCAGGCCGGCGATGTGCTGCAGCAAAGGCGCACTGGCCGTATTCAGGTTGACGCCGACTTGGTTCACAGCGGTTTCGACGACGAAGTCCAGGCGTTCGCCCAACTGTTTTTGGGAAACGTCATGCTGGTATTGGCCGACGCCGACCGATTTCGGATCGATTTTGACCAATTCGGCAAGCGGGTCCTGCAGACGGCGGGCGATGCTGACGGCACTGCGTTCTTCGACTTGGAAATCAGGGAATTCCTCACGAGCGATGTCGCTGGCGGAATAGACCGATGCGCCCGCCTCGTTGACGATGACGTAATAAACGGTTTCGGCGACTTGTTTGATCTGATCGGATACGAAGAGCTCGGATTCACGGCTGGCGGTTCCGTTCCCGATGGCGACCATTTCCACTTTGTAGTCCGCCAGCATTTTGCGGAAAGCCGGGCCAGCAGCGGCGCGTTTTTCTTGGTTGGCTGGTTTATGCGGATAAATCACGCTCTTCGCCAACACTTTCCCTGTCGCATCGACGATCGCCAGTTTGCAGCCGGTGCGGTAAGCTGGGTCCAAACCGAGCACAACTTTGCCTTTCAAAGGCGGCTGCAGCAACAAGTTGCGCAGGTTGTCGCCGAAGACATCGATTGCTTGCGCATCGGCGGCTTCAGTCAATTCATTGCGCAGTTCGCGTTCGATGGCCGGTCCGATGAAACGGCGGTAGCTGTCCTCGTAGGCGGCTTGCAGATAAGGCACGGCAATGCTTTTCAGATTCTTCACTACCTTTTTCGCCAGATAAGCGAAGATTTTCTCTTCGTCGATCAGAACGACGACCTTCAGGATGCCGGCTTTTTCGCCGCGGTTCATGGCCAGAACGCGATGCGAAACGAGCGAAGAAATGCCTTGAGAAAACTCGTAATACATTTCGTAGACGCCCTTTTCATCCTTTTCGGTATCCTTGGCGGTGCTGACGATTTGGCCGTTTTTGCGCGTGAACTCGCGGATATGTTCGCGGTAGGCCGGTTCATCGCTGATGATTTCGGCAATGATTTCGTGGGCTCCGGCCAAAACGTCCTCTATAGTAGCAAGTTCCATTTCCTCATTAAGGAATTCCTTGGCCTTCGTCTCGACTGATCCGTTCATTGGACCGCTCAACAGCCACTCTGCAAATGGAGCCAGGCCTTTTTCGCGGGCGATGGCGGCTTTCGTGCGGCGTTTTTGTTTGTAGGGACGGTACAGGTCTTCCACTCGCTGCATCTTTTCGGCGCGTTCGATATCCG
>NZ_JBAWAZ010000322.1:0-1744 GCF_049589555.1 Trichococcus sp.
GAATGGTTGGACCACATCGAACCGTTCCATCTGGATGCGCGGACCGAGAAAAAGGACACAATGTTGGAAGCAAGCTTCCTTTTGGCAGGGAGGCTTTATCGCTATGGGTTTTTCGTCAATCGCAAACGGGTTACTGAGGAATTCCTTTATCTGGAAGGCGACGAGCAAAAAGATTTGTTTTTCCGGAATGCGACAGGCAAAATCGTCGGTGGGGAATGGGCCGAACTGTTCCAACACATCATTTTGGAAGATACGCGATTGGCCTTGTCGTCGTTACTTTCCACACCCGAGTCGGCAGAACATCCAGAATTGAAGCTGTTTCTCGAGTGGTTCACGGAAATGCGCATCATCCTCGACACCTCGAAAATTGGGATGTCCATTTCGATGGCGAAGATGCACCTTTCCAAATATAAACATAACCTTATGGCTTTGATCAGAGTGGCCGATCCGTCCATCCAGGACATCGTTGTCCACGAATTGGGCAATACGCGCAACGGCCGGCCGGAACTGGCGTTTTTCGTCGTCAAGACCCGGCGCAATGAAGCAGGGGAAGCAGAGCCCCATTGTGAAAATTTCCGTTTCCAGGATACCGAATCTGCAGGGACCGTCAAACTGCTGGCTTTGGCCGGTCCGATCATCGAGGCGCTCGAAAAGGGTGGCTTGCTGATGGTCGATGAGATGGACACGCAATTCCACACCTTGATGACGCGCTATGTGCTGGAACTTTTTTCCGGTAATGTCAACGACAAAGGCGCGCAGATGATCTATTCGACGCATGACATCACGAATCTGTCCAGCAGCCTTTTCCGCAGGGACCAAGTCTGGTTCGTGGAGAAGGACAGCTACAGCGCTAGCCACCTGACTTCCTTGGTGGAATATCGTTTTGATGACGAGGAAAGGAAGAACAGTTTTGAATTTTACCGCAACTATCTGAACGGCAAATACGGGGCAATCCCGTTCCCGTTGCCGGTGGATTGGTGGGTCGACAATGGAAAATAGAAGAAGGGACCATAAGAAAAAATTTGAACGGCCGGTCGGAACGAAACGGCCGGAAAAAACTTTCCTGATCCTTTGCGAAGGCACCAAGACCGAGCCGAACTACTTCCGTAGTTTTCACGTCATCTCTGCGCAGGTCGAAATCGTCGGGACGGCGATGAACACGATGTCCTTGGTCAACTATGCTCGCGAAGTTATCGATACCCGGCGTGACGAGTATGATGAAATTTGGCTGGTTTTCGACAAGGATTCCTTCGACCGGGACATCTTCAATGAAGCTGTTTTTTTCTGCGAAACCCATTACCGGGAAGGTTTCCGTGCCGCCTACAGCAACGAAGCATTCGAAATCTGGTACCTGCTGCATTTCGAACTGATCAAAAAATCGATTTCACGTTTCCATTACCCAGACATGCTCTCGAAACGGCTGGGATTTTTCTACAAAAAAAATCATCCGCATATGTACAACGTATTATTATCAAGGCAGCCGGCAGCCATCCAGAACGCCAAGAAACTCTACAGTCAGCGCTCGCCATCGCCAGCCCGGGACAACCCGTCCACGACCGTCTTCATGCTGGTGGAAGAATTGAATAAACATCTGCGGAAATAATTTAAAAATTTTTTAAAATAAAAAAAGCTGGCGCGAATTTTTGCGGATAATACCAGTGTAGGTCTTATCAAGCAGCAAAGGCCACTTAACAAGACGAGAAGGGATCGATTGCATATGTTCATGACACCGGTATTAGGGATG
>NZ_JBAWAZ010000323.1:0-10666 GCF_049589555.1 Trichococcus sp.
GTCAAAGTCGGGAAGCGCTCGTAATCCAAATGAAACAATTAGTTCTCTGTGTAAAATGTTATAATGAATATAATATTTTAAAGTAATCTTAAGAAATCCGTCGGTAAACTAGGAGGACGACTATGAAGATTGTTCAAAGAAAATACACACGAGCGTATGTCGCTTTGTCAGGCTTGGCTGCGAGCTTGCTTGCAGGAAACAATATCGCTTTTGCGGACGAAACGGATGCAGCGACTGCAGGGGTAGCGCCAATCGAAACAACGATTCCGGCGTTTCCTGTGCAACCATCAGCAGATCTGATGCCAACAGCAGATTCTGCTCAAGAGGAGACGGCAGCTTATACGGATGCAAGCAAGGAGTCAATTGTGGTAACCGCTACGGTTTTGGATGCGGGCATATACGGAACCAATCAGATTTCAGGAACAACCCAACCGAATGCGTACGTGGTTGTTTGTGCAGGAGAGAGCAAAGTTGGCGAGCAAACCGCCGATGAAGCCGGAATTTTTACGCTTGCGTTGGCGAACGTTCCGGAAGGGACAACGGTTTTGCAGGTGAAAGTCTATAAGGATGCTACCCAAACATTCCTTCTGACTGAATCGGAATGGCAGGTGCCTGTGGCTGAAGCAGTCGAAGCAGTGCCAACTGTGGACGCGGAAGGGCCGCCGCAAACAAGTCCGACAGATCCAACTCTGCCGATCCTTGAAAATGATGTCGCTTCACCAACTGAAGAAGCAAAACAGCCGGAATTGGTAACCGAAGACAACCAAGCTGAACAAATCCCAGATACTGAAAAGGAATCCTCTGACACCGAACAAGCGGTTCAAGCACCTTTGATGACGTCAGCAACTGTCGCTGTGACCTTGGCAGCCGTCACTGAAGCGAAAGGCACTTGGTATTACTACGTCCAGTCCGGCGATACGCTGCAGAAAATCGCCACCCATTACAACACGGATGTCGCCAGTTTGACGCGCTGGAACAGCTTGACGACAACAATCATCAACATCGGACAGCTGTTGAGCGTAAACGGCACGAATGCCTATGCGGAAATCGACAAAGAGACGCGGGCGTTCGCCACTAAGGCTGAATTCGTGAACTACCTTGGACAGTACGCTACGGAAATCGGCAACGACTACAATCTCTACGCTTCCGTCATGGTCGCCCAAGCCTCACTGGAGACCGCCTACGGAACCAGCAAGCTCGGCACAGTCGGCAACAATCTCTTCGGCATCAAAGGTTCCTACGCCGGCAATTCGATTGTGATGCGTACGTGGGAGGAAGAAAGCGACGGGTCGATCATCTGGATCGATGCCTTCTTCAGATTATATCCATCCTATTATGAATCGATGATCGATTACGCGGAGAAGCTGCGCAAAGGGGTCAGCTGGGATGCGAATTACTACAAAGGGACATGGAAGGAAAACACGACCAGTTATCAGGATGCCACGCTGTATTTGACGGGGCGTTACGCGACTGATTCTTCCTATTACACCAAGCTGAATGCCATCATCAGCGCCTATGATCTGACCAAATTCGATGGACCGAAAACAGTGGCAGTGAATTACAACGCTGTTGTTTCAAATCCGAATTTTTCAATCGACAGTCTGCCTTGGGGCACGATCGGCTACAAATATTTGGAGCCTTGTTCGAACTATTACGGCAAGGAAGTCGCGGTAATGAAGCAGACCGTTGATGGGCAGTTCGCGTTTATTTCCTGCGCCGGCAAGGAATTGGGTTGGGTCGACATGGATGCGCTGAAGACCTTTTCCACCGTTACGGCCAGTTACACCTTACCGATCATGAACAGCGGTTACTCGATCGATTCGTTGCCATGGGGCGAACCGGGCTATGTCCATGTCGGTGAAACAGCAACCTATTATGGTAAACTGGCCAAGGTCGTCCGGGAAACGGCAAATGGCATCTATGCTGAAATTTCGGTCGACGGTGTCAAGCTGGGGTGGATCGACAAACGGGCTTTCAACGCGGCTTTTCCGAGCTACAACGCAGTCGTCCGCAAGGGGAATTACTCGATCGACAACTTGCCGTGGGGGACTTCCGGCTATCGGACGCTCGATTCCAGCAGTTCTTATGTCGGCAAGACCGTCACTGTGATCGGCAAATCGGCGGACGGTGCATACTTGTGTTTAGCATATAACGGCTTGCCTTTGGGATGGGTCGACTATCGCGCTTTCGAGAGTTTCGATGCAAGTGTCGTTTCTTATACGGCG
This sequence comes from Trichococcus sp., assembly GCF_049589555.1. Lineage (GTDB taxonomy): Bacteria > Bacillota > Bacilli > Lactobacillales > Aerococcaceae > Trichococcus. The sequence continues at coordinate 2,226 of NZ_JBAWAZ010000323.1, forward strand.
ATCGTTTCCGAAACTAATTTTTCGATCGACAGCCAGCCTTGGGGCGAAGCAGGTTATGTTTATCTGGATGCTTCATCGAATTATTACGGCAAAGAAGTGTTGGTGACCCGCAAAACGGCAAATGGTGCGTACGCATATATTTCGTTCGCTGGGAAACCGTTGGGCTGGATCGACATCAGGGGGCTGCAGAACTTTTCGACAGTGGCCGTGAATTACAGCTTGCCGATCATGAACGGCGTTTATTCAATCGACAGTTTGCCGTGGGGTGAGCCAGGTTATACCAAAATTGCCGATGCAGCGGCTTATTTCGGGAAATTAGCTACTGTGCTGCGGGAAAGTGTGAATGGTGCCTATGCGGAGATCGCCATCGACGGTCAACGGATTGGCTGGATCGACAAACGGGCCTTCAGCAATGCACGCCAGGTTTCCTATTACGCCGGCGTCTCCGGTCAGAATTATTCGATCGACAGTCTGCCGTGGGGGACTGCTGGGTACCAGTACCTGGAGAGCACGAACAATTATTTGGGCAGTCTCGTGAAAGTTGTTGCGGAATCGATTGACGGGAATTACAAGCTGATTCAACTGAACGGCCAAAACTTGGGCTGGGTCGACTCCCGCGCGCTGGCGGCTTTGAATACTAAAGCAGTGAATTACACCGCCACGATCCGCTCGGTCGGTTTTTCGATCGACAGTCTGCCTTGGGGTACGCCAGGATTCACGATGTTGGGGCTGACAAGTTCCTATCTGAACACGGCTGTGCAGGTCATCCAGGAATCGGAGGACGGTTACTATGCACTCGTCACGCTGAACGGTAAGACGCTTGGCTGGGTCGACAAGCGGTGTTTCTGATCCTATAATGCAAAAAAATCTCCGGCGGGCGGATGCTTGCCGGAGATTTTTTGCGGAAATGCGGAATAGGGCAGTTTACTCCGGTGAAGTAAGGGTTTGACTGGCTTCACAGGGGAAAACAGTGATGGATAAATCAAATATATGCATTTTTGAAATGGGAAAGGCTTTATGATATATTGATATATATATATATTTCACAGGGGGTTTGTATGCTTAATGAAAAGTCAAAAAAAAATCTTATTTTCGCATTAGCTTGTTTCTTATTGATTGGTTCGCTTTTGGCGGTGCTGTTTTATTACGCCAATATGAAAGTGGGGTACGATACAGACGAGATTTTTACATTTGGTTTGTCGAACAGCTTCTTCAATGAACTATTCACATCTCAATATGATAGATGGCATTCTTCGTCAGAATTATTCGAGGATTTGACTGTCAATAACACTGACAAGTTCAGGTTTGATTCAGTCTATTACAACCAGACCCAAGATGTCCATCCACCTCTCTACTATATGATATTTCATGCCATCAGTTCTTTTCTGCCGAATACATTCTCAAAATGGATTGGTATTGGAATCAATATAGTCTTTTATCTATTAATATGCCTCGTGATGTTTTCACTGATGAAGCACTTGGTTAAAAACAAATGGATTTCTTTATTGGCAGTCGCATTCTGGGGCTTAAGTATAGGGACGATCAGTTCAATCATGTTCATACGCATGTATACGATGCTGACATTCGTAACCATCTTATTCCTCTATGTCGTTATCCTGTTCCTGCAAAGCGAAAAAATAAGCCTTAAAAATCTTCTGACCATTTATTTCGTTTCATTGGTGGGTATCTTGACACAATACTACTTCTTCATTGCCGCCTTCTTCATATCTTTTTTACTATGTGTGTTCTTGATGATACTAAAAAAATGGAAGGCAATCGCAGCCTTCGCAGCAACGATGTTCAGCTCTATTGCCACTGCTGTCATTGTTTATCCAGCCATGCTGAAACATATTTTTGCATCATACAGAGGACAAGGAGCATTCAGTAGCATTACTTCTGACGTCCCAGACAACCTGAATAAATATGTAGACATCATCAACAGTAGTTTCTTTGGCGGCAAAGGAGGCTATCTCCTCACCTTTGTATCCCTTTTGACAATTGCCGCCACTGCGTCATTTGTGTTGAGGAAAAATGATAAAGCGGGGTCAGCCGACAAACTGATGGCCGCGATAACAGGATGGTTTGGGCCTGTAATTTTAATGATTGTCCCTGCTTTACTGCATATTTGGGTTATTCAAAAAATTTCGCCTTTCCAATCGGGGAGATATGTTTATTGTGTTTTTCCGGCGTTGATGTCGGGAATAATCTTTTTGGTTTATATTGCGGTGAAGCAGGTCACGCAAAAAGAACAATTTACTTGCGTTCTCATCGCTTCATTATGTTTTGCTATCTCGTATCTGGGATTTAAAAACGGGCATATCGAATATCTTCTGACTGAACAAGCTACAACGAACAATTTGGTTCAAGACTATAGCGACAACGATGTATTAATGATCATCAATGAGGATGACGAGTGGCGGATTATCGAGAGCATGGCTGAACTGATCCATTACAAAGACATTTATCCATACAGTACAAGCCCAACAGACATTTCCCTACCGAATGAAGAGAGGTTGATGAGTGAGTCTAACTTGATTGTATACATCGACACTTCATTCGATCAAAATACTATGATCGATAAAATCATGTCTAAATATGGATTTACTGAATACAGACAATTATTTTATTCAGGAAATGTCTATGAAATAATCAGTTATTCTTTTACCAAATAAAAGCATTAAAGAGTCTAAAATCTTTAAAATAATTCATCATCAATGTCCATCCCGGCAATGAAATGATTTTGCCTGCCCAATGAAAGGCTTGTGATTGTAAAAGGCACAAAAAAGACGCGCACCAGTCCGATCACTGGGGCGCGTCTGCTTTTCGTTTTATAAAGATTTAGCCAATGCTTCTACTTTTGCCAAGCCTTCTTCGATGATTGTTGCTGCTTGATCAGGAACAGCTGCGTGTCCTTCGATGATGACTTCGCCGATGATTTCCATTCCGAATACGCCAGCAAATACGTTGCGCATGTAGTTCACACCCATGTCCATTGGAGACATTTCAGGAGTGGAGTAAACGCCGCCGCGTGCGTTCAGAAGGATAACTTTCTTCTCAGGCATCAAAGCGACCATTTGACCAGTTTCGTCGTATTTGAAAGTGAAGCCGGCTGCAAAGATGTAGTCGATGAATGTTTGCAATTTAGCCGGGATCGTCAAGTTCCACAATGGGAATGCGAAAACGATCACGTCAGCTGCAGTCACGGCATCCATAACTTTTTGTTTTGCTGCCAAAAGGCGTGTTTCGATGTCAGTCAATTCTTCGCCGACTGCCATTTTGCCGTAAGCGCCGAAAAGATCTTGGCCTAAGTAAGGCATGTCTTCTGAAAAGACGTTGTAAGTTGTGATGTTCAATTTTTCATTTTCTTTGGCTGCGGCCAAAAAAGTTTCGTACATTTTTGAAGAAATTGCTTCCTCTGCTGGTCTGTTGTTTCCTTTTACTACTAAAACGTTCATGTGTGTTCCTCCACTTATTGTATATTTGATGCGGGTTTTGCTTCACTTACCGCATGTAAGTACAGTATAACATCTCGGCTTCGAAATAAATAGTCGTAATGCTCAAAAAATAAACAATTTGAAATTTTGTAACATTTGAACTACCATAGTAAGGAATATTTCGATAGTTTCGAAACAACGGGAGTGAATGTTTATGCATAAATCCGGCCAAAGCCAACGGATTGAAATCTTTGACGGCATGCGGGGATTGGCCTCCCTCATTGTCATGATTTTCCACATGGCGGTCTGGACAGTTTATGGCTACAGTGCCAACGAATACAAAATTTTTGCCAATACCTTTTGGAGGGTGGCGACGCAGACACCAGTGAAAATGATCTGGGGCGGCAATGAGGCGGTACTGGTATTCTACATCATCGGCGGTTTCGTGCTGGCGCGGCCCTATCTGAACGGACGTAAGCTGGACTTCAAGTCGTTCATCATCAAACGCTGGATCAGGCTGATGCTGCCTTATGTGCTTGTCATCGCGGTGACGGTCATCCTGATTGCGCTGTTTGGGGCCTGGAAGCATGATACGATCGATTTGAGCGGATCCTTCAATGTGAAATGGAAAAGGGTGCCGAACGCGATGGAAATGCTGCTGTATTTTCTCGGATATGACTACAGCCTGAACATCCTCAGTGGCGCCTTCTGGAGCATGGTTCAGGAATGGCGTTTGTCTTTCATCCTGCCTTTTTTGGCTGTGGCGCTTCACAGCAATCGGACAGGGAAGGTCCTTGGGTATTATGCCGTCCTGCAAGTAGGGATTGATGCGTTGACGAACTGGGGTATGCGGAGCGATACGGTTTGGTTGGCACAGCTGTCGGAATCGTTCAACCGGACCAACTATTATGCGATTTTTTTCGTGATGGGGGCGGTGCTGGCGAAGCATCTGCCGGCCATCCGGGTCTTTGTGCGGGAGCACCGCGGTTTCCGGATCCTGTCGGCCTGGGCGATTCCGTTCTTGATCCCGAGCCAGTGGATTTTGGCGGCGCTCGGTTTATCGTTCCGGGTGCGGAACGCGCTGTTGCTGACGGGGCTGGGCATCATTTTGTTCCTGCTATTGTGCATGGAGTCGCCGCGGTTGATGGCCTTCTTCAAATCGAAACCGCTGCTGCTTTTGGGAAAATTGTCCTTCAGCCTTTACCTGACGCACACGACTTCGATCATCCTGTTCGTGACATTTTTGGGTCAGGTCATCCCGCCGGAAACGGCCTTGCTGCTTTCGCCGCTGTTCGCTTTGCCGGTGGCGTATCTGTGGCAGAAGCACGTCGAAACAAGGTGCCTCAGATTGCTGAACCATTTCAAAAAATAGACGGCCAACCTGCGCCAAGTATGATAGGATAAAGGAAAGCTTAGAATTCTGAAACAATATATAGGGGTGGACACATGTCAAAAGATATCATTTCCATCATCGTACCTTGCCACAACGAGGAAGAGATGGTCCCGATTTTCCATAAAGAGATCGCTGTGGTCAGCGACCGGTTGCCGGCTGCCGTATTCGAACTGATTTTCGTGAATGACGGCTCGAAGGATGACACGCTGGCGAAAATGAAGCAATTGGCCGCGGTGGATGAGCGCGTGCACTACCTTTCCTTTTCGCGGAACTTCGGCAAAGAGGCCGCGCTGGTGGCGGGGCTGCGCCATGCGACCGGGGATTACGTCGCCGTGATGGATGCGGATCTCCAGGACCCGCCGGCCATGCTGGTGGAGATGGTTGCTTTGATCCGCACAGGCGAATATGATTGCATCGGTACGAAACGGCTTGACCGCAAAGGCGAACCGCCGATCCGTTCCTTTTTCGCGAGGCAGTTCTATCATTTGATCAATCGCATCTCCGATACCGAAATCGTCGACGGCGCCAGGGATTTCCGACTGATGACGCGCCAGATGGTCGATGCGGTGCTTGAGATGACCGAATACAACCGGTTTTCGAAAGGGATATTCAGCTGGGTCGGTTTCGAGACGAAGTACCTGTCCTACGAAAATCAGGAGCGGGTCGCCGGCAAGACGACCTGGTCGTTCTGGAGTCTGTTCAAATATTCGCTGGACGGGATTGTGGCCTTTTCCGAGGCACCGTTGGCGATCGCGGCTTTTACCGGGTTCCTGTCGTTCGCCGTTGCGATTTTGGCAGCGTTGATCCTGACCGTGCGGACGCTGGTGTTCGGAAACGAAACATCCGGTTGGACCTCGCTCATCGTCATCATTTTGGGGATGGGCGGCTTGCAGTTGCTTTGTCTGGGGATCCTCGGTAAATACCTAGGGAAAACCTTCATGGAAACGAAACGGCGTCCGCTCTATATCCTGAAGGAGACGGATGTTAATGTGCCGACTGATCGCAGGGAGGGGCAGGACAATGACTAAATTGTTGGCCCAAGTGGCAAAATTCGGACTCGTCGGTGTAGTGGCGACGGTACTGGATTTTCTGATTTTGTTCGTGTTGGCCGATTTCATCGGCTTGCATTATCTGACGGCCGCTGCGCTGGCGTTTGTTGCGGCAACGTTATTCAATTACGCGGCGAGCATGCGCTACGTGTTCACGAGCCGCTTCGGCGAAGCCGAGAAGCGCCAGGAATTGCTGCTGTTCGTCACTTTAAGTGTCATCGGCCTGGGATTGAACCAAGTGCTGATGTGGTTGTTCGTTGATCAAGTGGCGTTGCATTACTTGGTGGCCAAGATCGCCGCGACTGTGTTCGTGATGGCCTGGAATTTCATTTCGCGGAAGATTTGGCTGGAGGATAAGAATGCAGGATAAAGAAAATCGTGGTTTTGGCCCGGAACTCCGGTGACAGCATGCTTGCCCGGAGCAGGGAGTATTTTAGCGTTGCCTCCTCCGATGAAAGCCTCTTCGCCGGAGGAGCCCCTCAGTTTTTCTAGCAGGCATCAAGTATATATGAAAAAACGAATGCGGCTGCCTCCTTTCGGAACAGCCGCATTCGTTTTTCAGTAACAGTAAGCAAAAATCAGTAACTGGTCCAGCCGCCGTCCGCGGTCACGACGGATCCGTTAACGAAACTGGAGTCGTCAGAAGCCAGAAAGAGCGCGACGGAAGCGATCTGGTCGGGCATTCCGAAAGCTGGATTGATCGCCATGCCGACGCCGGTCGTTTCCTGGCCGAAGGTGCTGACGGTGCCCATCGATTGGGCGATATTGGTAGCGACAGCTCCAGGGGCGATTGCGTTGCAGCGGATGCCTTTTTTCGCGTACATGAAGGCCGTGTTTTTCGTCAGCCCGATGACAGCATGTTTGGAAGCGACATAGGCGACACCGGCCCGTCCGCCCTGCAGGCCGCCGATCGAAGCGATGTTGATGATATTGCCGCTGCCCTGTTCCAGGAAATATTGGATGGCTTTGCGGCTCGCATACATCGGACCGTTGACGTTGACGGCGAAGACCCGGTCCCAGCGCTCGTTCGAGACTTCCCCGACCGGTTCGAAGCCATCCATGATGCCGGCGTTGTTGACGAGGATGTCCACTTTTCCGAAGAGGGCGATGGCGGTGTCGATCATGGCGTCGGCATCGGATTCAATGGAGATGTCGGTTTTTATGGCAGCAGCAGCGTCCAGGGTTTCGGCGTTAATTTCGTTTGCGACTTTCAGGGCGCCTTCGTAATTGTAATCAGCAATGATCACTTTTGCGCCTTCTTTTGCGAATTTGCGGCAGATGGCTTCACCCATACCCGAAGCGCCTCCGGTTACAACGGCAACTTTGTTCATCAATCTCATGTTGAATTCCTCCTCATGACTTGTTGGCTCAATCATAACACGATAACGCTTACATGTATCGGATGATGATCACCGCAAAAGAAAAAATACAAAAAGCGATGGCTTATTTCCACATTTCGGATAAAATAGAGTGATAATAACGTGGGGAAAGGATGTGGAGAGCGGAAAATGGCAAATTATCCATTCGACAAGGAGCGCAGCCTCCTGAAGACGGACGAATCGACCAGAATAACGATGCTGCTGCTGAATATATTTTTGATCGTGACTGGCGTATCTTTGGCGATCAGCTTCTACATCCTGGCCAATCTGGAAATCAATGAGGAACCGATCGTTTCCGACATCATCATCGTACCGGAAGGCGCACCGGAACGAGGAGTCAAGGCCTCCGAGCTGTTGGAAGAAGGTTATTCCGAATCCGGCAAGATCATCGTCTCGCCGCTGCTTGTGGAAGCCGAGCTGCTGCATCTGCAGCCATACGGGGAACTGGGAATGATGGATGAAGACATTCTCGCGGATTACCAGGCGACCAGCACCTGGACAAACGCCGTCTACAGCATCGCATTGATGGAAGAGAACGGCTACGACTCCGCAATCGTCGTTTCGAGCGATTATCACATGAACCGGGTCAAGTACAGCTTCGAGAAAGTGGCAAAAGGGAAGGACTTGACGTTCATTTATGTGTCAGCTGGCGGTCCCTACGGCTTGCCGTGGATCGAGACGCAGCTCGGCAGAAGACTGGCGCAGTACGAAATCTTCAAAACAGTCGGTTATTGGTTGGGTTTGCATCATTTCATCGATATAGGGGAAGGCGGCTCTTGAATTGGGAGTGCGCCTTTTTTATATTGTTCGAGTGTAGGTTCAACCGCTCAGCTCCGGCGAGGCAGGTCTCATCGGAGAACAGCGCCTGATCGCCGCCGCTCCTCCGGCGAGGCAGGTCTCATCGGAGGACAGCGCCTGATCGCTCCCGCTCCTCCGGCGAGGCAATCGTTCCCCGGAGCTAGTGAGCCCCGGACTTTTTCGTTGGTTCACTGAGGATTTCGCAGATGCAAACACTATCGAAATGCCTACAAATCCGCAACTTTGTATACGTTTGCAAAAACATTCTTCGCTTTTGTATTCTTGACGGTTATTCTTAGAAGAAACGCCGCTATGGTGCTATACTTTTTGGTATAGGAGGTGCGGAAATGCTCGTGGAAATTGTGATGGAGAACTTTTTTTCCTTTAA
>NZ_JBAWAZ010000324.1:0-3118 GCF_049589555.1 Trichococcus sp.
CCATGTGTCTGAGTTCGTTGAGCGCTTCTTTTTTATTGCTACTCTCTATTTTTCCCTTCATCAGTTTTCCGCCTGTTGTTTTCGCTTTATAGGTAAAAACAGCCATCATTACCCTCCTTTTTTTCGATTTTCCTTCTACGGCAATAGATGCGACCGGCTGATTGTTTCTTCTTCAACAAGCCGCTTGATGCTCATCTCCATGGTGTGCATCCCTTGATCAAGGGATGTCTGCAGCACATTGGGGATTTGATGCATTTTTTCAGCCCGGATCAAATTCTTGATTGCTGCATTGTTGACCAACATTTCGGTCGCTGCCACACGACCATTGGCTTTCTTGGTCGGCAGCAACCGCTGCGACAAAATGCCCAAGAGCACATTCGCCAGCATCAAACGGATCTGTTCCCTTTGCCCTCCTGGGAAGACATCAATCATCCGTTCAATGCTGCCGGCTGCATCGGAAGTGTGCAACGTTCCCAAGACCAAATGACCCGTTTCCGATGCCGTGATGGCCGTGGAGATGGTATCCATATCGCGCATCTCCCCCACCAGAATGACATCTGGATCTTGGCGCAGACTCGCGCGCAGACCGTCTTTGAATGATAAGGTATCGAAGCCGACTTCCCTCTGTTCAATGATGGATTGTTTATGCACATGCAGGTATTCGATGGGATCTTCCAATGTAATGATGTGTCGGTTCATCGTTTGGTTCACATAATCGATCAGCGCAGCCAGAGAGGTGCTTTTCCCGCTGCCGGTTGGACCCGTCACCAAAAATAGTCCGTGTGGTTGTTGAACCAATTTTTTGGCGATTCCGGGGAGACCTAGACTTTCCACACTGGGAATTTCTTTTGAAATGATTCGAAAAGCAAGCGAAAGCGCACTGCGTTGATAGAACACATTCACGCGGAAGCGGGCAATACCAACGATGTCGTAAGAAAAATCAATTTCCCGTTTCTGTTCCAGCACATCCCACGAGTCTTGGCTAAGGCAAGTTTTCGCAAACTGCTCCGTATCTTGAGGCGCAAGGGAAGCTTGTTTTTGGGGAATCAGCTTTCCATCCACCCGGAAAACCGGCGCAGAGCCTACGACAAGATGGACATCGGAAGCTTGTTTTTCATATGCGGCGATTAATATCGTATCCAATTGTTCCATTGTTTCTGCCCTCTTATTCATTGATCGAAGCAACCCGCAAAACCTCTTCCAAAGTGGTCTTGCCTGCCTTCACTTTTATCAGCCCATCGTCAACCAAAAAGCGGACCCCTTGTTGCTTGATGTGTTGCTTGATTTCCTGGATGGACGCCTGATTCATCATCAACTGCCTTACTTCTTCCGTGATCACAATCAATTCATGGATGGCCATCCGTCCGCGATATCCGGTATGACGGCAAACATCACAGCCCCTGCCAAAGGTGATCGTGTCGATTGTCTGATTGCGTCGTTCAAAGATTTCCCGCTCAACCGGCGTTGCTTCTCTTGTGTCGGCACAATCTTTGCAAATCGTTTTGACGAGCCGCTGCGCTACGACACCGCTCAAGGCAGATACAATCAAGTAGGGTTCTATCCCCATATCGAGCAAGCGGGGAATGGCCTCAATGGCGCTGTTGGTATGCAGCGTGCTGAATACCAAGTGGCCGGTCAGAGCCGCACGCACACTGTTCTCAGCCGTTTCTTTATCCCGGATTTCCCCCACCATGATGATATTTGGATCTTGACGCAAGACTGAACGCAAGCCCGTCGCAAAGGTCAGTCCAATCTGGGCATTGACTTGAACTTGGTTGATGCCCTCGAGTTGATATTCAACCGGGTCTTCGATCGTTATAATATTACTTTCTGGATGGTTCAGTTCATTGATGGAGCCGTACAGCGTGGACGTTTTCCCTGAACCGGTCGGACCTGTCAACAAAATCAGTCCCGACGGCAGGGCAATCAATTTCCGATAATCAGCTAAAATATCCTTCTCTAAGCCGATATCCTCTACTTTTCTGAACATATTGGAGATATCCAATATCCGCAGCACAATTTTTTCACCAAAAACAGTCGGCAAAGTGGACACACGCAAATTCACTCTTTTCCCCAAAACCGTTGTGCTGATACGACCGTCCTGGGGCAGGCGCGTTTCCGTAACGTTCAATCCGGCTATGATTTTAATCCGAGCAACCAAAGCGTTCATCAAGGTTTTCGGCAAAGGGCGTTCATTCCGGAGCAGTCCATCCACGCGGTACCGAACGGATACTTGGCGCTCCGTTTGATCCAGATGAATATCTGATGCCCGCAGCGATACACCCGTTTCCAGCAGTTGATTGAAGATCCTTACCGCTGGAGCATCTTCACCCTCAATGTGCTCAATATTCACTTCTTTTGAGTCGTATAAGCGGTTGATTGTCTGCAGTAAGTCATCCCGTGTCGCTATCACTGGCCTTACAACATAGCCAGTAGAAAATTCCAGTTCCTCAATGGCATAGAAGTCCAGAGGGTCATTCATTGCCACAATCAAGCGCGTATTCTCTTTTTTGATCGGAAGCAATAATTTTGATCGTGCAAAATCTTTTGATGTCAGCTCCACTACGGACATATCGATCGGATACTGATATAAGGATACACTTTCTAATTTCAATTGGATTTCCAATGCATCCAGTAATTGTTTCTCGGTGATATAACCTTGATCAACCAACAAATCCCCTAATTTTTGATCCTGCTTTTTCATGCTGATTGCTTCCACTATCTGCAGTTCCGTTACGAGACCCGCTTCTTTCAACAAATCCCCTAATTTTTTCTTCTCAAAATCTGCCACATTCTCCCACCTTTCTGCTAGTTTTCTATGACTGTCCCTGAACTGATGATGTCTCCCTGTTCCGGATCAACAGCAGTCCCCGAAGATCCTAATGGAAAACCCGTTGTACCAACGTGTGCATATTTGAGGCTCGCACCGCCACTTATGTCGAAGCTATTTGCGATGACCGTACCATTTATTGAATAAGAACCTGTTAGTGCGACCGCTGCTTTAGGCGCTATGAGCATCAGGTTAGATTCTGAATTCCCACCGGACAGTGCAACACTGTTGCCGCCAGTTAGCAAGATACCGTTTATTTTAGTTGTGTTAGCAGAAACAGCTGCTTCT
>NZ_JBAWAZ010000325.1:0-4573 GCF_049589555.1 Trichococcus sp.
GGGCTCACATTATGGAAATCCGATCTGCGCTTTCGCAGAACATCTTCCGCCGGCTCATTTCTGCTATGACTGCCGTCAAAAGATCCAAGCGTTGCTGAATGGAATCCAGCTCCACATATTCATGATCGGTATGGAAAGCGCCGCCGATCAGACCGATGCTGCAGACCGTTGGAACCCCCACGCTGGTAGTGAAGTTGGCATCGGATACGCCTCCCGATTTTTTGAACGAAACGACCGTGTCCATCTGCTTGCCGACATCTTCGAAGACGCTCCGCAAAGCTTTCGCACCCGGCACGTCGACCATAGGCGGCCGCTTGCCGATCACTTCGATCTCGACGCCGATCTCCATTTCGGTTGCATGGGCCTGCAGTTCCTCTAGCATATCAAAGAAGGCCGTGACATCAGCAGGATTCGAATAACGGTAGTCCAATTCCATCTGGGCATGCTCGGGGACGACATTCGGCACGCTGCCGCCCTGGATGGTGCCCGCATTGACAGACACACCGGCATCATAATCGATCAAAGTATTCATGCGAACAATCCAATGAGCCAGTTCATTGATGGCGCTGCGCCCTTCCTGGGGAGCGTCGCCGGCATGGGAGGGCCGGCCCTTGAAATGGATCTTCAGTTTTTCGATGCCTTTTCTTTCCTTGATCATCGAACCATCCGCTGAACTCGGCTCCATGACGAAAGCGAACTTGGCCGTTTTCGCTTTTTCGATGATCACTTCGCGGGAATAAAAGGAGCTGATCTCCTCATCCGGATTGTGGATCACACAGATATTGAGGCTTTGCTTCAGTTCTGCGGGCAAGTTCTCCAGCAAATAGGCCGTCAACAGGCTGCAGCCTTTCATGTCATAGACGCCCGGACCATAAAGCCGCTCCCCTTCTATCTTGAAAGGCCGTCTGCTCGCTTCCCCATCCAGAAACACAGTATCGGTGTGGCCGATGAAGAGCAGATCGATGGGTTCTTCCGGAGCATTCGTCGCCACCAGTACCGGCCCCACCTCCGGACCGACCGAAACCAGCTCGGTCAGAAAACCTTGCTGCCTATATTTCTCTTCCAAAAACGCCGCCACTTTTTGTGTGCCCGCAGGATTTCTGCTGCCACTGTCGATATTGACGATCGTCTCCAATTCACGTAAATACTGATTCCTATCGAAGCCCATGGCAATTCCCCCTTGGCGAAATTATAGCATCCACCTATACCTAAAATATACTGTTTTTTTAAAGCGTTCTCAAATTATCCCTGACAATGGTTGTATCATTATCTGACGAAGCCCGATCCGCTCGCATGTTTAAAGACAAATACCAGAAACTTTATCTCGAGTGGATTCGCGGCTGCAATTTCCGGTAGTTTGCAATAAATGGCTCTACTTGATTGAAAGTTCCGGTTCAAACTCTTGATACAACTCCCAGGGCACCTCGTTTTGAAGCTTATACTGAATTTCGATCGGTTTTTCATTCCGGTATGACAATGGATTTATTTTGCCTAAATAGATGAATTTGGATGTTACATTATCGATTTGTTTGAATTTCCGCGCGAACAAGTGCAAGGTTACGCCTCGTTTTTCCGCATTGATGAAGTCTTGCCCTCGGTCAGAGTCTACTTTTGTGGAGTTAGGCGATTCCCATTGGAACTGTTTGGTGTTGATGAACTTATCCTTGTAGTTCACGCGTTCTTCTACGTCGTCACCTTTATGAAGGTCCACAAAATAGAAGTAATGATTGATTTCATCATTTTTCAGCACGCCCTGACCTCGAAAGGAAGAATGTATTTTTTTATAGTTTGACAAAATGGCGATGTCCTTCATCGTGTACTCTTCGTACAGTTTTAAATGCGGAATACCATAGTTTATTGAGCCAAATGTTTTTAAATAGCGCATTCTGCCGTAATGAAGGACATCTTCAATAAAAGGACGATACTGTTCATCTGCCAACATGATTGAAAAATCATCAGTCCGATGCAACACATTCCTTTCATCCAAAGTCACCAAGAGTCTGGCAGATTTCAATTCCCCTTTATCGGAAAACTCCATATTCAAGGTACGGAAAGCATGCAGAATGGTCTCGTCATCGACTGCATCTAAATATTCCAATAATTCTGTTTTTGCTGTCTCCAAAGTACATGTTTCATGTGTCAGCAGATAGGTTATGATCATATTTTCATGCAGCCGAACTAAAGGTAATTTTTGAGACAAATCAGTCAACACAGCCATGAATAAAGGATTACTTTGCAATTCCATCACTTGCGCATTATTCGGTTCGACTTTATCCAAAAATTCGATGTAGTTTCGCGCTTTAAAACTACCCGACCTGGAGAAAAATTTAACTGGGTCTGGTGCGGCATCGACCTTTAAATAATCCTGCAATAGCCAAGGAATTCTACCGCTGTTCAAATTTTTGAATTCATTGTACGTATTCTTTAAATAGGCCAGAGTAGAAAAGTTCTCAAAATCAATTTGCTCCAGAATTTGTTGTTTGCTGACTTCGTCCAACTGGATATGGGTCGCTCCCGGCAAATCCGAGAAATTGCGTTTCACTGACGTTTTGACGCTGTCCTTGTCATAAAAACGGCGCCCGTTCAGAGCGATCGCAATCAGGAAGCTTTTGCTGTAGTTGCCGATGAAATCCAAAACCGTCAGGAATTCCTTGTTGTCTTTTTTGCGCAAGCCACGTCCCAATTGTTGCGTGAACACAATGGAAGATTGGGTCGGCCGCAGCATCATGACCAGATTGACTCCGGGAATATCGATCCCTTCATTGAAAATGTCCACAGTGAAGATTACTTCCAGATCAGAATCTTCCGTTTCCAGTAATTTCGTGTAGGCTTCCCTTCTGGTTACTTTATCCCCACCAGATAAGGCGATGCTCGGGATACCCCGTTTATTGAATTCCGCCGCCATAAATTCTGCGTGAGCAATCGTCATGCAGAATCCTAACGCTTTGCGCTTCAAGCCATCATGCCCATAGTAGTTCATTTTTTCGATGATGAAGTCTACCCGCCGATGAACACTGAGGCGTTTGGCAATTTGATCGGGCGTCAGATTTTCCGCGCCCTTTAAGTCGACACCCGATTCATCGGTGATGCCAAAATAATGGAACGGCACCAGCAAATCATATTCCAATGCCTCCCGCAGCCGGATTTCAACCGGAACATTGTTGTCGAACAAGTCAAAGATGTTTCCGCCATCCGTCCGTTCCGGAGTCGCAGTCATCCCCAACAGAAATTTGGGATTAAAATGCTCCAGAACTTCAACATATCTCGGACTGGTCGCATGATGCGCTTCATCTACGATGATATAGTCGAAATGCCCCGGGTCATATTCTGCATAAATATTCTTCATGCTCTGGATCGTCGCAAATAAATAATCAGCCTGCTGCTCTTTGGATGTCCCGGATAAAATGCCTGTGGATCTATCCTTCAAATTGATGATTTTTTTAAAAGACGACATCGCACTATGCAGGATATCTTCCCGATGAACCAGAAATAACAACCGCTCTGGTTTTGTCTGCTTTACATCAAAAGCCGCCATAAACGTTTTACCTGTTCCCGTGGCAGCAATGACCAAAGCCTTCTCCTGATGCTTTTCGCGCAGCCGCATCAGCTTTTCCATTGCCAGTTCCTGCATCATGTTTGGTTTGATCGAAGGTCCGCGCGTGAATTGGAAAACCATAGGATAGGCCTCTTGGACAATGAGGTCTTTTTTGCGGTCCTTCAAGAAGCTTGCGTAATCATCGATGAAGGCGTCATCCAATATTTCGCTGCTCTCCCAAATCAAGCTGTAGGCTTCCATGATTTCCGAAATAAATTCTTCGTCCTCATCGCCGTCCTTGGTGATGATCTGAAGATTCCATTCGATGTTGCTTTTCAAGGCGCTTTGGGTAATATTGGAAGAACCGACGATGACTTTATAGTAATTGGTGTATTCAAAAATGTAGGCTTTTGGATGAAAGCCAGTTTGTTGGGTGGCAACAAAAATGCGCGTATCGATATGCTGGAATGCCTTTAACCGGGTCAACGCATACGGTTCCGTAAAGTTCAGGTAGGTCCCGGTCAGTATTTTTCCTGACGCTCCATTCTCAGCCGCTTTCTGGATCGGATCCAACAATAATTGCAGTCCGGAAAAGTTTATGAAAGCCACGTTCAAATAAAAGCGTTGGCACGTTTCCAATGATTGGACTAATTCATCCAACAAGGTCCCTTTTTTGCTGTTGGTTATCAACGAATACATGGCTCCACCTCGCTTTTTCTCTATACTCACGAGTTTATCATACTGGTAATATATTACTAGATCATATAGAGATAATTATTCTATATACGCATATCTGATTTGTGTCTCTTTTGGCCTTTCAAGGTGTATTCTTTTACATCTGCTTCTGACTGTTCTAAACTGAAGATTAGTAAACGTTATCATATCAGGAGGTTATTTAATGACAAATAAAGATGTATTCACTTTTTACAATGGGGTATCGATTCCCTCCATCGGTTTCGGCACATGGCAAATCCCTAACGAAGAAGCCTATGCAGCGGTGACGATGGCTTTGAAAAACGGCTATACGCACATTGATAC
>NZ_JBAWAZ010000326.1:0-2248 GCF_049589555.1 Trichococcus sp.
ACAACAATTTCAAAACAAGAAAAATCAGCTAAAAACCGCTTTATAGCAGTGTTTTTAACTGATTTTTCTTTTATAAACTGTCAAAGTCGGGAAGTACAGTATAGCGGTACAAATGAGCGCTGGTCAATCATTTACGGGCTGATTTTCCAAAATGCGAAGAAATCCTGCCTTTCGCTGCAATTCACCGTCAAATCTTTCCTGAACTTTGCTATAATCCCGACTTTGACAGTTTATAAAAGAAAAATCAGTTAAAAACACTGCTATAAAGCGGTTTTTAGCTGATTTTTCTTGTTTTGAAATTGTTGTGAACACAGATTATTTTGCGTAAGTCCGAAGGACTTCTAACGGAACAAATTGATGGCTCCATTTTTTACCGAGAAGTTCGTTTATTTTCAGGAAATCCTCGTTTCCAAAGACTTCCCAATATCCCTTTTCCAACGGACGGCACTGTGCGCTGAGTAGGGCACTCTGTATTCTTTCTGGGCTAAGTTGCCATTCCAGCTTATGTTCCAGCAGCCGCATGATCGTCAGAGAGATGAAGCAAATCAAAAAATGTGCTTCGATATGGGGTTGGGTCCAGACATAAATTGGACGCGCATCAAAGTTCGTCTTGAGTACCTTGAAACAATCCTCAATGCGACTCAATGAGCGATAGCTGTCCAACATCTCTTCATCGCTCATTTCCGTCTCGCTGGTGATCAGTACGTTGATGCCATCAAACTGCTCATCAAATGCAATTTTCTCCTCATCGATGGAGATGTGTGGCACGAGCCTCTTGATTTCTCCAGTCTCTTCATCGACAGTTTCTACATCCAAGTATCGTTTGCCACCTTTTTTCATGGTCATCCGGAATCTCTCACCAGCAGTTAACTTCTCTGCATACTCCACCGATTTCTCACGACGGATTTTTTCTCGGAAGTCATACTTCTGATTCCAGGTTACGAGGATTTTTTCTGTAATTTCCTTTTTATCAACTTTTCTTTTTCGAATCATCGATTTTTTTGCGAAGGTCTCCTGCTCATTGATGATCCAATCTTCAGAATCAAGCGCGAATTTTTGAATGTCCTTTGGAGCACCTCTGGTGCCACGAACTTTTTGACTGAAAAGGTATCCGTCCTTATTTTTGAGTGTCTCAATGATATTGTTCTTACTGTTCATCCCTTTGTCAGCTACGACAACGATTCGCTCAATCCCGAACTGTTTTTTTATTTGCTCCACTGCGGGTAGGTAGGTTTTAACATCCACGCAGTTCCCAGGAAACAACCGGAATGCAATGGGAATCCCATTGGTGTCCATGAACAAACCCATCTGTACTATAGGATTGGGCCGCTTCTCCTTGCTGGGGCCCCGTTTCCGAAAAGCAGGGAGCGTCTCCCCATCCACCTCAATAGGCTCGTCATCCAAATCGGTTTCAAAGTAGTAGTTCGTGACATCATAAAAGACCAATGCTCCCGTGCGCCCGACGCTTTTTGAGATGACATGGTGCATCTGCAACTGGATCTGTTCGCTCAGTAGGCTAAAAGTATCCAACGATCGGTAGACATCCTGAGGAGATAGATTAAAATCCCCAAACAAGTCCCCTTGGGACTGAACGCTTTTCCATTTGCTTTGGGGATCTAAAATCCTTTTCACCGTCAGTAGACGCAACGATTCATTCAAATCGATTTTTGAGTTCGTTCCTTTTTGATGTACTCGCAAAACCTTTGCGAGCCCAAGGCTCCTGAATATTTCATCCAAAAGGAGCCAACCGTAGTTTTGGAGTGGATTTGATATTTTTTTATTCAAATCGAGGGTGAGAGAAAGGGTTTCCGGTTCCGGTTGAAACTTACCTGCCTTTACGTCCTCCTTTAATTCCGATAAATAATTAGGATTCCCGGCTTCCAGTTCTTTCAACTTTCCCAAAGATTTGATGGTACGTTGTTTTACTTTATCTTTGTCGCGATAGCCTTCCACAATTGAAACATACTGCGTGCCTTCGCGGTTCTTAGTCACTTTTACAAACATACCTCATTATACCACGCACAACCGTTCACAACAGCATAAAAAATAAAAAACTTGCGTTTTTTCCAATAACCGCAAGCTTTTCATTTGAATTTTACTATTTTAACTGTCAAAGTCGGGATTATAGCATATCACACCGCTGTGTCAATATTTTTCGGAAACTTGGGCTATGTTCCGGTTACGCCAAAATCAGACAGCTTTGCTGGCGACCAAAAGTGTGACTGCCACAGTGACAGAATTCAACGGA
>NZ_JBAWAZ010000327.1:0-1595 GCF_049589555.1 Trichococcus sp.
GAAAAGGAAGCCATCAACGAAGAACGCATCATCCGCGGCATGGTCGGTAGGGACTTGACCAACCGTTATCCCGAACGCCATCCGAACCTCGGCGACGTCTACTTTGAGGTGAAGGATTGGACGGTCCACCATCCGATTGATGCGCACCGCATCATGAACGACAAGATCAATTTCAAAATCCGCAAAGGCGAAATCGTCGGGATTGCGGGATTGATGGGGGCAGGCCGGACGGAATTTGCGATGAGCGTCTTCGGACGTTCCTACGGCAGCAACATTTCCGGGAAAGTCTTTAAGGAAGGGCTGGAAATTTCGGTCAAGGATGTGCCGGCTGCCATCGAAAACGGGCTGGCTTATGTATCCGAGGACCGGAAAGCGCTGGGCTTGAATCTTTTGATGGATATCCGTGAAAACACGACAATTGCAAGCTTAGGGAAAATTAGTAAAAAAGGCGTCTTGGACAAAGAAAAAGAAGTCCAGATAGCCGAGGAATACCGCAAAAAAATGCGGACGAAGACGAGCTCCATTTACCAAAAAGTCAGCAGTCTAAGCGGGGGGAACCAACAGAAGGTCGTCCTTGCCAAATGGCTGATGACTGAGCCGGATGTCCTGTTCCTGGATGAACCGACACGCGGGATCGATGTCGGCGCCAAGTACGAAATCTACACGATCATCGAGGAGATGGCGGCTGCAGGCAAATGCGTCTGCATCATCTCGTCCGAACTGCCTGAGATCTTGGGGATGTGCGATCGCATCTATACGATGAATGACGGCAAATTCACAGGTGAGGTTTTACGCAAAGATGCAAACCAAGAATCGCTGATGAATCTAATGACTAGGGAAGAAGAAGGTGTGCTATAGATGGAAACGACGAATGGTATAAAAAAAGAAAAGCAAACAATGAATCTAAAAACAAAGGCGCTTGATATTTTCAGCAAATACAGTATGGTCATCATTTTGATCGGTCTTCTGATCGGCTTCCAGCTCATGACGGACGGCATCTTCTGGCGGCCGCTGAATATCACGAATATCGTGCTGCAGAATAGTCATATTTTGGTGTTGGCGGCGGGCATGTTGTTGGTGGTCCTTTTGGGACATGTCGATCTTTCGGTCGGTTCCGTGATGGCTTTCGTAGGTGCCATCTCCGGCATTTTGATGGTGAATTGGAACGTCAGCCCTTGGTTGGCAGTGCCGATTTGCATCGCAATCGGAGCGATCATCGGCGCTTGGCAAGGTTACTGGGTAGCCTACTTCGGTATCCCGGCTTTCATCGTGACGTTGGCAGGGTTGTTGATGTTCCGTGGCCTGACACAGGTCGTGCTGGGCGGGCAATCATTGGCGCCTTTCCCGGAAATATTCCAAAAAATCTCTACAGGCTACCTGCCTGATTTGACTGACAGCAGCGTGCATCTGTTGACAATGATCCTAGGTGTCCTCATCGCCGCAGCGCTCGTTTTCGGTCAATGGCGCACACGCGAAAAACGCAAAAATAATCTGTTCGAAGTGGAATCGATGAACGCTTTCACGCTGAAAGCAGTCATGACAGCAGTTGTAATGATCGGTGTGACTTATATCTTCGCATCTTACCAAGGTTATCC
>NZ_JBAWAZ010000328.1:0-2568 GCF_049589555.1 Trichococcus sp.
ACCCATCCAGGCGAAGTTTGCCCTGCGAAATGGAAAGAAGGCGCGGAAACATTGAAACCTAGCTTGGACTTGGTAGGTAAAATTTAAGGAGGCTTCCCATGGCATTAGATACAGAAATCAAAGGGCAACTCGGCCAATATCTGGAACTGTTGGAATCGGATGTTGTTTTCAAAGCCAGTCTGGGCGAGGATGAAAATTCCGCGAAAGTCAGCGAGTTTTTGCAGGAAATCGCCGGTATGTCGGAGAAGATTACTTTCGAAAACGCAACCTTGACCCGTACGCCCAGTTTTACGATCACACGTCCGGAAACGGAAAGCGGTATCACATTCGCCGGTCTTCCGTTGGGTCATGAGTTCACTTCATTTATCCTGGCTTTGCTGCAGGTAGGCGGAAGAGCGCCTAAAGTGGATGACAGCATCATCAAGCGCATCAAAGCGATCGACAAAGAGCTCCATTTTGAAACCTATGTCAGCTTAACATGCCATAACTGCCCGGATGTTGTCCAAGCATTGAACATCATGTCCGTGCTGAACCCAAAAATCTCGCACGTTATGATCGAGGGCGGTATGTTCAAGGATGAAATCGAAGCGAAGAAAATAATGGCTGTTCCGACTGTTTTCCTTAATGGGGAAGAGTTTGCCAGCGGCCGCATGACGATCGAGCAATTGATCGATAAAGCCGCCGGTCCGACAAGTGCGGATGAGTTCGCCGATAAGGAGATCTTCGACGTTCTGGTTATAGGCGGAGGACCCGCAGGCAACAGTGCGGCCATCTACGCTGCCCGTAAAGGCATCAACACCGGCATGGTCGTCGAGACCTACGGCGGACAAGTGATGGACACTGTCGGCATCGAAAACATGATCGGGACGCCTTACACAGAAGGTCCGAAACTGATGGCGCAAGTGGAAGCACATGTGAATCAGTACAAGGTCGACATCATGAAAGGCCAACGCGCTAAAAGTATCCGTAAAAATGACCTGATCGAAGTCGAACTGGAAAACGGTGCAGTGCTAAAAGCCAAGACAGCTATTCTTACAGTCGGCGCGCATTGGCGCAATGTCAACGTGCCCGGTGAGGAAGAGTTCCGCACGAAAGGCGTCACCAACTGTCCGCATTGCGATGGTCCGTTGTTTGCAGGCAAAGACGTCGCTGTCATCGGCGGCGGGAATTCCGGCATAGAAGCGGCGATCGATCTTGCGGGTTTGGCGAAACACGTATACGTGCTCGAGTTCTTGCCGGAATTGAAAGCTGATCAAGTGCTGCAGGACCGTGTCCATGCTTTGAAGAACGTCACTGTCATTACGAATGTGGCGACGAAAGCAATCACCGGTACCGATCAAGTGGAAGCCATTTCCTACGTGGACCGCGCTACGAATGAGGAGCACACCATCGCACTCGAAGGTGTCTTCGTTCAGATCGGTTTGGTCCCGAACACGGCTTGGTTGAAGGATTCCGGCGTTGCCTTGAACGAACGCGGCGAAGTCATCGTCGACAACCACGGTTCAACCAATCTGGAAGGCGTATTCGCTGCCGGAGATTGCACAAACAGTGCTTACAAACAAATCATCATCTCGATGGGTGCCGGAGCGACTGCCGCTTTGGGCGCATTCGATCACCTGATCCGTCAATAAGCTCCAATCCAGAAAGGGATTTCATTTTGAATTCCTTTCTGGATTTTTTTATTTGTGGTAAATGTAAGCAGTTTTATCAAGCAAATGGCCATAAAACACGTTCTTTCTACTGGTCTGTGTGCTAAAATGTATGTAAACATGAAGAATTTGGAGTGATGGTTTTGAAGACGGATATCGAGATAGCTCAAGCAAATGAGATGCTTCCGATCAAAGAAGTAGCGGCAACCCTTTCCCTGACAGAAGATGATCTGAAACTGTACGGAAAATACAAGGCAAAAGTGGACATCAAGAAAATCAATTCCTTGAATGAAGAGGCAGACGGCAAGTTGATCCTTGTCACTGCCATCAATCCTACCCCGGCTGGAGAAGGCAAATCGACCGTCACAGTCGGCTTGGGCGATGCCCTGACACGCATCGGCAAGAAAGCGATGATCGCGATGCGCGAACCTTCTTTAGGGCCAACGATGGGCGTTAAAGGCGGAGCGGCAGGCGGCGGTTATGCGCAAGTGCAGCCGATGCAGGACATCAATCTGCATTTCACTGGCGACATGCATGCCATCACGGCGACGAACAATACGTTATCAGCCTTGATCGATAACCATATCCAACAAGGCAATGCCTTGAACATCGATCAACGCCGGATCACTTGGAAGCGCGTATTGGATATCAACGACCGTGCTTTGCGCAACATTGTCATCGGGCTGGGTGGACCGATCCAAGGCGTTCCCCGACAAGACGGCTTCGATATTACTGTAGCGAGCGAAATCATGGCGATCCTTTGCTTATCGACTTCACTGACGGATCTGAAGAACCGGATTGGGAACATTGTCATCGGTTATACGTTTGACCGCGTACCCGTCACTGTCAGAGATTTGAAAGTGGAAGGCGCATTGACCTTGCTGATGAAAGATGCGTTGGAGCCGAACCTGGTTCAGAC
>NZ_JBAWAZ010000329.1:0-2703 GCF_049589555.1 Trichococcus sp.
CGAAAAAAGGATATGGTAAATTTCTATTTGTAAAAGGGATACATTATCAGATATCAAATATAAGTGATATCTGAAGTGTGCGACTTTAATCCAGCAGTACCGCAGCACAGTGGAACGAAGGAAAACTTGGTTTTGCTTCAGTTACCGATTACGAGGAGGAAGAACAATGGAAACGCTTAACAATGAAGTGACAGCGCAACAGAAAATCACTGAAACAGTAGGTAAATTTATAGGTTTGATCGGTAAAAGATTACCGGATGACGTGGGTAAGAGACTGGTCGAGTTGGAAAAAGAGGAAGTTGCTCCTTTATCCAAAGTTGTTTATCAATCAATGATGGATAACCAAGACAAAGCGATGAAACTGAACCGTCCATCTTGTCAGGATACAGGTGTTATTCAATTCTTCATCAAATGCGGTGCAAATTTCCCATTCATCGGAGACTTGGAAGAGGCATTGACCGAATCCGTACTTGAAGCTACCAAAAATGCGCCATTGCGTCACAACAGCGTAGAAACATTCGATGAGTACAACACAGGCAAAAACATCGGAAAAGGCACTCCATCCATCTTCTGGGATATCGTTCCTAACAGCGACAAATTGGAATTGGATGTCTACATGGCAGGCGGCGGTTGCACATTGCCGGGGAAATCAATGGTATTGATGCCATCTGCTGGATACGAAGGCATCACGAAATTTGTATTGGATGTCATGACTGAATACGGAATCAATGCTTGCCCGCCATTATTGGTAGGTGTCGGTGTCGCTACATCCGTCGAAACAGCAGCAATTTTATCCAAAAAAGCCTTGATGAGACCGATTGGCAGCCACAACCCGAATGAGCGCGCTGCTTCAATGGAAAAATTATTGGAAGACGGCATCAACTCAATCGGATTGGGACCACAAGGCTTATCCGGCAAGAAGTCCGTCATGGGCGTTCATATCGAAAATTCGGCTCGCCACCCATCCACTATCGGAGTGGCAGTCAACACAGGTTGCTGGTCACACAGACGCGGACACATCATCTTTGATAAAAATCTGAACTATGAAATCACTTCACATACGGGGGTAACACTATGAGCGTGAGCGAAATGAACGGCAAAAAAATTCTGACAACACCAATCACTAACGAAGACCTGGAGAGCATCAACATCGGCGACATCGTCTACTTGAACGGACACATCGTTACGTGCCGTGACGTTGCCCACCGCAGATTGATTGAAGAAAAAAGAGAATTGCCGGTTGACCTGAATGGTGGAGCAATCTTCCATGCAGGCCCGATCGTCCGTGATTTAGGGAACGATAAATTTGAAATGGTTGCGGTCGGTCCAACGACCAGCATGCGTATGGAACGCTTCGAAAAAGAGTTCATCGAAGAAACAGGCGTCAAATTGATCGTCGGCAAAGGCGGCATGGGGCAAAGAACAATGGAAGGCTGCCAAGAATTTGGCGCTGTTCATGCTGTTTTCCCAGGCGGCTGCGCAGTATTGGCCGCTACGGAAGTGGAAGAGATCGAAGCAGCCCACTGGCGCGACCTTGGAATGCCGGAAACACTTTGGGTGTGCCGCGTGAAGGAATTCGGTCCGCTGATCATTTCGATCGACACACATGGCGGAAATTTATTTGAACAAAACAAAATCATCTTCAATGAAAGAAAAGACAAAGCAATCGAAGAAATCAGCAAACAAGTAAGCTTCATCAAGTAACAGTCAAATGCAATGAGCGGGAGTCCTTGATCGCAACCAGATTTTCGGACTCCCTTACTTATTGTAATTGTAGTGAAGAACTGCACATCGAAGGATGTAGGAAGGAAGAGTTATGACCCTACTATCAAAATTACGCGGACTTCTTGCAGGTAAAAATGAGGTTGTGCAGCCGACAACAGCTGCAAATGCACCCGTTTCCCAAGCGAAACCATTTGAAACAGTTGATTTTTCCTTGCCTGTCTCACAGGAGGACAAAGAATTGGTTGCAGCGATCGCCTCAGCGATACTTGTTCATGACGATTCGGATGTTACCGTCCAAGTGAAGGGAATCACAGAAATCGATCTGGAAAAAGAAATAGCTGCGGCCATAATTGGCGCAATTGCTGCAGGAGATCATCCTGCTTCGCAATTTAGGTTGAAGAGTATCGCAAGAATAGATTAGCCGGAAAGAGGGAAAAAGAATGTTAAGGAAATTCCGCATCAAAATCAACGAAAAAGAATACATGGTGGAAATGGAAGAGTTCGGAGCACCGGCAGTAGCCGCGGCACCCGCTCAAGTAGCAGCGCCAGTCGCAGCACCTGTAGCCGCAGCCGCTCCAGCACCGACACCGGTTGTCGGAAGTGGAGAAGGCGACCCGATCACGGCGCCGATGCCCGGCAAAATCCTGGACATCAAAGTGAACGTCGGCGACGTCGTGACCGAAAACCAAGTGCTTGCCGTATTGGAAGCCATGAAACTGGAAAATGAGATCGTTGCGCAACGAGCAGGCACCATCACGGCTGTCATTGCCACAAAAGGAGCACCGATCGACGTCGGGCAAACCATCGTAATCATTCAATAAAAATAACGTTTGGAGGGAAATAAAAATTGGAACAAATTGTCGCAGGAATCTTATCCGTCACGCCCGGCCAACTGATCATGATGGTCATCGGCAGTGTGCTGATGTATCTGGGGATCAAGAAAGAATATGAACCGACCTTGTTGGTGCCGATGGGATT
>NZ_JBAWAZ010000330.1:0-4738 GCF_049589555.1 Trichococcus sp.
TATTCACTCCGCTGCTCGTTGAACTCCTTCGTCACCCGCCAGGCCTTCTCCATAAAGGCATCCGCATAACAGCCGAGATCCAGCAAAGCGCGCTTATTTGGGAAATGATTGCGCGGAAGCCCGTTCAGCGAAAGGTTCGTCAAGCCGATATGCAATTGATGGGAAAACGTGCCCTCTTTTTGCCTTTCCGCATGTTTCACGCCCGGATTGAACAGCATGACGGTGCCGGTTCCCAAGTCCTGACGAATTCCGTCCACCAAATAATCAGCTTCCCCTTCCAGCAGGATGCTGATTTCCAGAAAGTTGTGGCTGTGCGTTTTGGAATAGTTTCCGGCTTCACTCAGTGGATCGAAAGCATACAGAATTTCAGGGTTGAATGTTTGAACGTGTGTATAGGCCATCGCAAAAGTCCTTTCTGTTGAATACCCTTATATTGTACAGGAATCTGACGAAGAAAAGCCATTCTCATTCCTCGAAAAAGCAGTAACCTGTTAACATACACTTTTTTTGAGGAGGACTGTCTTATGAATCATTATCAATGGATTTGGCGCTACACACGGGCGTACAAATCCAAAGGCTTACTGGCTTTATTTTTTGTTTTCCTGAATGCCCTCCTGATCATCGTCAATCCTCTCTTGGCGGGAGAATTGGTCGATAAAGTCATCGATGGTGGGCAGGATGATTTGTTGGTGCCGATTTTGGATCTGATGATCGGCATCACGCTCTTTCGGACGACCATCCGCTATAGCTATCAGATGTTGTTCGAGCGGATCGGCCAAAATTCCCTATTCGTGCTGCGACAGGACATGTACCGGAAACTGCAGGAGCTGGATTTCGACTTCTTCAACCACACCCGGGTCGGGGACATCATGGCCCGGATGACCGGTGATACCGACGCCATCCGTCATTTCGTTTCCTGGGTCACCTACAATATCCTGGAGAGCATCCTCTGGTTCGTGATGGCTGTCGCGGTCATGGGCACAATCCACTTTCCGCTGATGCTGTCATTGGTGGCGGTCACGCCGATCATCTTCATCCTGACGCAAAAGATGTCCCGGAAGGCCTTCCCGCTGTTTTTCCAGATCAGGGAAAGCTTCTCCCGGCTGAATTCGATGGTGGAAGAAAACATCGGCGGCAACCGAATCGTCAAAGCGTTCGCGAGGGAAGACCATGAAATCGAAAAATTCACGAAGCACAACGAGGACTTCAAGCGCCGCAACCTGGATTCCGCCACCGTATCCCGCACGTATCTCCCTTGGCTCGACGGCTTCGCCGGGACACTGAACGCGATTGCTTTGGTGCTCGGCGGTCTGTATGTCATCCGCGGGGAAATGTCGATGGGGGATCTGGTCGCCTTCAATGGATTCCTCTGGATGCTGAACATGCCGATGCGCATGAGCGGTTGGCTTATCAATGATGTGCAGCGTTTCTCCGCTGCCTGCATCAAAATCCGCGACATGCTGGACACGGAGGCGCGGATTCCGGTCACGGCTGCCGAGGAGCACCTCCGGATCAAGGGGAACGTCACGTTCGACGACGTCTCCTTCGCCTTCTCCGATGACCCCGGAACGGATATCCTGTCGCATGTCTCCTTTACGGTCGGTCCCGGACAGACGTTGGGGATCTTGGGCGAAACCGGATCAGGTAAGACAACGCTCGTCAATCTGGTGGGAAGATTCTACGATCCCACTTCGGGAACCGTCCTGATCGACGGCAAAAATGCCAAGGACTATCCGGTCCGCCAGTTGCGGGAAAACATCGCCATGGTCATGCAGGACGTCTTCCTGTTTTCCGATACGATCGAGGACAACATCGCTTTCGGCAATCCGCAGGTGGATCACTCCTATATCCAGCAGATGGCCCGGATTGCCGATGCGGACGGCTTCATCACCAGCATGCCCCAAGGATACGCCACTGTCGTCGGTGAACGCGGAGTGGGCTTGTCGGGTGGGCAAAAGCAACGCATTTCCTTGGCCCGGGCATTGGCGAAGGATCCGGCTATCCTGATTTTGGATGACACCACTTCCGCAGTCGACATGGAAACCGAATCGAAGATCCAGCAGGAATTGCTCGGCTTGACGGAAAACAAAACGACCTTCATCATCGCCCACCGAATTTCGTCGGTAAGGGATGCGGATCTGATCCTGATGATGGAAAAAGGCAAGGTGGTCGAACAAGGAACCCATGCGGAATTGTTGGCGGAGCGCGGCAAATACTATGACGTTTACTGCAAACAACTCGGATTGACGGGAGGCGAAACCAATGGCACGCAATACATATGATGTCGATGAAAGTTTGGAGCAAGAATTCAATTGGGGGCACTACCGGCGCTTGGCCGGCTACATCAAGCCCTACAAAAAACCAATTTCAAAAATATTAGCTGTCATCATTCTGGCAAACATCGCCGGAATGGCAGGCCCTTATTTCACAAAGATTGCAATCGATGACCTGATACCCGCAGGAAACGCGCCACAGTTGCTGGGACTGGGCGGACTCTTCATCCTTTCACTTGTGCTGATCGGCGGGTGCATGCGCTATCGGATCTACGCCATCACCGAAGTCGGCCAGGATATTCTGAAGGACATGCGTTACGATATTTTTGCGCATCTGCAGCGCTTGCCGTTCGCTTACTTCGACAACCGGCCCCACGGCAAGATCCTGATCCGCGTAGTCAATTACATCAATACACTGAGCGACCTGCTGAGCAACGGTCTCATCAATTTGATATCCGACCTTTTCAACGTAGTGATCACATTAGGCTTCATGCTCCTCATCGATGTGCGCTTGACCTTATATAGTATGGCATTGCTGCCGGTACTGTTCGGATTGGTGCTGTTCATCAAGAAGCGTCAGCGGATAGCCTTTCAGATATTGAGCAACAAACAGTCCAATCTCAACGCGTATATTCACGAAAGCATTTCGGGCATCAAAATCACCCAATCGTTTGCCCGCGAACAGGTCAATTATGACATCTTCAATGCAGTCAGCGAGGAATACCGGACTTCCTGGATGAAAGCCGTCAAAATCCAATTCCTGATGTGGCCGGGGGTACTGAACATTTCGGTCCTGACGACCTGCCTGATCTATTTTGTGGGCATCCGCCAGATCGGCGTATCCGTGTCAACAGGGACACTGATCGCCTTCATCGGCTACATCAACAATTTCTGGAATCCCGTCATCAATATCGGCAACTTCTATAATTCCTTGATCACAGCGACTGCCTATCTGGAACGCATTTTCGAGACATTGGATGAGGTGCCTTCCATTCAGGATGCGCCGAATGCCTACGAATTGCCATCGGTCTCAGGAGCAGTGGACTTCGAGGACGTCACCTTCCGCTATGAGGACGGCAAAGATATTCTGCATAAGGTCAACTTCCACATCGAACCGGGTCAGAGCATCGCTTTGGTCGGGCCGACCGGAGCGGGCAAGACAACGATCATCAACCTGTTGACCCGCTTCTACGACATCAACGAAGGCAGCGTCAAGATCGATGGACATGACGTCCGCGAAGTAACGCTCCATTCCTTGCGCAGCCAGATGGGCGTCATGCTTCAGGATACCTTCATCTTTTCCGGTACGATCCTGGAAAATATCCGCTACGGAAAGCTTGATGCTACCGAAGAGGAAGTGATCGCAGCCGCGAAGGTTGTGCGCGCACACGACTTCATCCAACACCTGAAGGACGGCTACCATACCGTCGTGGAGGAGCGCGGCAGCACCCTTTCGGCTGGCCAACGGCAATTGCTCTCCTTTGCGCGGGCACTGCTTGCCGATCCGAAGATCCTGATTCTCGATGAAGCGACCGCCAGCATCGACACCCGGACCGAGGAGCTACTGCAGGAAGGTCTCCAGAAACTTCTGAAAGATCGGACTTCCTTCATCATTGCTCACCGGCTGTCAACAATCAAAAACAGCTCCCAGATCTTCTACGTGGCAGGCGGCAACATCGCCGAAGCAGGCACCCATGAAGAGCTGATGGCCCAAAAAGGCTTGTATCACCATCTCTACCAATCCCAATACGACCTGTTGCAAGCCGTGTAAAGAACTGAAGCTGTCCCGTTTGGGGCAGCTTATTTGTTTATCAAAGTCAGGATATATCCGAAAAAGATGCGCTGCCGACCATTGGAGCAACTGCTCCAATGGCGGAAACGCATCTTTTGATATTTAAATGGAATCTCTTACGTTAGTCCGCTTTGTTTGCGATCAGTTCTTTGGCTACTCTCGCACCTTCCAAAGCTTCCCATTTCCATTCCATGACTTCCGGAATGTCATCACCGTTCTCGCGGATGAAGCGGTGATGGAAATCCACCGTTTCCGTCATCCGTTGCGAGAAGGTTGCTGCTTCTTCGCCATAGACGGCGTTGGCCGCATCCTGCGCCAAGTGGAAACGGTCCATCTCAGACAATACGCGCATGTCGAACGGTGTCGTGATGTCCCCGTTCTCACGGTAGCCGTGGATGTGCAGGTTATGGTTGTGGCGATCAAAGAAGATGTCACGGATCAAACCTTCAAAACCATGGAAGGCAAAGACGATCGGTTTGTCCGCCGTGAAATAGGCGTCGAATGCCTCGTCGCTCAAGCCGCGCGGATCCACGTCCGGATGGCGCAGTTTCAACAGGTCGACAATGTTGATGAAACGGATCTTCAGATCCGGGAACTGCTTGTGCAGGATTGTGACTGCGGCAAGTGCCTCCAGGTTCGGTTCCGTTCCCGCTGCTGCGATCACGACATCCGG
>NZ_JBAWAZ010000331.1:0-21213 GCF_049589555.1 Trichococcus sp.
CATTTGAGGCGACCCTTCTGCGCTTTTCCTAGTTTTTCATGCCTTCGATGAAATCGATAGCGGACTGTAGGATGCTTTTGTCGTTGTCATAGGTGATGGCCTGCAACGCTTCGTTGAACGGCATCCAGGCGAAGTCGGTGACTTCGGCATCCTGTTTTTCGATCGTTTCGGTGTGTGCGAAGGCGATGAAGTAGACGACTTCTTTCATTACGTCAGGAGCCGGGGAGTAGCTGATTGATTTCCGGAAGGTGGTGCTTAGATCGGTGCTCAAGCCGGTTTCTTCCTTGATTTCCCTCAATGCCGTTTCGACTTCCGTTTCGCCGTCCTCAACGTGGCCTTTCGGGAATGCCCAATGGCCGCCGTTTTCGTGTTTGATCAACAATACTTTTCGGTTCGTGTTATCCGGGGAGAGCACGATGGCTCCGCACGATTTTTCTGATTTCATAGTTTATGCTCCAATCATTTGTTTTGTTTAATATAGTATAACAAAAAATCGGCCTGCATCGCACCCGTATCTGATGCTGATCCATAAAGCATAATTCGTTATTTCAATACAAATACCCAAAAAATATCCGAAACGTTCGCTTTTAACCCCGAATAATCCCGAAAATGTGAACATTCTCATAATGAAAGCCCTTATAATTCGGTATTTACACTTTACAATTGTATGTGATATCGATATAATTTTATTTGTCGTTAATAAACGAATTATATTTTGTTTTGCAATCATTA
This sequence comes from Trichococcus sp., assembly GCF_049589555.1. GTDB lineage: Bacteria > Bacillota > Bacilli > Lactobacillales > Aerococcaceae > Trichococcus. The sequence goes on from NZ_JBAWAZ010000331.1 coordinate 733, forward strand.
ATGTTCGTCATCAGGAGGAGAAACATGGAAGAGAAAGTACATACAGGCCTGACTTACGGTGTGGAGGATAAACCGGATTTAGGCACGACAATCGTTTTAGGATTTCAGAACGTCATCACCGCTTTCGGTGGTTTAGTGGCAGTACCGCTTATCATTGCCGGAATCGCAGGTTTCGGGGTTGAGGATACTGCTTATATGGTCAGCGCTGCGCTTTTGGCCTCGGGTATCGTTTCAATCATTCAATCAAAAGGTTTCGGTCCGAAATGGTTCCGCGTCGGTGCAGGCTTGCCGACAATCATGGGAACTGACTTTGCTTTTGTGGCACCGGCTGCTTCCGTCATCGGAGCGGGCGGTATCACTGCCTACTTCGGCGGTACGATGTTGGGTGCTTTGTTGGAAGTTGGTTTAAGTTATTTTGTAAAACCGTTATTGAAATTTTTCCCGCCGGTAGTGACCGGATCAGTTATCTCTTTGATGGGTATGACGCTGATGTCCGTTGCGATGGGCTGGGCAGGTGGCGGATTCGGATCTGAGGATTTCGGTAATCCGATGAATATCGGTATCGCAGTGCTCGTGTTCCTGATCATCGCTTTGATCAACCATTACGGACCAAGCAAAATCGCGCCAGCCGCTGTACTGATCGGTGCCGCAATCGGTTATTTCGTCTGCATTCCATTGGGGATGGTCGACTTCGGCCAAGTCGTTGCCGCTGAATGGTTCGCCTTCCCGCAATTCTTCAAATTCGGAGTACCCGATTTCAAGCTTGAATATGCGATTCCTTTTGTTTCTGGTTATCTCGTAACAGTCATCGAAACAGTTGGCGTTATGCAGACTTTGGGTGCCGTTACGGAAACGAAACTGACGGATGAAAGAATCGCTGCCGGTGTCCGTGCGGATGGTTTCGGCTCGTTCATCGCGCCTTTCATCGGTTCCGGTCCTGCCGCTACTTTCAGCCAAAACGCTGGATTGATTCCGTTGACCCGCAATGCTTCCCGTAAAGTAGCCATCATGGGCGGTATCATCATGATTGTGATGAGCCTTTTCCCTAAATTTGCCACTTTGATCTCAATCATGCCGCAACCTGTATTGGGTGGTGCCGGCATCTTGATGTTCGGTACGGTTGCTGCTGCCGGTGTGCAATCACTTTCACGCGTTGAATTCAACAACCGCAACATGATCATCGTCGCTTCTGCGTTGGGTGTCGGTCTGGGTGTTTCCTTTGTTCCGGATACAGTCGCGCAATTGCCAGGCATCTTGAGCGGATTGTTCTCATCCGGCATTTCGGCAGGAACAATCGTTGCGTTGGTGTTGAACATCATTTTGAAAGAAAAAGTCTAAACATACGCTGCTTGAGCAGCTTGAATGAAAAGAAACACGTAAGCATCCGCTTGGCTGCTTGCGTGTTTCTTTTTGAGTAAATGAGAGCATATTGAAAAGACGATATGCTTTCATTTAAAATTTTCGAAAAATTATTTTGCGCGCTTTACTTCAATTCGATAGCCATCAGGGTCCGTCACAAAGAAATAGGTGGGTGTGCCGCCTGAAAGTCCTTTTAACTCACCTGTTTCGTAAGCAGAGGCTTTACAAACTTCATGCATTTTTTCTAAGTCAGTGACAGTTACACCTAAATGACTGAAGCCATTTCCCACATTGTATGGCTCGGCATCGTAATTGTAAGTGAGTTCAATTTGTACAGAAGAACCGGGAGAATTCAGATAAACTAAATCAAACTTATCTTCAGGGAATTTTCTGTGGCTGGCAACTTCAAAATCAAATAGATTAGTATAGAAGTTTAAAGTGGCATCAATATCTCTGACACGCAGGCAAATCTCAACGAGTTTTTGGGTCATAATTTTTTAGTTTTCGGAAACCCGCGACTTCAGTCGTGGGAGGAGAAACCGATTGGCCCAGCGGACCAAAAGATCTCCTTGATTTCCGAGCTCCTTCCTCTTGTGTTCCAAGGGAACTTACGTTCGCATTTTAATATGATTCCCATGGCGATTGTAGTATAATAGGGTTATTGAAGGGTGGTAAATTCCGTGGAACTAAATCTGACGATCAAAGTAAAATTGAAGCTCTCGAACCCTAAAGACGCATTGGCGTTTCAAGAAGTCTGCGAACGGTATAGGCAGGCATGCAATTACGTATCTGATTATGTTTTTAACCACAATTTCGAGTTAAATTCCGTTAGATTAAACGAAGTTTTGTACCATGATGTTCGCCAGCGGTTTCATTTGAAATCCCAATTGACCCAATCAATCTTTCGGACCGTTGCGGCCCGATACAAAACCGTTCAAACGCAACTCCGTCGCAATTCCAATAAATATGACAGCAGCAAAAAGGATGAGGACGGAAAGCCAGTGTACATTACAGTTCAAAAGGACCTGAATTGGCTCTGGCACCCTATCCAGTTTTCTCAACCACAAGCAGATTTGGTGCGCAATCGCGATTGGAGCATTGTCGATAACGGCAAAACGTTCTCAATCAATACGCTAAAAGGGCGCGTGAAGTGCGGTTTTTTCCTCAAAGGTTTTGAAGAGTATTTTGACGGTACCTGGGCGTTTGGTTTGGCAAAATTGGTCAAGTCAGACAAGCATTGGTTCTTGCATATTTCGGTAAAAAAAGAAGTCTCCGAAATGGAATTGACAGACATCAAACACGTTGTCGGAATCGACAGAGGGTTGCGTCAATTAGTGACAACCTATGACGAAAAAGACAAAACCACTTTCTACAACGGAAATGCAGTCTTGAAAAAGCGCGGGCACTACAAAGAACTGCGCCGCAGTTTGCAGGCACGCAACACCAGGAACTCCAAACGTCGTATCCGGAAAATGGAAAGGCGAGAGAACCGCTGGATGGCAGATGTGAATCACTGCCTGTCTAAGACACTCGTCTCCCTGTATGGTTCCGATACGGTATTTGTGTTGGAAGATTTGATTGGCGTGCGTTTCGTCACGGAACAAGTTGCGAAATCACAACGCTATGAGCAAGTATCGTGGGCTTTCTTTCAATTCGGGCAGATGCTCACTTACAAAGCCAACAAAGTTGGCTCCATGGTGGTTGAAGTAAGTGCCGCGTACACAAGTCAGCGTTGTCCCAAGTGTGGCACAATCAAAAAATCCAATCGGGATAAGCACCATCATGAATATCACTGCCCATGCGGGTATCGCTCAAACGATGACCGTGTTGGCGCAATGAATATTCAACAACTTGGGACACAATACGTAAGCGGTGTAGCGCATCCCAAATTTGAGAAACAACAAGCAAATTCCTAGTGCATAAATGTGCTGGATTGCCGGCAAAGTCAGCTGTCGGGCTACTCCATCCTGGTTGAATAAGAATGGAGCAGTGAGTAACGCCAACATTTTGAGGGACCAACCGATCTCAAATTACTCAGGAGTCCGCAGGACGTTTGAACTGCGTAGCGTTAGGCGTAAACCTAAAAGTATTAGTGAAGCTAATGCACTCGTCACGAAGTGGCGAGAGGCAAGCTCGTGACTTTAGTCATGGGTAGTTGACAATATCATCCTCCAATAGTTTCTTACTTATGATTTTAACATGATTAGATCATATAGGCATTTTATTCGCCCCCATGGTATCTTCTATATTGCATTCTAATATATCATTAGGTAAAAAGCACAGAGTTTAATCTGTTAATACGAGCAGTTATTGACAAAATTGCCCGATAATCCAGAAGAATCGGACAAGCAACGGCCATGGACAAAATATCGAATGCACGGTTACTTCCGTTTGTGCACGCATTCGCCCTGAACCCAGACCTCGCGGATGTTTTCCAGACGGCTCAAAAAGAGAATCTTGTGCAACAGATTTTCCATGGAAATCTCCGCATCGAACAAAGGTAATTTGGAGTTCGGCGCGTTAACGTCGATCACTTGGACATCCCAGACATAGTTTTCCTCCAGGCGTCCGATCGGTAGGCTCAGGCTCTGTCCTCCGCCGGCAGTCGCATAGTAGAACGCCTCGTTGGCGCCAATACGCGAATGCGGTAGGCCGCGTTCCAGAGCTTCGAGTGACGGATCGACGCCTTCCTCCAGCATCCGCGAGGAGATGACAGCCTGCCGGATGTTGTCGAAAAGGCTGGGGGAGAAGCCGCCGGAGATGTCCGTGCCCAAGCCGATGTCGATCCCTTTCCGAGTGAAGCGGGCCGCGGGAAGGACACCGTTCGAGAAGCAGACATTCGAAATCGGACAATGTGCAATCGCGGTGCCGGTTTCGGCAAACAAATCGGCATCCGCATCCGAAAGGAAGACGGCGTGCGCCATGACTGCTTTGTCCTGCAGAAGCCCCATCTCATGGAGAGCAAACGTGTCGCTCTTGTGCATCCGCTCGAGGACATAGTTGTGCTCCCAATCGCTTTCGCTGCAATGCGATTGGATGTGCGTGCCGTATTTTTTCGCCAATTCGCCGAGACCCGCCAACGCTTCGTCCGTGCAGCTCGGGATGAAGCGGGGAGTCACGACCGGATAGACGCCTTGTTTGGTCGTCTTGTTCAATTCCTGGACCAACTGGATGAAACTTTCCGTGTCCGCCAATGCGGCTTCCGTGCTTTCATCCCGGTAATACGCCGGATTTTCTTCCTTATCATCCATGACCACTTTCCCGACCAAACCGCGTTGGCCTTTGTCGGCGCAGATTTGGGCCAACAGATAGCTGGCTTCCTTATGGACGGTCGCGAAGTAGAGCGCAGTCGTCGTTCCATTCGCCAACAAAGTTGTGACGAGATCCTGATAGACTTTGCGGGCGAAATCCAGATCGGAGAATTTCGATTCCAGCGGGAAAGTATAGGTATTCAGCCAATCATGCAAAGGGATGTCCATGGCTGTCCCGGCCTGCGCCCATTGCGGAGCGTGGATGTGCAGATCGATGAACCCCGGCAGAAAATACTGTCCCTCAGCAAGCGCAATGAATGATTCCGTTCCACTATACGAATCCAAAACCGTTCCGTAATCAGCATCCTTCGTCTTCAGTATGCGCCGGATCACGCCATCCGCATCCAGACAAAACAGACAATCCTCCCATACGCTCACTTCCTGCGGCGACCTGCTCGTGAAGGCCGTCCCCCGAAACACTTTAGCATACGCATGATCCATATGAATTCCTCCTTGTCCTGTTTCCTTGCCTCCATTATATCACTGCAGACGAAAAGGTGGATCGCGCAAGCTATGATATCTAAGCGCCGATTATTCAGGTATACTTAAAGAAAGAGAACTATCAGGAAGGAATGAAGCAAGTGCCCGCCAAAATCATGGAACCCGTTCTGCCAAAGGATTTGCCTGAAATAAATTTCGCCGACTGTTTCGATCCGGATGAACCTTACATAGAGCATGGCGTCTTCAAAGATACTGCCATCGACCTTGGCGACAGACGGGGAGTGGAATTCACCGAAGTCAGATTCCAGAACGTGACTTTCAGCGAAGCGACAGTGCCGCAATTGTACTTGCGGGATGTCATCTTCGAAAGCTGCGATTTCGCCAATGTGCAGCTGGATGAAGTGACGATGAAACGGGTCCGCTTCGTAAATTGCCGCCTCATCGGCACCTCGATGACCGAAGGGGTCTTCGAGGACGTACTCTTCCGCGAATGCAATCTGCATATGGCTGCTTTGGGATTCAGCAAGCAGAAGAATGTCCGTTACGAGAACTGTCGCTTGAATGAAGCCGATTTTTATACCTGCAAACTGAAGAAAGTCGATTTTTCGGAGTGCGAGCTGTCCGGAATCAATTTCACGGGAACACCTTTGAAGGCGATCGACATCAGCAGTTGCCGATTCGAGCGCATCAGCGTCACGCTTGAGGATCTCAAAGGCGCAATCGTCAGCGAGGAACAGGCGTTGGACTTCGTTGTGATGCTCGGGCTGGTTATCAAAAAGTAAACAATGCGAAAGATAGAATAAGGAGGACGATATGGAGAAAAAAGTATTGGCAAGTGAACTTGCTTTGGCGATGGGCGTGCTATGCAACGCCATTGCCGTGTCGTTGATGATCAAGAGTGAATTAGGAGTGTCTACGATTTCTTCCGTGCCGGTGGTGTTGAATGAAATGTTTGCGCACGTGACGATCGGCAGCTGGAACTTTCTCTTCCAAGTGGTCCTTGTGGTGGTGATGGCTCTGATTACGCGAAAGTTTTTGGGATATGTCTTTTCGATTGCATTGGCTTTGCTTTTCGGCTACTTGTTGGATTTCTTCGAATTGCTTTTTTCGGGCATCGTTGCAAATATCCCGCTGCGGATCATCTTCTTTTTCACCGGATTTTTCATGTTGTCGCTTGGGATTAGCCTAATGCTGAATTGTCGGTTGCCAGCCCTTCCTTTCGACTTGTTTGTGCGTGAGATGTCCGAGCATTTTGGGCTCACCGTGAAACAGATGAAGACTGGATTCGACGCCGTTTGCGTCGGGTTGAGCGTTGTCTTCTCTTTGTTGTTCCTGGAGGGAATCGCTGGAGTCGGGCTCGGGACCGTGTTTGCCATGCTCTTCACCGGTACGGTGACGCAACATTTCGTGAACCGATTGAATAGCCGCTTCGTTTTCCAGAAGATGATGGTCACCAAAAAACGCGCGTAACGCAGAGGCAGCCTCCTAGCGAGGCTGCCTCTTTTGTCATCAGAAGTCAGAATGTCGACCACAAAGATGAATAAAAACACAGAATCCATCTTTTCGATGCGAAATACGGTCAAAAAGATGGATAACTATAAAGAATTCATCTCTACGGGGCGAAATGTGTTGAAAAACATGAATAAACGCAAAAAATCCATCTTTTTACCGCAGAATGCTGCTTCGCAGCACACTAGTAATAAATCTGATAACATCCGTTTTCAAAAAAATGCTGTTCCACCAATACGCTAAATGAAAATGAGATTTTTTTAAGGAAAGGGCTTGCATGTTTTTGTTGGAAGTGCTAACATGTTGTTCATAGGATTGTTACTGGTTGTGCAGGCAAAACCTAAATTGATACGAGATGATGTGCACATCATTTGGTGTTAGTTTAGGTTTTTTTTAATGGAAGGGGGAATGGGGATAATCGATGAAGATTGAAAAAGTCTACAATAACAACGTGGTCCTGGCGAAAGCCGGCGATTCATCCGAAGTCATTGTGATGGGAAAAGGGATCGGTTTCCAGAAAAGATCAGGGGACGTTTTCGACAAGTCTTTGATCGAGAAAACCTTCGTCATCCAGGAAAATGATTCAGCAGATCAATTAAAGGCCATTTATCAAGATTTACCGCAAGAAGAATCAGATGCCATTTTTAAGATCATCCAAGAGGCCGAGACGAGGCTGAATCATATCTTCCAAGCAAACGTCTACCTGACGCTTGCCGACCACATCCATTACGCCATCCAGCGGACAAAGGAAGGGATCGACTTGACCAATCCTTTGGCCTTCGAAGTGAAGAAGTTCTATCGAAGGGAATACGAGCTCGGCAAAATTGGGCTTGAACTTATCGCGGAACATACCGGTGTCATGATGGCACCTGACGAAGCGACATCCATCGCTCTTCATTTCGTGAATGCGCAGAAGGAAGGGCAACTGATCGAAGAGACAATGAAAGTGACCCGGATCGTACAGGACATCCTGAACATCGTCCGCTTGCATTTCGGAGTCGCCTTCGATGAAGAATCGATTTCCTATAATCGTTTCTATACCCATCTGCAGTATTTTGCGCAGCGGGTCGTCATGGGAGAAGTTTTCCAGACGGCTCCGGACACCTTCTTGGTGGAGCAAGTGAAGGCAAACTATCCGGCTGCCTATACCTGTGCCAACAAAATATCGACCTATGTCGGAGCTGCCCACCATTTCCAAGTCGGGACCGACGAACTTGTTTACCTCACGATCCATATCCATCGGGTCGTGCAGCAAAAGTGAATACTTAAGATGCTCTCAAGAGGATTGTTACTGGTAAAGCAGGCAAAACCTAAGTAGACAGCAGCGGAAGAAATTCCCATGCTCTCTATTTAGGTTTTTTTTATAAAAAATAATAGAAAAAGAGGGATACAACATGAAATATGAAGAATTAGCAAAAGACATTTTGGCTCATGTGGGCGGCAAAGAAAACGTCCGCAGCCTGGCTCACTGCATCACGCGTCTGCGTTTCAAATTGGTTGACGAAAGCAAAGCGGACACGGACTACCTGAAAAAACTTGAAGGTATCGTTACCGTCATCCAAAGCGGCGGCCAGTATCAAGTCGTAATCGGCAACCATGTACCGGATGTCTACGCAGCAGTCAACGCTGTCGGCGGATTGAATGGCGGCGGCGAAGTTGAAGCGGAGGACGAAGGTCCAAAAGGCAGCCTGTTCAATCAGTTCATCGATATGATTTCGAAAATTTTCCAACCGATTTTGGGACCTTTGGCAGCTACAGGGATGCTGAAAGGTGTGGCTGCAATTATGGTGGCTGCGGGCATGTCGACTACTGATGGGGCCTATGTCCTGATTCAAGCAGCTGGTGACGGATTCTTCAACTTCCTGCCGATCTTCCTTGCATTCACTGCCAGCAAACATTTCAAAATGAACAGCTTTACTGCGATGGCAGTCGCAACCGCAATGGTCTATCCAGGCTTGGTCAATCCTGCAGGAATCGATCCATTGTACACTTTATTCGTTGGTTCCATTTTTGAATCGCCAATCTACATGACTTTCTTGGGCTTGCCGGTCATCATGATGAGTTATGCCTCATCGGTTGTACCGATTCTGTTGGCCGTCTTCCTAGGTTCCAAAGTCGAAAATGTTTTGAAGAAAATCGTTCCGGATGTCGTGAAATTATTCTTGGTACCTTTCTTGACCTTGTTGATCGTCGTTCCTTTGACCGTCTTGTTTGTCGGACCGCTTGCCACATGGGCAGCTACGTTGCTCGGCGCGGGTGTATCCTGGATTTATAACTCGAGCCCAATCGTTGCAGGTGCTGTATTGGGAGGCGGTTGGCAAGTATTCGTCATGTTCGGTTTGCATTGGGGCTTGGTTCCGATCGCAATCAACAACTTGGCGACACAAGGTTATGATCAACTATTGTCAACTGTATTAGGTGTTTCTTTCGCTCAGACAGGTGCAGTATTGGCTATTTTGTTGAAAACGAAAGAAGCAAAAGTAAAACAATTGAGTATTCCGGCTTTCATTTCCGGTTTGTTCGGGGTAACTGAGCCTGCTATCTACGGGATCACTTTACCGATGAAACGTCCTTTCCAATTGAGCTGTATTGCTGGTGCAATCTCCGGTATCGTGGCAGGTATCTTCAAATTGACAAGCTACCGTATGGGCGGTATGGGCGTCTTCTCATTCCCTAGCTACTTGGAAGCAAACGGAACAATGAGCTTCAACTTCTGGGCTTCCATCATCGTATGTGCAGTAGGGTTTGTTGCAGGCTTCATCCTTGTATTCTTCTCGAAAATTCCAGTTCTTTATGGAGAAACTGAAACTGCAACAACTGCAACAAATACAGCAACAACACTGAATACAAACTCTGTAGTTATTGAAGCAATGAAAAAAGACTTGAGCGCAGCAGCTGAAAAAGACTTGGTCGCTAGCCCAATGATCGGCGAAATGGTTCTCTTGTCAGATGTTCCGGATGAAGCTTTTGCGACTGGTGCACTTGGTAAAGGAATCGCGATCCGTCCGACTGTCGGTGAAGTCTATGCTCCGGCAAACGCAACTGTAACACTCTTGTTCCCGACGCAACATGCAATCGGTTTGACGACTGAAAACGGAACGGAAATCCTGATCCACGTCGGAATGGATACGGTCCAATTGGATGGTAAAGGCTTCACGAGCCATGTGCAACAAGGCGATAAAGTAGTAGCCGGACAATTGCTGTTGGAATTCGACATCGACTTTATCCAAAAAGCTGGCTATGAAATCATCACACCAATCATCGTCACAAACAGCAATGACTACTTGGATGTCATCACGACGAAAGAAGCAACATTGGCTGACGGCGACTATTTGCTGACGGTCATTGCATAAACAAAAGATATTCGGGAAATCAATCTCAACCGCAAGAAATATTTCCGGATAAAAACCAGATATCCGGGGAAAAAACCTAGACCGCAAGCCAGCTTCCCGAATAATAACCAGATATTCGGGAATTTGGTTTGTGGTCTCAGGCGCCCGAACCCATTTGGGATGATTTTTCATAATTCGGGGCTGTCCCGCAATGAGTCAGACCCGTGCATAAAATAGAACCAGAATAAAGAATAGGAGCGATCACATGCAAACAGTATTTCCAAAAGGATTTTTATGGGGTGGCGCAACAGCCGCAAACCAATACGAAGGTGCTTATAATGTTGACGGAAAGGGGCTTTCCGTTCAGGACGTAACCCCTCAAGGCGGATTTGGGCCGATCACGGATGGTCCTACACCGGACAACATGAAATTGGAAGGGATCGACTTCTACCACCGTTATAAAGAAGATATCGCATTGTTTGCGGAAATGGGCTTCAAAACATACCGTACATCCATCGCTTGGACGCGCATTTTCCCGAACGGCGACGAAACGGAACCGAACGAAGCTGGCTTGCAGTTCTACGATGATCTGTTCGACGAATTGGCAAAATACGGCATCGAGCCGCTGATCACTTTGTCCCACTACGAAACACCGCTGCACCTTGCCCGCGAATACGATGGCTGGGTCAACCGCAAAATGATCGGCTTCTATGAAAATTACGTGCGCACGGTCTTCACGCGCTACAAAGACAAAGTAAAATACTGGTTGACGTTCAATGAAATCAACTCAATCATCCACGCGCCATTCATGAGCGGCGGAATCGCGACAGCTCCTGAAAAATTGTCGAAATCCGATCTGTACCAAGCTTGTCACCATGAGTTGGTAGCCAGCGCTTTGGCGACAAAAATCGGCCACGAAATCAACCCGGAATTCAAAATCGGTTGCATGGTCATCGCAATGCCGACGTACCCATTGACTTCACATCCTGATGATATCATCGCGGTTATGGAAGCGGATCGCCAAAACTTCTTCTTCTCGGATGTGCATGTACGCGGCACGTATCCTGGTTACATGAAGCGCTATTTCCGTGAGCGCGGCATCGAGCTGAATATCACGCCGGAAGATGAAGAAATCCTGAAGAACACTGTCGATTTCGTTTCCTTCAGCTACTACATGAGTTCAACGGAAACGGCTGATCCTACCAAGAGAGCAGCAGGCGAAGGCAATATCTTGGGCGGTATTCATAATCCATACTTGGAAGCTTCCGAGTGGGGCTGGCAGATCGATCCAAAAGGCTTGCGTATTATCCTGAATACCTTCTGGGATCGTTACCAAAAACCATTATTCATCGTCGAAAACGGTTTGGGTGCAGTCGATCAGCTGGTTGAAGGCGAAGACGGCCAAATGACTGTCAACGATGATTACCGCATCAACTACCTGAACGACCACCTGGTGCAGGTTGCGGAAGCAATCGCAGACGGCGTGGATCTGATGGGCTACACGACTTGGGGCTGCATCGACTTGGTCAGCGCGTCCACTGCAGAATTGAAAAAACGCTATGGCTTCATCTATGTCGACCGCCACGATGACGGATCCGGCACTTTGAACCGTTACAAGAAAAAATCATTCAACTGGTACAAAGAAGTCATTGCTACAAATGGCGCATCTTTGGTAAAGAAATAGGGGGAAATTGTCATGTCTGCAGGTAAAGGATTTCCGGAAGGTTTCTTCTGGGGCGGCGCTACTGCCGCCAACCAATTTGAAGGAGGTTGGGATGCTGATGGGAAAGGTCCGTCGGTCATCGACCAACTGACCTGCTCGCGCGACTTTGCTGAACGCTTCGCCGGGGTCGGCGATTACTACCCTTCGCACATCGGCATCGATTTCTATCACCGCTACAAGGAAGATATCGCTTTGTTCGCAGAAATGGGCTTCCGGATGTTCCGGATGTCCATCGCTTGGACGCGGATTTTTCCGAATGGAGATGAACTGGAACCGAACGAAGCCGGCTTGGCCTTTTACGATGACGTCTTCGATGAATTGGCGAAATACGGCATCGAACCATTGGTGACGATTTCCCATTTCGAAATGCCGCAATATCTGGTCGACCACTACGGCGGCTGGAGAAACCGCAAGCTGATCGGCTTCTTTGAAAGATATGCGACAACATTGTTTGAACGCTATCAAGGGAAAGTCAATTATTGGCTTACTTTCAACGAAATCAACATGGCGACGTTCCTTCCGCAGATTTCGATCGGTTCGAAAGCCGAAGCGGGCGAAAGCCAGGAAGAAGTCATGTATCAAGCTTTGCATCACCAGTTCATCGCCAGTGCTTTGGCAACGAAAGCGGCGCGGGCAATCGATCCCGAGAACCGCATCGGCTGCATGATCGCCTATGCGCCGGTCTATCCATTGTCGGCAAAACCGGAAGACGTTTGGTCTGCGCAACGCAAAGAAGAAGAAAAACTCTTCTTCTCAGATGTCCATGCCCGCGGATATTACCCGCCGAGCAAACTGGCTTATTTCGCCACTAAAGGCATCAATGTTACCTTCGAGCAAGGCGACGAGGAAATCTTGGCTGCACATACGGTCGATTTCATTTCCTTCAGCTACTATGCTTCCAGTGCGGCCAGCTTTGCGCAATCCGGCGTGCCGGGTGAAGGCAATGCCTTGATGGGCGAGAAGAACCCATACTTGGCGGAATCGGAATGGGGCTGGCAAGTCGATCCGTTGGGTCTGCGCGTCGCTTTGAACACGTTCCACTCCCGTTACCAACTGCCGCTGATGGTGGTCGAAAACGGTTTGGGTGCTGTGGATGAAATCGTCGATGGGAAAATCCATGATGATTACCGCATCTCTTACCTCCGCGACCACCTCAAAGCGATGCGTGATGCAATCGTGCTGGACGGCGTGGATCTTGTCGCCTACACGTCTTGGGGCTGCATCGACTTAGTTTCGGCTGGGACGGGCGAGATGGCGAAACGTTACGGCTACATCCATGTGGACCGCGATAACGACGGTTCAGGCAGCTTGGATCGCTTGAAGAAGGATTCCTTCTACTGGTACCAAAAAGCCATCGCCAGCAATGGCGAAGATTTGGACTAATCAAATACAAAATCCCCTGCTTACGCATTTAATTGCGTGTTCAGGGGATTTTTATTTGCGTATATACGTTTGGGCTTCAGCCGGAATGTCCGATAATGGTGAGATATCGGACAAGAAGGTGCCTGTGAGGGTTGCGGATGTCCGATACCGTGGAAGAATCGGACAAGCTAGTGCTTGCAAGAGTCGCGGATGTCCGATATCGGAAAGAAATCGGACAAGCTGGTGCCTGCAAGAGTTGCGGATGTCTGATAATGGAAAGGAATCGGACAAGTTGATGCCTACGATGGTTGTGGATGTCCGATACCTATAAGATATCGGACAAACCGGCGTCCACAAGGTCCGCCCTTGTCCGATGTCGATAAGTTATCCGACTTTCTTCAAAAAATACTCGAACACTGACAGATCGTCCGTCAATTCCGGATGGAAGGCAGTAACCAAAATCTGGTCGTTTTCGGCCGCTACAATCTTTCCGTCGATGCTTGCGAGCACGCGGACTTCCTTTCCGACGGAGCGGATGTAAGGGGCGCGGATGAAGACGGCTTCCACCGATTCTGAGATGCCTTCAAAAGGCAGCAGGGCTTCGAAGCTGTCGACTTGACGGCCGAAGCCGTTCCGTTCTACTTCGATATCTATGAAGCCGAGCCGCAATTCATCAGGTGCATGACTGCTGTCGGTGCTGCAAAGAATCAGCCCAGCACAGGTGCCGAAAATCGCGGTGCCGGCTGCGTGAAATGCCCGTAACGGTTCCTCGAGATGCTGTTCGCGGATCAAACGGCCGATGGCGGTTGATTCGCCGCCTGGGATGATCAGTCCGTCCAGCCCTTCCAGATCGGCGGGCAGTTTGACAGCAGCGGCGGTGACACCCAACTTGGTCAGGGCCTGAAGGTGCTCTGTGACGGCACCCTGCAAGGCTAATACGCCGATTTTTTTTGTCATGCTTACCAGCCTCTTTCCTGCATACGTTCGGAGGCGTGGAGCGTACTGATGTCGATCCCTTTCATCGGTTCACCCAAGCCTTTGGACAGTTCGGCCAACAAGGCATAGTCCTCGTAATTGGTTGTCGCGCGGACGATGGCGCGGGCGAATTTTTCGGGATTTTCGGCTTTGAAGATGCCGGATCCGACGAAGACGCCATCCGCGCCCAGGCTCATCATCAAGGCCGCGTCAGCAGGTGTTGCGACACCGCCGGCAGCGAAGTTCACGACCGGTAATTTCCCGAGCAATTTGATTTCCTTGACCAGTTCGTAAGGAGCACCGATTTCCTTGGCGAACGTCATCAGCTCATCGTCTGATTTCGTGATCAACTGGCGGATTTGGCCGTTGACTTTGCGCATATGGCGGACGGCTTCTACGATATTCCCGGTCCCCGGTTCACCTTTCGTACGCAGCATCGAAGCTCCTTCACCGATGCGGCGCAAGGCTTCTCCCAGATCACGGCAACCGCAGACGAAAGGAACGGTATAGTCCGATTTCAAAAGGTGGAATTCCTCATCGGCAGGGGTCAGCACTTCGCTTTCGTCGATATAGTCGACGCCCATCGCTTCCAGGATGCGCGCTTCGGTGATATGGCCGATGCGGGCTTTCGCCATGACGGGGATGCTCACGGCGTTCATGACTGCCTCGACGATGGTGGGATCCGCCATGCGGGCAACTCCGCCGGCTGCACGGATGTCCGATGGAACGCGCTCCAATGCCATGACCGCTACGGCACCTGCAGCCTCGGCGATCCTTGCCTGCTCCGCGTTCACGACATCCATGATGACGCCGCCTTTTTGCATTTGGGCCATCCCACGTTTTACTTTTTCTGAACCGATGATTTTTGTTGTCATAAATAATCCTCCTTGGTTTAAATGATAAAATGGTTAAAGAATGGTTAAATCATAATCCCTTTTTTCAGAAACACCTACATCCAATTGGACTGTTTCCGAACCAACCAATTTGGTGTATAATGATTGAAAACTAAGGAGAGTGAAGGAATGGCGGAGTGGAGACTGGATCAGGATAGGGGCATGCCGCTTTATCAGCAGCTTATGCAGCTGATCGAAGAGAAGATAAAAGCCGGCGATTTGGTCCCCGGCAGAGCCTTGCCGGCGGAACGCAAGCTTGCGGAGGAACTACAGGTCAACAGGTCGACCGTCATCCGGGCACTGGAAGAACTGACGACGCAGGGGATCCTCATCCGCAAAAGGGGCAGCGGGACATTCGTGAATCCGAACAAATGGGGGATGCAGACAAGGCCCACCATCAATTGGCGGACTTCCTTGACGCCGGATAATCTTTCGGTGGACACCCCTTATCAAAGGGACGTCAAACAGCTATTGGCGCAGCACCGATCGCGCGAAATCCTGGATTTGGGGAATGGGGATCTGCCGAAGGACCTCTTGCCGGAACTGAAGATCCCGGATATTTCGCTGGGGGAAATGTTGCATGGGGAAGCAACATTCATCAGGGAGAACCGAGGGATCAAAGCCACGAGAGAAAGCGTTCAAAAACATCTGCATACCGCGTACGGGATGACTGTCCCTCTGGAGGAAATCTTCATCACTTCGGGAACCCAGCAATCATTGTTTTTGATTACACAAGGGCTGTTGAAGCCAGGTGATGCGATAGGCATCGAGGCTCCTTCTTATTTCTATTCTTTGCGGCTTTTTCAGGCTGCCGGTCTGCGGATTATTCCGATTCCGATGGATGGCGAGGGAATGACCGTCAAAGGGCTTCAGGAAGCTTCCTTGCAGTATCCTCTGAAGATGATTTTTCTGAACCCGATTTTCCAGAATCCGACAGGTACAGTCATGAGCCCGGAGCGGAAACAGGCGATCCTTGATTATTGTTTACTGAAGCGCATCCCGATTGTGGAGGATGATGCATACGGCAGCTTTGTTTTTGATGAAACGGTCGATAACCGTCCGTTGAAAAGCCTGGATAAACGGCAACAAGTGCTGTATCTCGGTTCCTTATCCAAATTTGCCGGTCAGCATATCCGGATCGGATGGATGGTTGGGCCAGCCGCCATTATCCGGGAATTGGCCGACATTCGCGATCAGATCGACTCCGGATTGAGTTTCTTGCCGCAGCTGTTGGCCGAACATTATTTGACTAGTGAAATCACTGCCCATCTCCCGATCATCGTTTCGGCTTTGAAAGAACGGGCTGATAAATTGCAGACCTGGCTCAGAAACAAATATGGGCCGGAGATAAGTTTTGAGCCAGCAAAAGGCGGCTACCATCTTTATTGTCGCTTCGCCAATAAAACCGATGCTGAGATGGATGAATTGCTTCAGGAATTGTTGGAAGAAAAAGTGGTGGTGAAGGAAGGCATCCAATTCGGCGACCAAAAAAACGCGGTCCGTTTCAGTTTCGGTCATTTTGTTGAGCGGAATGCAAATTCATGAGTCCGTTTTGGGACGGAAATCCTTACATTTCCGCTCCCGTTTGCTGGGCAATATTCTTTAAATGAAATGAAAACGAAAAATAAATCGAGTTCCATGTCAGGAAACCTTCCGTAAAGATAACGGGAGGTCTTTTTTGTTGGAATCCTTTATGTATCAAAGATATTGACCGTTATTGCAACCTTGTTCCCAAAGCGATGTGAACGAAGCTGACATCGCATAACAGAAAATGTCCTATCCGGTGTCAAGAAATGTTTTTTTTTTGCTTGATAAATCTATATAATCAAACCATCGAAGTTACAAAAGATATGACAAGTATGCATGAAAAGGGGAGCGAGCGTTATGACAGGAACAACATCACTAACAGAAACAGAATTGAGATATCAATTGCCGGAAATCATCACTGCGGCATTGCCGGGGGAAAAGGCAACAGCCATACTGGCACGGAGATCTGAAGCAATCCCTCCTTCTTTGACATGCGTCTACCCGGTTGCGATCGCGAAGGCAGAGGGCGCCATCATCGAGGACGTTGACGGCAACCGCTTTTTGGATTGGGTCGGAGGCGTAGGCGTTCTGAATATCGGCCATCGCCACCCGAAAGTTGTGGAAGCGGTCAAGCAGCAGGAAAACGATTATTTTCATGCGATGATCAATATCCTTACGAGCGAAAAGTATATCGCATTGGCTGAAAAAATGAATGAGATCGTGCCGGTGAAGGGCTTCAAGAAGAGAACATTCTTTGCGAACAGCGGTGCTGAAGCGATCGAAAATGGCGTAAAGGTGGCGAGAGCCTACACGAAGCGTCCGAATGTCATTGTATTCTCTGGCGCATTCCATGGGCGTACGTTGCTGACTACCCACATGACTGCGAAAAAGGCCAACTCAGTCGGCTTAGGGCCGTTCCCGGATGGGATATTCCGTGTGGATTATCCGAATCTTTACCGCAAACCGGCCTATTATACGGATGAAGAGGCAGTGGCCTACTATATCGACCGGATCAAACGCGCTTTTGACGAGTTGACGCCAGCCAGCCAAGTTGCTGCCATCGTGTTTGAACCGGTGCAGGGCGAGGGCGGCTTCATCCCGGCGCCGATCGAATGGGTCAAAGCTGTCCGCCAGATCTGTGATGAAAATGGCATCATGATGATGACCGACGAAGTGCAGACCGGATTCGGGCGCACGGGCAAACTGTTTGCATCTTCCTACTACGAAGAAGCCGGCTGTGCACCGGATATCCTGTGTACAGCAAAATCAATCGCAGGCGGTTTCCCGCTCAGCGCCATCGTTGCCCGTGACGAAATAGTCAAAGGGATCGGCGGCGGATTAATCGGAGGCACCTTCGGAGGCAACACGGTATCCTGTGCTGCGGCACTTGCGACGATTCAAGTCATCGAAGACGAAAATCTCTGCGAACGTTCATTGGAACTGGGTGCAGCTTACACTGCCCGCGTTGAGGAATGGCAACAGCAATACAAAGAAATCGGCGATGTGCGCGGATTAGGCGGCATGATCGGCGTCGAATTCATCAAAGATCACCTGACTAAAGAACCTGCCCCGGAATTGGTGAACGCGCTGATCCAGCAATGTGTACAGAACGGCCTGATCATCGAAAATGCAGGCACCTACGGGAATGTGGTCCGCTTCCTGGCCCCGTTGGTCATGACTGATGAACAGTTGGAGGCTGGGCTTGCCATCTTTGAGAATGCAATCGATGCCTTGTGCACCAAGTTAGCATAACTATCTGAAACCAATGGGGGAATACTATGTCACCGTCAGCTGAAATCATGGATTTTGAATTTTATAACCCTGTCCGGATCGCGTTCGGACGGGATCAGGTCAAAAAAATCGACAAGTTTGTGCCTAAAGATGCAAAAGTTTTGATCACTTACGGAGGCGGCAGCGCCAAACGCTCAGGCACCTTCGACCGTGTAGTGGAGGCTCTGGACGGCAGGGAATGGGGCGAGTTCGGCGGCATCCCGGCGAACCCGGTCTTTGAATACCTGATGGATGCTGTTGAAAAGATCAAAACGGAAGGGTACACCTTCCTCATCGCGGTGGGCGGCGGATCGGTCATCGACGGCACGAAATTCATCGCGGCAGCCAGCCTGTTCGAAGGCGATCCGATCGACATCTTCGCAAGCGGTGTCGGCAAAGGGCTGCCGGTCGAAAAAGCCATGCCTTTCGGTACGGTATTGACGATTCCGGCAACTTCCTCGGAAATGAACCCGATCACCGTCGTCAGCTTTGAGGAATTGCAGGCGAAGGTGAGCATCAAAAATGAGAATCTTTTCCCGGCTTTTTCGATTCTGGAACCCGAGTTGACGTATACGTTGCCGAAAAGGCAATTGGCGAACGGCCTCTCCGATTCCTTTGTCCATGTCATGGAAAACTATTTGACCTACCCTGTCGGCGCAAAACTGCAGGATCGCTGGTCGGAAGGAATTCTGCATACTTTCATCGAAATCGGGCAGGAAGTTCTGGCGGATGAAGAAATAGATTACAATACGCGTGCGAACTTCATGTGGACAGTGACGAATGGCTTCAACGGATTCACAGCTTCCGGGGTGCCGGGGGACTGGTCCAGCCATGCCTTGGGCTACGAAATCACCGCATTGAACGGTACCGATCATGCCCGTACGCTTTCGGTCATCCTGCCTGCTACCATGAAGGTACGCAAAAAGGAAAAATGGGATAAGTTGCTGCAGTACGCCGAGCGCGTATGGGGCGCCGATACCGGGGATGAGGAAGCGCGGATCGATTTTGGCATCCGCAAAACTGAGGAATTCTTCCGTTCGTTGGAAATGCCGATCCGATTCAGTGAAATCGGCATCGAAGAGACGGACATCGACTATATGGTTGAGCAACTGGAAGTCCACAAGCGGGACCGCCTTTCAGAACGCGCTGACCAGACACTGGATGTCAGCAGAAAAATCTACGAAATGGCACTATGATTTTTGGATAATAGAAAAACTGGTTGGAATCGGGATAAATGTCCCAACTCCAACCAGTCTTTTTGCGTTTTCTCAGTGGCCTTCCCACTCGGAATGGAAGTCCTTCAGGAACTGTTCCATCCGAGTGTGGCGGGCAAGCGCCTTTTGCTTGCCGGCTTCTGTGTGCATGCCGTCCTTCAGCAGGAGCAGTTTTTCGTGGAAATGGCCGATCGTATCGCTGTCCGGATCCCCGCTGTGTTCGGGATCATAAAGCGGCCGGTCTTTGTGTCCGCCATAGGCAAAAGCGCGGGCGATGCCGATTGCGCCGATGGCATCCAAGCGGTCTGCATCCTGCACGATCCGGCCTTCGATTGTTTCCAGAACATGCTTGTTTTTCCCTTGCTTGAAGGAAAGATTGTTCACGATATAGATGACCTGCTCGATGACGGAGTCGCTCAGCTCGAAAGGCCTGAGGATGTCGGTGATGATGGCTTCACGGTCGTCGTCGGTGTAGCCGAATTTATGGTCAGCGACATCATGCAAAAGGGCTGCCAAGCCGATGATGAGGCGATCGCCGTTTCCTTCCGCTTCGGTGATGTCCATGGACGTGTTGTAGACCCGCAGCGTATGCCACCAATCATGCCCCGTAGATTCGTTCCTCAGCTTTTCTGCGACGACATGTTTCACATCTTCGATAATGATTTCATTGCGCATCCTGATGCACCTCTTTCTTGGTTCTATTTGGGTTCCATTAGGTTTCTTGCAGCTTGGAAATGAGCAACTTCCGGAATGTATGCCGATCCGCGTCAGTGAATGGTTTCGGACCTTTTGTGCGTTTGCCGCTTTTGCGGACCATTGCGCTCATGTACCGGTCTTCAAGCAGCCGTTCCATATTGCTGTTATCGTAGACGAAGCCTTTATGATGGAGAACGGTCAGTCCCTTCGGCAAGGCGAGGGAGGCCAAACCGTAGTCCTGCGTGACCAGCAGATCGCCTCTTTTTGCGAGCTGGATGATTTTGAAGTCGGCTGCATCGGCACCGGAATCGACGTAGACCGTCTTCACTCCGGGCGGTTGGGGCGCATTGGAAAAGTGGGCAAAGCTGG
>NZ_JBAWAZ010000332.1:0-2722 GCF_049589555.1 Trichococcus sp.
CCGAAGACATCCCGGACAAGCACAGCGACCAAATCGCTGAGCCACTGCATTTTTAATAACTGATCATTTAACCATTGAAAAATTCCCATGATGAACTGCACCTTCTATTTTGTATTTTTCCACATAATATATTGATGTTTATCTATGTGTTAGTATACGCCCACACATAGATGAATGTCAATGTGTTGTTTTTGGGTAGTGAAAGGCTTCAAAAAAGCTGCGATAATACAGGAGCAGAACCCCGGTTTTCGCAGCTTATTCATTCAAGGATAGGCTTTTCTTTTTTTGTCACTTTTGCAGGAGCTCTGCAATGTGTTTGGGCGTCAGAATCCGCCCATAAGAGACGACCTTTTCATTGATGACCAGCCCCGGAGTCTGCATGATACCGTACTTTGCGATTTCTTTTGGGTCCTCCACTTTGGTTATGGTTGCTTCCATGCCGATTTTTTTCAGTGCTGCATTTGCATTGGCCTGCAGTTTCTCGCAGTTGCGGCAGCCCGGTCCCAAAATTTTTATTTCCATTTCCATCCCCTGCTTTCTCGTGCTATACAGTGGTGCTTTGCTTTGCCATAGTCTGGAAAAAGTCCTTCAATTCATCCAATTTTTCATGATTCACGGAATATTTGACCCAAATGCCGTCTTTTCTGCTGTCCACCAAACCGCAGTCCTTCATCATCTTCATGTGATAGGACAAAGTCGGTTGGGTGATCGAAAACTGATCCAACAACGCACAGGCGCACATTTCGCCTTCCGACAATAAATCCATGATTTCCAATCTGGTTTCGTCCGACAACACTTTCAGACATTTTGCGTAGGTTTTATATTCAATCGCCATATTCATTTCCTCTTTTCCTGATGTGTTTTGAGGCACCCTAGCCCGTTCTGTCACCCTTAACGCCTTCACATAGACATCTATCTATATGAAGTATATACCCTCGCAATTATTAATGCAATTTCCATCTTTTACAGGTTTGAACTACTCCCACCTACGCTTATGCTTAGAGGTGGGAGATTCCTAAAAACTCCGACCTATCGGTCAGATTCTCGTTAGGCTAACCCCGTGGTCCCCACGGTTCTGGAAGCTAAAATACGCATGGCTTCCTGCTTCAAGTTTATGCTTGCGTTGAAATCCCGGTCGTGATGGCTCCCGCATTCGGGGCAAGTCCATTTACGCACATGGAGACTCTTCACGTCTTTGTTTTGGTAGCCGCAACAGGAACATAGCTGGCTGGAAGCGAAGTTTTTTGCTGCAACAACGACTTCTTTCCCATACCAATTCGCTTTATACTCCAGCATTGTGCGGAATTGCGCCCAGCTGACTTCGCTGATGGCTTTCGAAAGTTTTCGGTTCTTGACCATGTTGGATACCTGCAAATCCTCAATCCCGATCACATCGTGGTTTTTGATGATGTCGGTGGAGATTTTATGCAGGTAATCGTTCCGTTTATTAGTGATATCCTCGTGGATACAGGCGACCTTGCGTTTCTGCTTCTGGTAGTTCTTCGCCTCGACCAGCTTCTTGCCGTCCTTGCGGGCTTGCTCCATGCGGCGGGACAGTATTCTCTGCTCCTTCACCAATTTCTTTTCCAGTGTTCGGAAAAACTTCGGATTTTCGAAGACGGTTTTATCCTCATCCGATAGGATGGCAAAGTCTTTCAATCCGACATCCACGCCAACGGTAGTGTTTGTTTTGGGAGTGGGGTGGGTTTCGACTTCGCACAAGATGGACACGAAATATTTTCCGGACGGATTGCGCCGAATGGTGGCGTTCAGGATACGCCCTTCGGGTTCCCGGCTCTTGGCGAATGTGACCAGCCCCAATTTAGGGAGTTTCAACTTGTTCCCGACAATCGCGATATTTCCGTTCGTATGCTTGGTCGTGTACGACTGAACCGGATTCTTTTTGCTCTTGTAGTGGGGGTGGCTGTTCTGTTTCTTGAAGAAGCGGTCGTAGCTGTCCGATAGATTCCGCAAGGAAGATTGGAGGGCGGTACTGTCGACCTCTTTCAGCCAGAGTGTCCCCTCTTCTTTTTTCAGCAACGTCAACTTGGCGGAACAAGCATTGTAGTTCAGTCCTTTTCCTGTTTCCTTATAGCTTTTGTTCCATTCGGACAGGAAGCGGTTGAACACGAAACGGGAACAGCCGATGGTCTTGGCAATCAGGATTTGTTGTTCCTGATTGGGGTAGATCCGAAATTTGTAGGCTTTGTGGATCATCATTGTCAGTCACCTCCTTCTGCCACCTATTATACACGAACATTTGTTCTCGGTCGAACGGGAGGGCCCTCTTCAACAACAAGATTTTTCGAAAAGAATAGGCTGACGCCTACCGACATTCATCTCCCGCCTACGCCCTGACCACGTCTTGAGGCGGGATTCTTCTGCCGGAAAAAGATAAAAATGAAAAAATAATGAAAAAAGTTTGACCGATTCTTATCCTCTTGTTATTATATATATAAATTTCAAAATAAATTCACATTGAAAAGATAAGTACGGATGGACGAAATGCACAGAGAACCTCGGTAGTTGAGAAGAGGACAGGGATGCTATCCGGAAAATGGTCTTCGAGTGAGTGGACGGCGAACGCTCTTTTTAGAACCTTAGCCCTCCACGGGAATGCCCGTTACAGCATCACAGTATCCCGGAACAGCGATTTGTTGCGGCGTACTGGTTAAGGGGAAAATCGAGAGGTTTTTCTGAACCAAGGTGGTAACACGATGAA
>NZ_JBAWAZ010000333.1:0-5558 GCF_049589555.1 Trichococcus sp.
GATGGCATTCAGCATCGCTTCGACATTCTTGACCTCTTCCGAGACGGTTCCTTCTTCATAGGTCGCTGTGGAATCGATGATCGTCAATGTGGCGTATTCCGGGAGTGCGACTTCGTAGTCGACTGCGATCCCTTTTTCATGGATCCAGTTTCCGTTCGGCGTCAACCACTTCGCTACAGTTAATTTCAATTCGCTGCTTTCGGTCAATGGATACACTGTTTGCACAGTCCCTTTGCCGAAAGTCGTTGTCCCAATTAACGGTATCTCGGAAGACTCCTGCAGTGCCCCAGCAACGATTTCCGAAGCGCTGGCGCTTCCTTCATCGACAAGCAGGACTGTTGGTTCGGTTATCTTGAAATCTCCGAACTCGCTTTCGCTTGCCACTATTTTATTTGGATCGGCATCCTTTTCTTGCGTCTGCATGATGACGTCTCCGTCGTTAAGGAACATATTGCTGATTTTCAAAGCCTGATCCAATAAGCCGCCTGGATTCTGCCTGAAATCAAACACAAAGGAGGTGGCTCCCTGTGTGCGCAGATCCGTTACAGCACTGACGATATCATCATAGGTCGGTGTGGAGAAACTGGCAACATGGACGATGCCGATTTCGGGATGTTCTTCATCCAATTCAAATGTCACCGTTTCGATCGGAATCGTGTCCCTGATGATGGTCACCTTGAAGGTCTGATCACCGCGAACTATTTCCAGAACCACTTCACTGCCCTTTTCGCCTCTGATCAGAGCGACTGCTTCACTAGCTGTCAGGCCCTGCAATGCCTGGCCATCCGCACTGAGGATGACATCATTCGGCAAAAGCCCAGCTTTTTCGGCAGGCGAGCCTTTGATCGGCGAAACAATGACGATTTGCTCGTTCAAGGACATGATTTCAGCTCCGATGCCTTCGAATGAGGCCGAGATCGTCTCATCCAAGTTATCGCTCGCTTCTGTGTTCAAGTACTGACTGTAGGGGTCGCCGACTGCTTCCACCATGCCGCTCAAGGCGCCCTCGATAAGAACTTCTTCATCGACACCTTCGACATAGTTGTTGAGCAGCGTTTGATAGACGGCTCCGATGCGGTCCGCTGCAGCCGCATCCAGTGTTGAACTGTTTGTCCCTTGGATGATTTCCTCCGTGGAGGGAAGCGTGACGCTTCTTCCGATCCACGCATACGTTCCGCCGATTGCCGCAGCAGCGACGATGAGCAAGGAAAGGAAATAGAAGGAGAGTTTGACTCCGCGTTTTTTGCCGTTTTTAAGTTTATGCCCGTTGTTGCCCATTCATACTACACCTCTTTAGATTATAAGATAGATTCCAAAGCAACAAGCATCATGTCGTCGAACGTTGTTTCACGCTCTTCGGCAGTCGTTTCTTCCCCAGTCAGGATATGATCGCTGATCGTCAACAAAGCCAACGCTTTCCGGTTGTATTTGGCTGCCAGCAGGTACAGTCCTGCAGCTTCCATTTCTACGGCCAGAACGCCATAGTCCGCCAATTTCTGTTTATCCAACTCTTCGTTGTAGAAGCGGTCCGAGGATAAGACATTGCCGACGTGGACGGATAATTTCCGTTCCTTCGCGACCATATAGGCATTGTGCATCAGTTCAAAGTTGCAGATCGGCGCAAAGTTGACTTGGCCGTTGAACGTATTGCTGACGACGCTGGAATCTGTTGTCGCGCCTTGGGCAATGACGATATCGCGGACATGGATATCTTTTTGGATTGCGCCCGCCGAACCGACCCGGATCAAATTCTGCACGTTGTACTCGGTGATCAGCTCATTGGCGTAGATCATGATGGAAGGCAAGCCCATGCCAGTGCCTTGGACAGAGACGCGTTTGCCTTTGTATGTCCCTGTGTAACCGAACATATTACGGACCGAATTGTACTGTTCGACGTTCTCCAGATAAGTCTCCGCAATGTACTTCGCTCTTAGTGGGTCGCCCGGCAACAGCACTGTTTCCGCGATCTGTCCAGGTTTTGCTGAGATGTGTGTACTCATTTCATTTCCTTCTTTCTTTCTCTAATTTCTGTTCCTCTCGACGTATACGTCAAATAACTCATCAAAGACGGACATGAACTCTGTATACTCTCCGCTCAACTCCAGGTAATCGGCAAGTTCGTGGTAGTCGGTCATTTGCTTCGGAAAACCGATATCCTCGGAAATCCGATTCGCGAATGTAGTTTTGTCATCTTTTTTATATGGGTCTCTATACGTGAGAATGAAAAGGTAAAAAGATTGTTTCATAAATTAGGCCTCTTTCTATTCTATCAAATTTTCTGTTGGTATGCTTACTTCAAATGAATATTCTTTTGTCTTTTTATCGATGGAAAGCAAACGGATGGCACTTTCTTTGGGAAGATCCATACTGGCCAAGTTCATCAGCACCGTTTCCGAGTCCGCATCCAAGCTGACGAATACGGGCAATGTCAAAAATTGAGCCAACAGACTCAAGGCTTCTTTTTTTGGCAAAGACAACCCGCCCAGGGAAATGCCCGTCACCTTCATCTGCAGATTGCCGTCCGTTGTCGCATGCGGCTCCCCTGATAAACTGAACGGAATCGAAAGCCCCAGCAGCACGGTTTCACCTTTTAAAGTCACCACATCCGTGATTTCCACCGAATACCCGGTCAGGCTCTCCTCTGATTTCATATATTCATTGGCGATGACAGCCAATTCGGTATTGCTCAAGGAAAATCCGACGACCGAAAGCTGATCCTCTGATTGCGCAGTGACTTGCGTATCTTCCACAGATTGACTGGGTTGATCCATCGTGATTTTCGAGAACAACCAAACTGCCGCAATGACCAGAATGAGCGACAAGCTGATGAAAGCAATTTTCCATGGATTCGGACTGTTTTTCATACTTCTTTGTGGATCGGTTCCCATTCTGTTTGCCCCTTTCAAAATATTCCCATGAAGCTTTCTGTCATTTCCAGGTGGGAGAGATACTGTTATTTGCTTAAATCTTACCATTTAATGTGCTATAATGCATTCAGAAGGACGTTGTTGGAGACTGTTTTTTTCTTTGGCCAAAAAACAATTGCTGACAGGCAACAAGGAGGAATGAAAGTGACAACTTTTCCGCAAACAGAAGGCAGACGCAAAATCATCGTAAACGAAGTGTTGAATGCCGTAACCCATGGAATCGGAACCTTGCTTAGCATCGCAGGATGCGTCTTGCTCATTTTGAAGGGGTCCCAATCAGGAAACATTACAGAAGTCGTTGCTTATGCCATTTACGGCGCTTCGATGATTTTGCTTTTTCTGTCATCGACGCTCTATCACAGTTTCAGTATGACCCGATTTCAAAAGATTTTCCGCTACATCGATCACGCAGCCATATATTTGTTGATTGCAGGGACGTACACGCCGTTTTGTTTGATTGCGGTCCGTAACGGCCAAAGCAGGGCCTTGTTCATTGCCGTTTGGGCAATCGCAATCATCGGCATTATCCTGAAGATCTTTTTCGTCGGAAAATTTAACGGGATTTCCACCCTCTTGTACTTGGGTATGGGATGGATGGCGCTGTTCATCATTCAACCGATGTACCAGACACTCGGCCTGAACGGCATTGTGCTCATCGGTTTGGGCGGCTTGAGTTACAGTTTGGGAACTATTTTTTACTCGAACAAAAAATATGGCTTTATGCATGTCATTTGGCACCTCTTCGTTCTGGCAGGCGCCGCTTTCATGTACTTCGGTATCCTATTGTACGTCTGAAAAAATCCAAAAATACAAAAAGCGGGCTGACTCTTTCATTGGAGTCAGCCCTTTTTGCTTAATTCACCCGTTTGAAGACTTTGAATTCATGTTCGTAGCGGTTTTTGTCGTCGACAACGCCTGAGGTTGACGAGGTTAATTCCCACTCGTTCCAGTCTGTTGTCGGAAAATAAGTGTCCCCGTCAAAGTCGGCATGGATAACGGTCTGGTACAGGATATCCGCGAAAGGCAGGAACAGCTCAAAAATCTCGCTGCCGCCGATGATGAATAGCGTCTCCTCTTCATTATCCAGCGCCAATACTTCCTTGACTTCATGAAGGACAGTAACACCTGCATGGCTGTAGTCGGTTTGCCTCGTCAGGATGATGCTTTCCCTTCTCGGCAGCGGGCGTGACCCCATTCCCTCAAACGTTTTTCTGCCCATCACGATTTTGTGGTTCAGTGTTTTTTCCTTGAAATACTTCAGGTCATTCGGCAGGTGCCAAGGCAATGTTCCGCCTTTTCCGATGATTCCGTTGTCGTCTTCAGCCCATAGTAATGCGATCATCTCATGTTTTGCCGCGCAGCCGAGCCAACGCCCGGATCTCTCAGGAACTATGATGGAACCTGATGGCGGCAACCTCCTTTTCCTAGGTATGCTAATCAGTAATTATACAGCGATCGGTGCTTTGATGCCCGGATGGCTCTTGTAGCCTTCCAGGACGATATCTTCTTTTTCCATTTCAAAAATGGATTTCTCTGGATGCTTCAGCACCAACTTCGGCAAAGCGAAAGTCTCCCTGGAAAGCTGCAGCTCGATCTGTTCGATATGATTCAGATAAAGATGAGCATCCCCGAAGGTGTGGATGAATTCCCCTACTTCAAGACCCGTTTCGTTCGCGATCAGATGCGTCAACAAGGCGTAGCTGGCTATGTTGAACGGTACCCCCAAAAAGATATCCGCGCTTCTTTGGTACAGTTGGCAGCTGAGCTTCCCATCAGTGACATAAAATTGGAACAAGGTGTGGCAAGGCGGCAAGGCCATCGAAGGGACGTCTTCCGGATTCCAGGCCGAAACCATCAATCTTCTAGAATCAGGGTTCGTTTTGATCATTTCAATGACATCACTGATCTGATCGATGAATTCCCCTTGAGTCGTTTTCCAGCGGCGCCATTGGGACCCATAAATGTTGCCCAATTCGCCGTGCTTGGCTGCAAAGGCTGCATCCGTCAAAATTGCTTCCCGGAATTTGGCCATTTCGGCAGCATAGATTTCTTTGAAGCCTTCTTCCTTCAGGACGCGGTGACCAAAGTCATCCATATTCGGCCCAGCGTAATCTGCTGATTTCACATAGCGCTCGAATGCCCACTCATCCCAGATGTGGTTGTTGTTTTCCAACAAGTATTTGATGTTCGTGTCGCCCTTAAGGAACCACAACAGTTCGCTCTTGATGAGGCCGAAAGCGACTTTCTTTGTCGTCAGGATCGGGAAGCCCTCAGCGAGGTCGAAACGCATTTGATGTCCGAAGATGCTTTTCGTGCCGGTTCCGGTACGGTCGTGTTTCGTCGCGCCTGTTTCCAGGACGGTTCTTGCTAAATCCAAATATTGTTTTGTCATCTTTGTTCTCCTATGTACATTAATCTTTGGCGAACTGGCTGAGGTATTCCCAGCGTTCCCATTTTTCGGCAAGCGCAGCTTCTGCGTTGTCCAGTTCCTGTTGCAATTGGGTCAACTGTGCGAAGTCCGAAGCATTTTCGGCCATTGCACTTTGCAATGTCTGCCCTTTTTCCTCAAGTGCGGCAATGTCGTCCTCGATTGTTTCCCATTCTTTCTGTTCCAAGTAGGTCCATTTGGTT
>NZ_JBAWAZ010000334.1:0-3347 GCF_049589555.1 Trichococcus sp.
GCCTTTTCTGAAAGTTTTTCAGAAGCAATATCGGCTTGCAGATGCGTGGATCAGCAACTTTTATATAATATCACGCTTTAAATCGCATGTCAACAATTTTTTCAAATCATTTCAAAGCCGATTCTGGAGGACAACTTCTATATACTATCATCGCAGCCGAATGCTGTCAACGATTTTTTAATTTTTTTTAAATCTTTCGACACAGACCTAGAAAACGTTATAATTGTTCCCCCTCCGGCATGCGCGTCAGTGGTCCAAACCCATATCATTTCAACAAAAGCATCCGACTTCCGCAGCCGGATGCTCTGATGGATTTGTCCCGCTTATTCACGCCTGTTCGTATCACTCCACTGGCAATGTTGCTTTTTTGGCGATGTTTTCCAAAAAGTTCCGGATAAGCGTCTGACCATCTTTGGTGAAGATGGACTCGGGATGGAACTGCAGGCCGTAGACGGCATGCTCTTTGTGCTTCATCGCCATGATGACGCCATCATCGACACTTTTGGAGAGTATTTCAAGTTCATCGGGAAGGCTCTTTTCTTCGACTACCAGCGAATGGTAACGCATGACCTCGAAAGGGGAAGCAATCCCTTGGAAAAGTGGATCTCCATTATGCGTGACCATGGATGTTTTGCCGTGCTTCAGCGTTTCTGCACGGATGACATTCCCGCCATAGGCATACCCGATGGCCTGATGCCCAAGACAGATTCCAAGCAAAGGCACTTTGCCGGCAAACTCCCTGACCACATCGACGCAAATCCCGGCATCTTCCGGAACTCCCGGTCCTGGGGAAAGGATGATGCAGTCCAGATCCATCGCCTTCATCTCCTCCAGCGTCAAGGCATCATTGCGCACGACCAGCACATCCGGATTGATTTCTCCGATGTATTGGTAGAGGTTATACGTAAAGGAATCATAATTATCGATCAATAAAATCATTCAGATTACCTCCTTCAAGGCCATTGCTTTGTTGAGTGTCTCGGTATATTCCGATTGCGGAACGGAATCATGCACAATCCCTGCGCCGGCTTGGACGTAGGCGAAGCCGTCCTTCAGAATGATGGTTCGGATGGCAATGCACGTGTCCATGTTGCCATTATAGGAGAAATAGCCAACCGCACCGGCATAGATGCCCCGTTTCGTTTTTTCCAATTCATCGATGATGCCCATCGCCCGTATCTTCGGCGCACCGGAAACGGTCCCTACAGGCAGACAAGCGCTCAAGGCTTCAAAGCAGGTCAGACCCGGTTTCAACTTGCCGGTCACTTTCGAAACGATATGCATCACGTGGGAGTAGATATCCACTTCCATGAATTTATCCAACTTGACGCTGCCGAATTCGCTGATCCTGCCGATATCGTTCCTTCCCAGATCCACCAGCATCACATGTTCTGCCCGTTCCTTCTCGTCTGCAAGCAGCTCTTTCTTCAACTCATTGTCTTCCTCTTCGTTCTTCCCTCTTCTGCGCGTTCCGGCTATCGGATTCGTCATGACTTCGCCATCCTGAACGGTGACCAGACTTTCCGGAGAGGAACCGACCACCTGGAAATCGCCCAGATCGATATAGAAAAGATAAGGCGATGGATTTTTAGTGCGCAGTCTTCTGTAGATATCGAAAGGTTCGGATTCGGACTTGATTTTCAGCCGTTGCGAGAGGACAACCTGAAAGATGTCGCCGGCTTTGATGTATTCTTTTGCCTTCTCGACGAGCGTACAAAATTCCGCTTCGCTGACGTTTGAGGAAAGCTCTTGATTCGGATTCACCTCTTGGAAAGGTCGGATGCCGTTCGTCTGGTTCATCGTTTCGGCTAATTTTTCCAGATTGGCGGTGATTGTTTCGTAATCCTCAGTGTCCTCCGGGAAAACATTATGCACGAGCGTCATTTTGTGCTGGTAGTGGTCGTAGCTGATGAATTGCTTGTAGAACATCAAGTAGGCTTCAGGCGCCTGCAGTTCATCCGGGTTCACATTCGGCAGCTTTTCGTATTGTCGGATGACATCGTAACCGACATAACCGATCGCGCCGCCGACAAAAGGCAACGGGATATCGGTCTTGAGATAGGGAATCGATACATGCTCTTTTACGAAATCGAGCACCTTGCCTTTTTTGTGCACGGCTTTCCCGTCGGTGATGATTGTCACGTCTTCGCCCATACTCGTGATGCTCTTGTAAGGGTTCGAACCCAGGAAGGAGTATCTCCCGATTTCCCGCTCCGAAAAGACGCTCTCAAACAAAAACTTATGCTCCCCTTGGAGATTGTAATACATACCGATGGGCGTCAATTGGTCCGCATTGACCGTCAAGTGTACCGGAAACACCTTATTGTGCTTTTTTGATGCTGCAAATTCTGTTGCTGTCAGATTAAACATTTCATCCACCCCTAATGAGATTTTTTCTCTATTTCTGCTTGTTTCAGGGGATTTTGGGTACAAAAAAAGCCACAACATCCCCTATAATGGGACGATGTAGCCGCGGTGCCACCCATATTAGTTCTCTACTGTTGACTCACGCTCGACTCTGTCGTTCTTTGCGCTCCGTGTCTCCCTTACGGAATCAAGGACCCAATGCGTCACCAAAAAAAGGGCTATGCATTGTTTTCGCGCTAATACTACAGAATCAAAAAAACACTTCCTCCTCAAAAGGACGAAATGTTTCCATTCGTTTGCCACCTCAGTACAAAACTCGCTCTGCGGGTACGGATGTTACTCGATACCCCGTCCTTTTAACGGCGGACTCCCGGTTTTTGCTACTGTAATTTTCGCATCACGTCTCAGAGATCCATTCACCAACAGCTACAGTGTTTGGCTTTCACTGCCCCAAACTCGCTTTGACTAAACGCCATTGGCTACTACTTCTCATCACAGATTTTATTAGTGTAATTTTAATTCATTATAATCTATTTCTCATTATTGTCAACTGGGAAATGCTAGTTTTTTTGATGTAAGCATGTTTAAGACACCCGCTATTTCTCGACTTACTTAATGCGCAAAAAAATTCTTTACTTAGCATTTACATAGCTTCGATTAAATATTTATTACATAGGCCTTTAGGTAAAAATGAAATAATATTTTGGAATAATACTGTTTCCTAAATTTATATATGAATAAACACGCTAGAGCTTACGCAATACAAAGGATGTCTCATCAATACCATTTGACAGAGAGCCAAAATAACAAAAAAAAAGATGCATCAAACGTCCGAAAACGTTGATGCATCAGTATACCGGCGGCCGGGGTCGAACCGGCACGCCCTCGCGGGCACTGGATTTTGAGTCCAGCGCGTCTGCCAATTCCGCCACGCCGGCATGATATGAAGAATGCAATTTTCCATCTTACTCATGGAAAGG
>NZ_JBAWAZ010000335.1:0-2006 GCF_049589555.1 Trichococcus sp.
GTTTCCAAAGGCGTGAACCTGATGTCCGGTCCCGACTTCGGCGTCCTGATCATCACCCACTACCAACGTCTCTTGAATTATGTACACCCTACATTCGTCCATGTCATGATGGACGGCCGCATCGTGAAATCCGGCGACGCCAGCTTGGCGAAACGTCTGGAAGCGGAAGGCTACCGCGGCATCCGCGACGAATTAGGTCTAGATATCCACTTGGATGAAGAATAGGAGGACGTCACATGCTGAACGAAGAAAAAACGTCCTTGTTGGATGCGGTTCGCCTGTTTTCGATTGAAAAGGAAGAACCGGAATGGATGCGCAGCCAACGTTTGGAATGGCTGGAAAAATACGAAGAGCAGGCTTTCCCATTGATGGAACGCATCAGCTACCACCGCTGGCCGCTGCTTGACACAACCATCTCTGCCGGTGCATACGGCGAGGAATTGGTAAACAGCCAAGGTCTCCAATACGACTTGGGCGACACACCGAAAATCGTGCAATACGGAAATGTGACGCTGATGGAGCAATTGCCACAGCATCTGATCGATCAAGGCGTCATTTTCACTGATTTATATACAGCCGCTCAGGATTATCCTGAACTGGTCCAAGAATATTACATGACGACAGCCGTGAAACCGGAAGAAGACCGTTTCACCGCTTTCCACACAGCCTTCATGAACAGCGGCGTCTTCCTTTATGTGCCGAAGAACGTCGTCATCGAAGAACCGTTGGAAGCTCTGTTCATCCAGAATTCCCACGTAAAGGAAAGCTTCGTCAAACACGTGCTTTTGGTCGCTGACGTGAACAGCTCCGTGAAATACGTGGAGCGCTACGAAACGGAAGGCAACGAAAAGAACAGCGCCAACATCATCGTCGAAGTCATCACGAAAACCGGCGCGCAAGTCAAATTCTCTGCAGTCGACACCATGGGCGAAAACACTTCAGTCTACATCAACCGCCGCGGTCACCTGTTGAAGGATTCCTCCATCGACTGGGCAATCGGCGTCATGAATGACGGCAATGTCATCTCCGATTTCGATTCCGACCTGATCGGCGACGGTTCCCACAGCGAAATCAAAGTCGTTGCAGTTTCCACAGGCAGACAAGTGCAGGGCATCGATACCCGCGTCACGAACTACGGCAAGCACTCGATCGGCCATATCCTGCAGCACGGGGTCATCATGGACCGTTCGACTTTGACCTTCAACGGCATCGGCCACATCATCAAAGGCGCGAAGGGCGCTGATGCGCAGCAAGAAAGCCGCATCCTGATGCTGTCCGACAACGCCAGAGGGGATGCGAACCCGATCCTGTTGATCGACGAGAACGACGTCACAGCCGGCCATGCCGCCAGCGTCGGACGCGTCGACCCGGAAGAGATGTTCTATCTCCTTTCCCGCGGTATCCCTAAGGCAGAAGCAGAGCGTCTGGTCATCCGCGGATTCCTGGGTACGGTCATCGCGGCCATCCCGGTCAAAGAAATCCGTGAAGGCCTGGTAGAGATGATCGAAAGGAAGTTGATGAAGCTTTGATCGATGCTAAAAAAATCAAACAGGACTTCCCGATCCTTTTCCAGACCGTGAACGACGAGCCGCTGATCTATCTGGACAACGCGGCCACTTCACAAAAACCGAAACAAGTGCTGGAAGCCATCCAACATTACTATGAGTTTGACAACGCCAATATCCACCGCGGCGTCCATACTTTGGCGGAACGCGCGACTTCAGCCTATGAAGCCGCCCGCGAAAAGCTGCGCCGTTTCATCAATGCCGCTTCGACGAAGGAAGTCCTCTTCACCCGCGGCACGACGACCGGCCTGAACTGGGTTGCTGTCGGCTTCGGCGATCTGGTCGTCGAAGAGGGCGATGAAATCTACATCACGCCGATGGAGCACCACTCCAACGTGGTTCCTTGGCAACAGTTGGCGAAACGCAAGAAGGCCAAATTGGTCTACCTGCCGTTGACTGCAGATGGTTTCGTCGATGTCGAAAAATCGTCTGAAGTCGTCA
>NZ_JBAWAZ010000336.1:0-2805 GCF_049589555.1 Trichococcus sp.
TGAACAATCCAGATGGAAATAAAGCAGAAAAATGGCTAAAAAAGACAGGCGAATTTTTCAAACGTCTTGGACAAACGATAAATGGCAGCCTCCAGCGGATTTTCACGAAAGAAAATGCTGCAAGAACAAAGGAAAATGCCTTGCTTTGGGAGCAAAGGACCCACAAGCGTATGGATCAAGGCAAAGTGACTTTGCGAAGAATGAAACGGAAACTGGACACAGAAACAAACATGAAGCCTCTTCTTTCAAAAGGAGCTTTCGGGTTCAATGTTTTTTTTGGTGTAGTCCGGAACATTTTTACCGGAATCATTCTATTGATGGTCCTGTTGGGCATCTTTGGCGGTGGCGCAGGTCTGGGTTATTTCGCTAATTTGATTTCGAAAGAGACTGCCCCTACATACGAAAGCATGGCTGAAGACATTGGCAATGTCGAACTCGTCTCCACTATGTACTACGCAAATACCGAAGCCATTTCGGAAATCCGCACAGATTTGGTCAGGACCACCGTCGGATCGGAAAGCATCTCTCCGATCATCAAAGAAGCTCTCATCGCAACAGAAGATGAAAATTTTTATGAGCATAACGGGATTGTACCTAAAGCCATTTTGAGGGCTTTGGTGACTGAACTGACCGGCTTCGGCAGCCAAAGCGGCGGTTCCACCTTGACGCAGCAGCTCGTCAAACAACAGATATTGACGAATGAAGTGACTTTTTCCCGCAAAGCCAATGAGATCTTATTGGCGCTGCGGCTCGAAAATTTCTTTACGAAAGATGAAATACTGACGGCTTACCTGAACGTTTCACCATTCGGACGAAACAGCAGCGGTTCTAATATCGCAGGCATAGAGGAAGCGGCGAACGGCATTTTTGGTGTCCATGCAGCCGATGTTTCCTTGGCTCAGGCGGCATTTCTGGTGGGGATTCCGCAGAACCCTTATACCTATACCCCTTTCACACAATATGGCGAAAGAAAGGAAGATTTGACTGCAGTCTTGAACCGAAAGAACACTGTGCTTTTCCGGATGCTCAGCGAAGGCTATATCACCAAGGAAGAATATGATGCTGCCGTCGCATACGACATCACCCAGGATTTCATAGCCGCCCACGCCACGCAAGCGGACAGGAACAGTTACCTTTATCAAGCCGTCGAACGCGAGGCGATCCTTGTGCTGATGCAACAGGCTGCTGCCGGTAACGACCTCACACTGGAGGATTTGGAAGCGGACATCGAATTGTACAACGAATATTACGCGAACGCGGACAACACATTGCGCTTATCAGGCTACAATGTGTACAGCACGATCGACAAAGATATCTACAACGGCATGCAGGAAGTTGCGGCCGAATACGGTCACACATTAGGAAGTACATTCGTGGACACCTATGTCGATGCAGACGGGGTCACCCAGGAAGTGACCGAGCTTGCCCAAACAGGCAGTGCGCTTATCGAGAACCAGACCGGTAAAATCATCGGGTTCATCGGGGGCCGGGATTTCTCGGTCAATCAAGTGGATCATGTGTTCAGCACCAACCGCTCCCCTGGTTCAACAATCAAGCCATTGCTGGTCTACGCGCCGGCGATCGAACAGAACCTGATCTACCCTGCTTCGATGGTGCCTGATACAAAAATCAGCATCAAACAGCCTGATGGCACACTATGGGAGCCTACAAACTTCGGCGACACCATTTCCAATACATACATGACTGCTCGCCAAGCGCTCTACCAATCAAAAAACAACCCTACGATCAAGCTCTATGTCGCCATGAATGACGAAGGGATGAATCCTGGTCAATACCTTGAAAAAATGGGCATCACCTCGATTGACGAATCGGAATACGGCAATCCATCCTTAGCGATCGGAGCAACGAATGACGGCCCTACCGTTTTGGAACAGACAAGTGCCTTCACGACCTTCGCAACCGGGGGCGATCACGTTTCGCCTTATCTAATCGAAACGATCACGGACAAACACGGAAACGTCGTTTATCAGCATGAAGCGGAAACGACCGAAGTATTCTCGGAACAGACCGCTTATCTGACTTTGGACATCCTGCGCGACGTCATCTCTGATGGCACAGGCCGATCAATCAACAATTATCTGAATTTCAGCGCCGATTGGGCCGGAAAGACCGGGACATCAGAAGCCAACCGGGACATCTGGTTCATAGCCAGCACCCCTACCGTCACGCTTAGTTCTTGGATGGGTTATGATAATTACAAGGGAGAACATGTCTTCTATGACCCTAACAATCAAGGTCTTCCGACCGGGCGAAACCTGAATTACTGGTCCCAGATCGCCAATAAGATCTACAGCATCAATCCGGACATCCTCGGCACCGACCAAACGCACCAAAGACCGGAAGGCATTGTCGAAAAATCGGTATTGGAAACAACCGGGACATTGGCCGGAACCGTTTCGTTTGCGAACGGATTGTCCGTCACCCTTAACGGAAGCACAAGGACCGATTTGTTCAAAGCTGATGCCTTACCGAATACAATTTCGTACGACTTCTCACCCGGTGCTACCGAAAAAGACCTGGAAGACTTTTGGAAAAATTACTTGACTGAAGCAGAATCGAAACGCAATGCAGCCCCTGCAACAAACGGAAACAACGCTACAGACGATGCGGCTGATGCAGAGGAAGAGCCTACAGCAGCAGATGAAGAGGCACCCGCTGACGCAGAAACAGAAGAGGAAACTCCGCCTGCCGACGAAGCTCCAACAACTGAAGAATAAGGGAAAGGCTGCCTCAAATCGGGGCAGCCTTTCGTTTGTCGTTGTTTACTCGCCGCCAAATCAGAAA
>NZ_JBAWAZ010000337.1:0-2472 GCF_049589555.1 Trichococcus sp.
GAAGTCGCCGGATTCAGGTAGCCGATCACGAAGCCGACAACCGTGGCAAAGGTCAACAAAAGCCCTTGCTTCATTTTTTCTGTCATCAAAATTTCCTCCCTTTTTCGTAAGCCTATTCTACCACAAAGCGTGCTTGCGGAATACGGTTGTGATCCGGCAAAAAAGCCTTTCCGATTGACGGAAAGGCAGGAGTGTTTCATAAAAACAGCAGGCCATCGAAATCTAGAATGACGATTTCGCGGTGGTTCAGTTGTTTGATAAGATGGTGGTCCTCCAACGAACCCATCTTGCGGCTGATCGTTTCCGGAGTCGTTCCGAGGTAGGAAGCCAGATCTTTCTTCGACATCGGCAAAGTGATGGTGTCGCCGTCCTTCGTGGCCAGTTCGGCAAGATAAAGGGCCAAACGGGCTTCGATTTTTTCGGTCGCCACGTAGGTCGTCTGCCTTTCCGACTTTTCCAGACGGTTGGAGAATTCCTGCAGCAATTTCAGCGAGATGGCAGGGTATTTCAACAAAAAGTGCTGCAGATCGCTCCTTTTCATCCGGCAGACTTGGGTCTCCTTCACCGCTTCGGCATAGGCTTCGTGCTTCGATTCGTTGAAGAGGGCCAGCTCACCTGTGAAATCGCCCGGGTAAAGGAAGCGCACGAGCTGCTCTTTCCCGGATTCGGCCAACCGGTAGATCCGGATCAGGCCGGAATGGAGGATGTAGAGCGTATCCGATGCATCGCCGGGGCGGTAGAGCAGTTCGCCTTTTTTGTAGGTCGCCGGATGGGTGACGGACATGATTTCGTCCATCTGATCCGGCTCCAGGTGATTGAAGATCGGCACAAGCGAAATGCAGGAAATTTGCGAGTTACAGGTGCACCCTGTGCTGCACTTGTGCGCCGGTTTATGGGTTTCGTTCATTGGGCAAATTCCTCCTTTTCGGTACGGGACATGCAGTCTTGGTTGCTTAAATTGTACCGCAATCCAACGGCTGCATGCGAATTTTATCTTGGGGCGGCGTTCGATTTACGGTTGAATCCGATCAAACGCATGGCGTTCAGGATGACGGCCAGGATGCTGGCTTCATGGATGAACATGCCGCTGGCGAGATGGACGGAACCCATCAGCACGCCAGCCAAAAGGAAGAGCACGACACCTACCGCAATGGCGATGTTCTGTTTCATATTGCGCATGGTTGCTTTTGAGAGCGAATAAGCATGGGAAAACTGCATCAGCTTATCGGCCATCAGCACAACGTCGGCCGTCTCCATCGAGATGTCGGTCCCGCCTTCGCCCATGGCCAAGCCGATGTCGGCGGTCGCGATGGCAGGGGCATCGTTGATGCCGTCCCCGGCCATCGCCACGACAGCGCCATCTGCCTGCAGTTGTTTGACGAAACACACTTTGTCCTCCGGCAACAGCTCGGCATGGAAGGCGTCCAGTCCCAATTGTTCCGCGACCGCTTGGGCGGTATGGCGGTTGTCCCCCGTGAGCATGATGATCTGTTTGATGCCGTTGCGGCGCATTTCGGCCAGAGCCTGCGGTGCGTCTTCGCGGATCTGATCAGCAATGGAGAATAGCCCGGCAAGCGTGCCGTCAATGGCTGCGAAAACGACAGTATTGCCGGTTTTTTCGCGTGCAATCGCGTAGCTTTCTGTTGCTTCATCGATTGGAATACCGGACTGGGCCATCAGTTTGCGGTTGCCGGCGACGAGACGGTGGCCGTCCACTGTCGCTTTCAATCCGTGGCCTTTGATGACTTCCGCATCTTTCGGCGCAACAGACATTTCAAGCCCTTGTTGATGCGCGTATTTCACGATTGTTTGTCCGAGGTGGTGTTCGGAAATGCGCTCCGCAACGGCCGTCAGGCGCAGGAGTTCGCTGCGATCAATGGCGCCGAGGATATGGATGTCGGTCACTTCCGGTTTGCCTTTCGTCAGCGTGCCGGTCTTGTCGAAAACGAGCGTATCGACTTTAGAGAAGCGATCCATGACCTCGCCGCCTTTCACCAGCACGCCGTATTTGGCGCCGTTGCCGATGCCGGCGACGTTCGATACCGGAGCGCCGATCACGAGCGCTCCCGGGCAAGCGATCACAAGGAAAGTGATGGCAAGATGCAGGTCACGCGTCCAAACGTAAACGATGACGGAGAGCACCACAATCGCAGGCGTGTAGAAGTTGGCGAAGGCATCGAGGAAACGTTCGGCCTTGGATTTGGATTCCTGCGCCTCTTCGACCAGTTCGATGATTTTTGCGAAAGTTGTGTCATCGCCGACCTTTTCCGCGATCATTTCGATGAAGCCTTCGTCCACCAATGTCCCCGAAAAGACTTTGTCATCCAAGGATTTGTTGGCCGGGATCGCTTCGCCCGTCACAGCGGCCTCGTTGATGGCCGCCTGACCCTTCACGATGATGCCGTCGACAGGGATTTTGCCGCCGGACTTGATCAGCAGCCGATCGCCCACTGCGACATCTTCCACAGGCAC
>NZ_JBAWAZ010000338.1:0-2458 GCF_049589555.1 Trichococcus sp.
CTGGTCGAGAAACCTCCCGCACAGGCCAACATAATCGATAGTGTCATGCAATCTCCTCCTGATTCACTTTTTGTGTATGGAACAAATGGACTTCTTCCCTCAGTTGGATCAGGTGCTGCGCCAGATCCCTCACGGTCATGGCATTCATCACATGATCCTGTGCATGGACCATCAGAAGCGTAGTGTTGGTCGGTTTTCCTCTGATTTCTTCTTGGATGATCGTAGTTTGCAGATCATGCGCCTTGTTCAAGGAAGTCCTTGCCTCCCCCATCAGTTTGTCGGCTTCCATAAACTCGCCCTTTTCGGCAGCTTGGATGGCTTTCATGCTGTACGCGCGGGCATCTCCCCCATGGATGATCAGTTGCATGATGATTTTCTCCTCGTCTTCCAAATGAATCCCTCCTGTCCTTTATCCTTTCATTTATCTATATGCAAAAATCGTACCAACACACATGAACCGCACCGTATCGCGCAACAAAAAAATCTGTGTCGCCAAAACGACACAGATTTTTTAAAATTATGCAATTGTGTGTCAGCCGTTCGCTGTGTAGGACACACTTCGGGCCAAGTAAGCATAGGCGACATGGTTCAGCATGTCCTCGTTGATCATCTCCAGATGCTCTCGGAAATAATCCAGGAAAAGATTCTTGATTTTGGGAACGATATATTTGTCCTGCGGAAACGAAACCATCCCTTTTTCAAAATGCGGGATCTGTTCCTTGCGCTTGATTTTGCGCAGCATGCCGATGATATGGAAGGAAAGGCCGATCTTATCGCTCACGAACAGGGAAGGGCTCATCATTTCGTTCACTTCATCGTTGAAGCGATAAATGCTGGACAGCAGCTCCTCTATTTCGGGCATGTCGTAATACTTCAGGATTGTTTCCTTAATCGAACGATACGTATAGATTTCGTCGATGCAGTCCTGAATCCTTTGCAGTCCCGTCCGGTTCATGACCGTATACAGTTCAAAGGTCGGATACTCCGTTTTGATCGCAAAGGTGCTGATGACACAGATGATCTCGTATTCCTTCGTCAATTCCTGAAGGCGCGCATAAATGCTCTCCTTGCCGACGAGATTGATCGGTACGATCGTGATTTCCTTCTCGTCGAAGGAAATTTCCTTGCGGATGATGTCACGTATCGTTACGGCCGTCCCCTCACCGGTCAGGCAGATTGAAATGATCGCCAACGGTCTGAAATGGAACGAATCGGTGGCTTGCGGCCGCACTTTCGGCTTCTGCACCTGTTCCAATGCCTTCCGGTCCTGATAGATGTCCATATAATCGTTCACCTTCAGGGTTTCGACGTAGACCTCACGCAAACTGCAGCCGATCATCGCTTTTCTGCTCGCCTCAAGGACATGCATCGTGCTCACCAATGGGATGGACTCCGCCTTCAAGGGGAATAGTTTTTCCAATTCCCCCGCAAAAGTCGTCAGGCTGCCCATATCCACCAGCAGCAGGATATCATCCGTAATCTGATGGTTTTTGATGTAGCGGACCAGCCTTTCGAACACTTGCTGGGGCTCCTCATCCAAGCGCGCATTGATCCCGATGGCACCCTCATGGTTCAGCAGTTGGTTCGCCGTGTCGCAAAGTGCCGACGCAATCCCTGATCCGTGCGCAATCACGATTACCTGTACTTTCGCCAATCTTTCGATCGCATCCATCTCATCGTGCGTCAGGAACATGATGAAGTAACTCGCTTCCTCTTCCGGAATGCGCACACTCAGGTCCGCTTCCAAAATGGCCATACATTCTTTCGCGACACCATACATCTCCGGATATTTGTCGATAATCGCTTCATGCATATCGTTTTTCAGCACATGATCCTGTTGGCTTCGCTTCACAAGGTTGTAGATATGGATCGCCATCATCTGGAACACCTTATCGCTCATCACTTTGCCGGTCTTGATCGTGACATGGCGGAGGATTTTTTCCAGTTCCTTGATGATGTTGTCAGGCACAAGCGCAATCAAATTTTCCTTGTTGCAGAAGCGTTGTTCCTTTTCTCCAGTCAACTTGAAATACGTCTTCAGATCATGCTCCATCGCTTTTTGGATCTCATCCGCACTGGTTTTTTTCTGCTCCAATTCCCGGTAGCGTGTATTCATTTCCCGATAAATGGTGCTTTCGCTCGGCTCGCTGTTCACTTCCGGAACGGTATTGTCAGAAGGAAGATATTGGATTGCCTGTCGGTTCGTCCCTTCGTATTTCGACCACATCTGACGGTGGTCCGCATTGCTGAGCAGACCCGCCCGGATGTAATCCGGCAGATCTTTGCTGCTGACTTTCAGATAATTTTCTTTGACTGCCAAGAAACGGGCATAGCTTTTCGCGAAAGCGATCCGGATATCCGCTTTGAATTGCCCGATGTTCAATTCGCATTTGTAATGCAGAAAAGCTTTCAGCGCATTCTTGCTGAAATACATCGGCACTCCCAACTGATCGACTTC
>NZ_JBAWAZ010000339.1:0-2166 GCF_049589555.1 Trichococcus sp.
TGATCTCCATCCGGTAGTGGATGCCGTTTATCCGGCAGAGGAGTTCAGGGAGGCATTCCAACGGCTGGAAAATGCCGAACAGACGGGGAAAATCGCCTTGCAGATCGGTTGAATTGCAACAAAACGGACAAAATAATTCCGGCGGGTAAGCAGCACTTCCTCAAAACGCTATGCTATACTATTTTAGAAGTCGAGCGTACTATTTGAGGAGGATTTCCGTGAATATCAGTGAGTTGTTGTTCATCGCATCGATGATCACTTTAATCGTAGGATTTGTGGGTGTGGTGATGATCATTGTGTTGGGTCTGATGGATTTGATGCATATCCAATTGCGTGTCCAGGTAGACAGGAAAAAATACATCCGTAACATCATCATCCTGTTGGTGGTCGGAGGTTTGTTGAGTACGGCCTACCTCATGATGAAATAAACAGCCGTTCATTAAATGCTTGCATTGCGCCCGCATTGCTTGTATAATCGGCTAGAAATCTATTTAAAGTAAGCTGAAAAGAATATCCAAAGTGAACTGCAGTCAAAGTGCTTTTCCTCCCGCTTGAACGAAGGGGAGGAGTGGGCGCTTTTTTTGTACGCTGAAACAACCAAGAAAGGACGACAATGAATGATTACAAATGAATTTGATACCATCGCCGC
The DNA here is from genome assembly GCF_049589555.1 of Trichococcus sp. Classification (GTDB taxonomy): domain Bacteria; phylum Bacillota; class Bacilli; order Lactobacillales; family Aerococcaceae; genus Trichococcus. The sequence goes on from NZ_JBAWAZ010000339.1 coordinate 650, forward strand.
CATTTCGACGCCGCCTGGAGAAGGGGCCATCGGAATCGTACGTTTGAGCGGAGATCAAGCAATCCAGATAGCCGATGCCTTATACCGATCCGGTACGAAGCACTTGGTCGATGTCGCCACACACACCATCAATTACGGTCACCTTTATGATCCGCGCACAGGCGACATGATCGACGAGGTCATGGTGTCCGTCATGCATGGACCGAAGACGTTCACCCGCGAAGATGTCGTGGAAATCAACTGCCATGGCGGTGTCGTGAGCGTCAACCGGATTCTGCAGACAATTCTCCAGAACGGCGCCCGTATGGCGGAGCCCGGGGAATTTACGAAGCGCGCCTTCCTGAACGGCCGGATCGATTTGTCGCAGGCCGAAGCGGTCATGGACTTAATCCGTGCCAAAACGGATCGTGCCATGAATGTGGCCCTACATCAGTTGGACGGCAAATTGTCCGGTATGATCCGGGATATCCGTCAGATTATCCTGAACACATTGGCTGAAGTCGAAGTGAATATCGACTACCCGGAATACGATGACGTCGAGGAAGTGACGACGAAGCTGTTGAAGGAACGTACCATTGAAGTGCGCGGACACATCCAGCACTTGTTGGATACCGCCAAGCAAGGAAAAATCCTGCGCGAAGGTTTACAGACAGCCATCATCGGACGCCCGAACGTAGGGAAATCCAGTTTGCTGAACCGCCTGTTGCGCGAAGAGAAAGCCATCGTGACCGACATCGCCGGCACAACCCGCGATACGATCGAGGAATACGTAAACGTCAGAGGCGTTCCCTTGAAGCTGATTGACACTGCGGGCATCCGTGAAACGGATGACGTCGTGGAAAAAATCGGCGTCGAACGCAGCCGGAAAGCTTTGGCTGAAGCCGATCTGATTCTGTTGCTGATCAACCAGAACGAAGGGCTGACGGAAGAGGACAAGCAGCTTCTGGAAGATACGAAGGACATGAACCGCATTATCCTGATGAACAAAATGGATCTGGAAGCGAACATGACGACAGCTGATCTGGAGCCTTGGAGCGATCCTGAAAGAGTCATCGAAACATCGATGCTGAGTGAAAGTGGATTGGATCAACTGGAAAAACAGATCACGAAGATGTTCTTCTCCGGGGAAACCGGCGAGAAGGATGCGACCTATGTATCCAACGTCCGCCATATCGCATTGCTGAATGATGCGATGGATTCGCTGGATGAAGTGCTGAGCGGCATCGAATCGGGTATGCCGATCGACCTCGTCCAGATCGACTTTACTCGTTGCTGGGACCTCCTCGGAGAAATCACCGGTGACAGCGTCCAAGACGAACTCCTCACCCAACTCTTCACACAGTTCTGCTTAGGGAAATAACAGGATACGATGAATCCCGGGTAGAAATCGAGCACTAAGAGGCTCACCACAAAGCGGACGCTTTTTGTCCGTGTGTGGTGAGCAACTTAGGCGGAGAGTTCTGGGATTCAGAGTTCAACTAAAAGGTTAGGAACAAATAGATAGCATAAATGAAAGG
>NZ_JBAWAZ010000340.1:0-2377 GCF_049589555.1 Trichococcus sp.
GTATAGTTCTGAAATAAAAATAGGGTTATCAGTGATTCGGACGGGATTAAATCCCGCCCGAATCACTGATAAGCCAGATCAAGCAATTATAGTTGTTAGTCGAAATATTCAAAAAGCTTTTCTTTGACTTCCTCAAGAAATTCCAGATCTGAAGCAACAGGATTTTCGATTTCCAATAATGTGAGAAAATCATCAGTATCCACGCTGTTAACGACCAGCTCGGCTAAAGAACCATGGGTAAATTTGTTCATACGGATGTCGAGCTCAGATTCCAGATAAGCTCGATTACAACCTGAATAGGACTGAACCTTCCTGATCAAATCATCATAATTCACATTTTTTCTTTGCTCTGTCAAGATTTCTTCCATGAAGGTCAGGATATCTTGTTCCGTTTGACTCTTGTACTCCGGAGTCACCCTTTCTTTCAGAACCAGCAAAAACTGCTCCAATTTCAATCTGTTGACTGTTACGTTTTTCATAGTACCATTCACTCCTCGCTCCAAACAGGTTTCGAATGTCGTTTACATCTATATTTTACCACCACGGGAGCTGATTGGACGAATGATACCATTTGTAGAATAGGCAACAAAAAAGCGGATGCGCCCTTTCCTTCTGTCGGAAAATGGATGCATTCGCTTCTGTTTTTTATTTTCAGCTTCTTACAGGCGCAGCCTGCAGCATTTGGTACAATTCTGATGGAGATGGCACGTCGCTTATGTTTTCGGAGTAATGGCTCAAAACAACTTGCCCTCTTCTATCGACAACGATTGTCGCCTGCAGTTGCAGTTCGTTCCCCTCAAAACGTTGACATTCGATCCCGTAGTATTCAAATTCCAGCAGTTTTTCTTCGGAAACACCGTAAACAAGATCGCGCATGGAGTCAGATGAAGGGATATCAAAGTGTTCATACAAGGATTGCTCTGGATCCGCTATGACGGTATATGGGATTTTCATTTTCGTCGTTCTTTCGGCAACAGCAGCTTCTGTCCCTTGTATCACCATCATGATTTCGATCCCCTGGTCTTTGAGGAATTGATAGGCATCGCGGTATTTCAGCATATCCAGCTGACTCATGCCGCACCCCAGATGTCTCAGGAAAATCACCGCAGTGAAATCGCGTTTCAGCTGAGATCGGAAACTTTCACAATTCCCATTCTTCGTCAAAAATAAAAAATCGTCTATTTCTGTTCCTTCGGTCAACTTCACTTGGCCCACCCCTTCCGTATTTTCCCGCAACAGGTTGTTTCTGCTGCAGTTAGCGTTCAATTAACACAATTTGTTGACTCTATGTAAGAATATCTTACCGTTTCTTTCTGATTTTGTCGATGGTATTGTTACATTATCCGTCAGAAAATCTGACATGTTTTTTTCTGAGGGTTGTAAGTGTTGTCATATTTATCCAATGGCTTTAAATTGACAGCGCTTACGCACTGTGATAGATTGACTTTGATGAGGAAAACAAGTACTCAAGGAGGTGTATGTATGGCAAGAGGAGGCGGTGGCGGATCACGGGGAGGTGGTGGTTCTTTCGGCGGGAGTCGTGGTGGCGGTGGCCGCAGCAGCGGTGGTCGCGGCAGTTCTTTTGGCGGAGGTTCCTTCGGCAGCGGCAAAAGCGGTCGAGGTGGCGGATCTTTTGGAGGCGGCGGGTTTAATATCCCCCGTTCTTCAGGCTCAAGTGGTCCGATTTTCCGGAGCGGCCCCATTATCAGAGGGCCATCTTCCGGTGGTCCCAATTATTCTGGTGGAGGTCCTAGAGGTGCTCCGGGCTGCGGTTTAGGTTGCGGTACGATCGCATTGGTTGTGATCATTCTGGCTATTGTTTTCGGTTTGATTTTCTCCTTCAATTCAGGATCTTCTCTTTCCGGGTCTGGCGGAGACAATGAAATCACCCTATCTACAGTGGAACGGGAGCCCCTTCCGGATGGTTCCGTTACGGAAACGGATTATTACACAGACACGCTCGGTTGGATTGGAAACCGTTCTGAATTGACATCGGGAATGAAGCATTTTTATGAGCAGACCGGCGTGCAACCCTATCTATACTTGACAGCTGACATCAACGGATCGACGAATCCTTCGATGGAGGATTTGGAAAGCTTCGCAAACGAAAAATATGACGAACTTTTTGTGGACGAGGCCCATCTGCTGTTGGTATTCTTCGAATATCAGTCCAGCATGTACATGGATTATTATGTAGTCGGCACGCAGGCTGCCACTGTAATCGATACCGAGGCCGGCGATGTCCTGCTTGATTACATCGATTCCTATTACTATGATGACAATAAAACGGACGAAGAATTTTTCAGCGATGCTTTCCGGGATTCCGCAGATCGCATCATGGAAGTGACGCGTTCCCCATGGATAGCTGTTCTAATCG
>NZ_JBAWAZ010000341.1:0-39799 GCF_049589555.1 Trichococcus sp.
GCCGTAGCTAACGCGTGCGCAAAACTCTCACCTCCGTCGAGCCCTCGTTCGACGGAGGACAGCCTCCGTCCGCGCACTCAGCTCCGGCCAACATTCGCTCGCAGGAGAACAGCTATTACCGGGAACCGCAACTCCGTTGAGAGGGGCGCTCACCGGAGGAAAGCACCTACTCCGGCCGGGGTTGGCTTCGCCGGAGCTGACGCGTGCGCAAAACTCTCACCTCCGTCGAGCCCTCGTTCGACGGAGGACAGCCTCCGTCCACGAACTCAGCTCCGGTGGCCAACATTCGCTCGCAGGAGGACAGCTATTACCGGGAACCGCAACTCCATTGAGAGGGGTGCTCACCGGAGGAAAGCACCTACTCCGGCCGCCGGCCCCCTCGCCGGAGGAGCGCATTTGATGCTGCCACCGCCCTAATCTGATAAGCGACACCCAAACGAAATTCTTATTCAAATCAGATTTTTGATGCCGTCGCAGATCCTTTTTGCGACGATTGGATTGTTCATCGTGTAGATGTGGATGCCGTCCACGTCATGCGCCAGCAGATCAACAATCTGATTGATCGCATAGGCCATACCGGCATCGAAAAGAGCCTCTTTGTTGTCTTCGTATTTGTGCATCACTCGGGAAAACTTTTCCGGCAAAGAGGCCCCGCAGAGCGTCACCATCCTTTCAATCTGGGCCTTGTTGATGACTGGCATGATGCCCGCCTCGACCGGCACATGCATACCCGCGATTTGGATATGTTCCTGGAAGGAATAGAAGGCATTGTTGTCGAAAAAAAGCTGGGAGATCAGATGCTGCACTCCGCTGTCCACCTTCTCTTTCAGATGGGCGATGTCCTCGACTTTGTTTTTCGATTCCGTGTGGCATTCCGGATAACAGGCGCCGCTGATGGAAAAATCACCGTATTGCCTGATGAATTTGACCAGATCGCTGGCATACCGGAAGTCTTTTTTCGCTTCCACTGCCGGGTTTGTATCCCCTCGTAAAGCAAGGATGCTGTAGATGTCAGCAGCCCTCAATTCCTCCAACAATTCGCAGATTTCGAATTTCGAATGATTCAGACAAGTCAGATGCACCAGCGGATCGATCCCATATTGATGTTTGATGCGTTTTGCCAATTCAACGGTTTGGTTATTCGTATGGCTTCCGCCGGCGCCAAAAGTGACGCTGATGAAATCAGGGTTCAGTTCGCTAAGGATCGCCAGTGTCTCGTCGATGTTCTGGATCGCTTTATCGCGCTTCGGTGGAAAAATTTCGAAGGAAAGCACCGGTTTTTTCTTTTGGAATTTGGATTCTATTTTCATCAGCCTTCACCTCTTTTCAGACCAAAACTGCGTCTTTGATGATTTTCGCCGCCGCAACCAGATTGGCCAGGCTTTCTCTCGTTTCTTTGATGCCTCTGGTTTTCAGTCCGCAATCCGGATTGATCCATAGGTTTTCTTCGTCTATCTTCGTCAGCGCGTTCTTCAATACCGCCACCATCTCTTCGACACTCGGCACGCGCGGCGAGTGGATGTCGTAAACACCAGGTCCGACTTCCGTTTCGAATTGGTTCGCCTTCAAGGCATCGATGATCGTCAGTTTGGAACGGGAAGCTTCGAATGAAATGACGTCTGCATCCATGTTATCGATATCCTGTACGATCTCCTCGAATTCGCTGTAGCACATATGCGTATGCACCTGCGTTTCCGGTCTCACGCCACTGTGGCAAAGGCGGAATGCCGGAATCGCCCAATCAAGGTACTCGCTCGCCCATTCTTCTCTGCGGATCGGCAACTTCTCCTTCAGAGCTGCTTCATCGATTTGGATGATCTTGATGCCCGCCGCTTCCAAGTCCTGAACCTCTTCACGGATTGCCAGACCGATCTGGAAAGCCATCTCCCTCAGCGAAATATCCTCACGCGGAAACGACCAATTCAGGATCGTCACCGGACCAGTGAGCATCCCTTTGACCGGTTTGTCGGAAAGACTCTGCGCATATTCCGAATAGAACACGGTAATTGGGTTTTCGCGTCGGATATCACCGAAGATGATCGGTGGTTTGACGCATCTTGTTCCGTAGGACTGTACCCAGGCTTTTTCGGTAAATACGTATCCCGCCAGGTTTTCGCCGAAGAATTCAACCATGTCGTTGCGCTCGGATTCGCCGTGGACCAGCACATCCAGCCCCAGTTCCTCCTGCAGATCGATGCATTCTTTGATGAAGCCTTTGATGTTTTCATCGTATTCGGCTCTGCTGATGTCGCCTTTGCGGTATTTGCTGCGGTTCTGCTTGACTTCCTTGGTTTGTGGGAAAGAACCGATCGTCGTTGTCGGCAACAGACCCAGTTGCAGTTTCTCCTTTTGGATCGCTCTGCGTTTTTTTCTCGGAACGTTTCTGACAAAATCTCTTTCCGTCAAGCTTGCTACGGATGCTTGCACGTGCTTGTCTTCATAGACCCGGTCTGCTGAAAAGACTTGCTGATTCGCAAGATAGGCTTCCTGCTCTTCATATCCGGAAGTTCCGATCAATTCCGTCAGTTCCTTGATTTCCTGCAGTTTCTCCTTCGCAAATGCGAAATAGCGGGATACATCTGCCGGCAAGCTCGTCTCACTTTCCAACGTGTAAGGAACATGCAGCAGCGAACAGGAAGTGCTGATGACGATGTCGTTGCTGTATTTCTTCAGCCCATTGACCAAGTCGATGACCTTTTTGTAGTCGCTCTTCCAGATGTTTTTTCCGTTCAGGATGCCGGCAAACAGCGTTTTTTCAGCCGGAAAACCATGTCTTTCCAAAAGTTCCACGGTTTGTTTGCCTTCGATGAAGTCAAGGCCGATGCCATCGAAGTCGAGCCCGATCACTTCTTCGTAACTGTCCCTGATATCCCCGAAGTATGTCTGCAGCAATACTTTTACGTTACCCTTATGTGCCAAGACTTTTTCGTATATGGCAGTGAACAGCGCGACATCCTCTTCGGACAGATCGGTGACCAAGCTCGGTTCATCGAACTGCACCCACGCCACGCCTTGCTCATTGAACCGATTTAATATTGCGATATAGGCATCTGCCACTTGGTCGGCAAAATTATTTATTGTTTTGGAGCCTTTGTATTTGGCCAGTTTCAGGAAAGTGAATCCGCCGATGATGACCGGTTTCGTCAACACGCCGATTTCTTTTGCTTCTTCATACTCGGCAAAAGGCTTGTCACCCGCCAATTTGATTTCAGTATCGTCGGACAGCTCAGGAACCAAATAATGATAATTGGTGTTGAACCATTTCTTCATCGCCAACGCTTTGACGTCGCCGGCTTCGCCCTGATAGCCACGCGCAGCCGCGAAATAAGTATCGCGCTCGCTCAACCCCAGCTGTTTGTAGCCGTTTGGCAGAGCATTCAACAAGACAGTCACATCCAACAAGTTGTCGTAATAAGAAAAATCATTCGAAGGGATGTGGCTGATGCCGGCTGCTTGCTGCAGATTCCAGTGCATTATTTTAAGACCCTTTGCGACTTTCTCCAACTCTTCTACTGAAATTTCTTTTCTGAAATATTTTTCGGATGCGAACTTCAACTCGCGCCCTTTGCCTACTCTTGGAAAACCGATTAGTGAACTGTTCATTTTGAATTCCTCCATTTCATTTTTTTGGTTCCTGCTATCTCAAGTCCCTTCCCAGTCATCAGGGAAAACTGCGAACATGATGTCTTACGACTGTCCCGATAGTTGCTGATCAGCTTCTATCAGAAGGTTGCTCCAGTATGCCATGGAAAACGGATATAGGATAACACTTAATAAATATACACAGTTATAGATTTTCACTATAAGAGCAGATGGGAAAATACAGGTTGGTCGGAGTTGAGCCGGCTGCGGTTCGCTCTGCTCCGGTCAACACTAGCTTCGACGGCAGAAGCCTCACTCTCGTCGAGCTGTCCTCCGTCGAGGCCGTGCTCACCGGAGGACAGGACCAGAAATGTGCGCCGAACTTCGGCGAAGCCTACGTTCACAAACAGATGCGAATGCTGGATGCACCAGCAACTTATCTGGTTTGAACATTATGTCCGGAACAGGCTTGTTTTCGCACGAAATCAATGGTACTTTTTCCCCACCTCCAACGAAATCCTTCTCAAACCCCACAATCAGCCTATAATAAAAGTACACACATACTGCCTATTAAAAATACGATCCAACCAAAGGAGACTACTTATGACAAAGTATCAGATCGCTTTTTTTGATATCGATGGCACCTTGATCGATTCCAGCAATCACAAAGTCAACATGAATGATGGCATACCCGAATCCACAAAAGACGCCATCCATAAGATCCGGCGAGCAGGAATTATTCCCGTGATCGCTTCAGGGCGCCACAAAGAAGCAGTCGTGGATCTCGCTTCCACGCTGGGCATCGACAGCATGATCACCTCGAATGGACAGGAAATCACCCTGAATGGCAAGAGCATCTACCAGAATTGGATCGAACAGGATGTGGTGGAGGAAATCTACACCACATTCGAACAACGCGGGATTGATGTATTCTACGATACCGTTCATGGAATCTTCAGCTCGGCTGATCGAAACAATCTCTTGGACCGTGGAGTTGAGATCCGCTTTCTCAAGCCGGGGGAATACCCGTCGAAAGTGCTGCAGATACTGGTCGACAGCGATGACATCGAGGGCATCAGCAGTTGGTTGACGGAATTGAAAGTCGTCAAATCCACACCGAAAACATTGGATATCCTGCCCCATGGCGTATCGAAAGCCAGCGGGATCCAGCAGCTCCTGAACATCCTTGACTTGCCGCTGGAATCATCGTTGGCTTTTGGAGATGAGCAAAACGATCTGGAAATGTTCGATGCGGTGGGAACCGCCGTTGCCATGGGCAATGCCATCGATCAGCTGAAGGACAAAGCCGATTTTGTCACACGGGAAGTGTGGCGGGATGGCATCTATTATGCCTGCCAAGAACTGAATCTGTTTCTGGCAGACTGATGCCCCGAAACCGCTCAATCGCTCGGGAGCTCGCTCTTGGGTCTGGTGTTCCGAGCGCTTTGCAGCGCGATTAGCCGAGAGTTCGATCTTCTGTCGGCTGTTCAGTATTCATAGCCTCCTCAACAGCCAACATCCAGTTCTATAACCGTATTTTGGCACAGCAAAGAAGAGCCATCTCAAAAATCGAGGTGGCTCTTCTTTGTTATGGATAACCTTATTTTTGGACAAATTCGGATTATCTGCATTTTTTTGAAAAAGTTGTTTTTTTAGCTCAGGTTTGGATTATTGGAACAATTTTTTGTACATCGCAATCGTTTCTTCCAATGTCGGAGTGAATGGGTTTCCTGGTGCGCAGGCATCGATCATGGCATTTTTGGACAAGTAGTCATAATCGAATTCCTCTTCCTTGATGCCCAGCTCATTCAATGATGTTGGAATGCCAACAACTTTGGACAAACGTTTGATTTCTTCGACCGTGTAATCTGCGCAGGCTTGATCGGATACGTCAGCTGTAACTGCCAATCCTAATGCTTTCGCTACTTTGCGGAAACGTTCAGGCGCAAATTTGGCATTTTCGGCTTCCACGATCGGCAACAACATCGCGCAGCAGACGCCGTGCGGCAAGTGGTAGACGGCACCCAATTGGTGAGCCATCGAATGCACATAGCCCAGGCCAGCATTGTTGAAGGCCATCCCGCCCAAGAAGATGGCATTGACCATTTTATCGCGCGCATCCAGATCAGTACCGTTTTCTACAGCTTTCGGCAAGTATTCGCGGATCAATTCAATCGCTCCGGCTGCCAATACTTCCGTAACAGCGTATGCGCCCGGTGTCACCATCGATTCGATCGCATGCGTCAACGCGTCCATCCCGGTTGCGGCTGTCAATGATTTCGGCATCGTCAACATCAATTCAGGATCGTTCACGGAAATCTTCGCCAAGCTGTTTTTGTCGACCATAACCATCTTCACTTTGCGGTCTTCATCGGTGATGACGTAGTTGATCGTGATTTCAGCGGATGTTCCGGCAGTCGTGTTGATCGCCACAACCGGCAAGCCGGCTTTAGCGGATTTGTGCAAACCTTCGTAGTCCTGCGGTTTGCCGCCGTTCGTCAGGATGATGCTGATGGCGCTCGCTGCATCCTGCGGAGAGCCGCCACCGAAGGAAATGATGAAGTCGCAGTTTTCTGCTTGTGCCATCGCCACGCCTTCATTGACGTTTTTGCATGTCGGGTTCGGATCGACATCCGCATAGATCACATAGTCGATTGCCGCATTGTCCAACTCTGCCAAAACAACGTCGATCATTTCGCTTTTGGCCAAAAAGTTATCCGTTACGAACAAAGCTTTCTTGTAGCCAAGTTCCTTCACATTGCTGCCCAATTCCTTGATGCAGCCTATTCCGATCAGGTTTATTGCCGGTACATAAAAAGTTGCCATTTTCAATTATCCCCTTTTGATATAATTAGATGTTCAAGTAGCCCGCTCTTGGGGTTACAGAGAAACGTTTGCCCAGATTGCTCAGTTGTTCATCAGTGATTTCCTGTCTGATGCCGCCTTGTGATTGAACAAGTGTGTAGACAGTCGCTGATTTTTCAGCCGTTTCCACCAAACCGAAACACTCTTCCAAATCTTTTCCGGCTGCGTACAAACCGTGGTGCGGCCATACGATCAGACGGTATTCCTTCATTTTCTTGGCAGTCGCTTCGCCGATTTCGTTCGTTCCAGGCATCAACCAAGGCAGGATTCCCACGCCTTCAGGGAACACGACCAATGATTCGGTACACATTTTCCAAAGGATGCGCGTGAAGCTTCTTTCATCCAACTCGCAAGAGAAGGACATCGCCAACAGGTTGGTGGCGTGGCAGTGGTAAACGACACGGTTTTCAGGATCGACAGACAGACGCGCAATGTGCGACATCAAATGAGCAGGCAATTCGCTTGTAGGAGCCGCTCCATTTTCATAGCCCCATAACAGGTCTACACTGTTGCCTTCCGAAGTTACTTTCAGGATACCCAAGACATCAGCCGGGTCATGAATGACGTTTTTGAAGAATTTCCCTGTTCCTGTGACTAGGAAATATTTCCCAGCCAATGCTTTTCCGTCGAAAGCGATCGGAATGTTGCGTTTCACTTCGTTCAGATCCAGATATTCCGTAATTTCCTCTTCTTTCAGCAGGTAGGACAAGTTGCCGCTGTTTCTTTCGTGCCAGCCAAATTTGTACATGACGTCCGTCAACAGCATGACTTCTTTGATGAATGGTGCTTCTAAAATGTTTTTCATTTTGATGGTTTCCCCCTTATTTGCGTTCCGTAAGAATTTTTTGTTCGTAGTCTTTTACTTCAGTCAGCCATTCCGTACCTGCAGGTACATTTTGTTGTTGGCAATAGAATTCCCAGACAGCGCCGAATGGATAAGATTTCATTTCTTCCGTAACAGCCAAACGGGTTGTGAAGTCGCCTGTGCTTTCGGCATCCTTCAATGTTTCGATTGGGCTCAACATACCCAACAATAATGATTTCACCGTGCTGCGCGCGCCGATGACCATGGCTGCGACACGGTTGATCGTTGCATCGAAGAAGTCCATGCCGATGAAAGTTTTGTCCAACAAGTCGTTGCGCACCAATGTTTCGCCGATGCGGGTAGTCGCTTCATCCAAGATGACCACATGATCGGAATCCCAACGGATCGGACGGCTCACGTGCAGCATCAAGCCTTTACCGAAAGGCAGGAAGGCCGTGAATTTATCGGAAACATCCTCGGTCGGATGGAAATGCCCAGCGTCGATTGTCCACAGGATATCCCTTGTCAAAGCGTAGGATAGGTAGAAATCGTTGGAACCGGTCGTGAAGCTTTCTGCACCGATACCGAAGAGTTTGCCTTCGACTGCGTCCAGCATATGCGCATCATCGAATTTTTCTTTCAAACATTGATCCAACGCATCGCGCAGGCGTACACGCGGCGACATTTTGTCGATTGGGTTGTCTTTGTAGCCGTCCGGGATCCAGATGTTGTTCACGCAAGTTTGGTTCAGTTCTTCGCCGAAGTAAGCGGCCACTTTGCGGCTGCGTTTTACGTGTTCGATCCAGAATGCTTGTGTTTCAGGGTCATTGCTGGACAACGTGCCGTCCGTTGATTTCGGATGGGAGAAGCAGGTAGGGTTGAAATCCAGTCCAAGACCTTTTTCTTTTGCCCATTGCACCCATTTTTCGTAGTGCTTCGGTTCGATCTGATCCAAGTCGATTTTTTCGTCCGTATCCACGTAGATGGCATGCAGATTCACTTTATGATTACCAGGGATCAGGCTCAAGGCTTTATCCAAATCGGCACGCAATTGCGCTGGCGTCGTTGCTTTGCCCGGGTAGTTGCCGCTGACGGAAATCCCGCCGGTCAAGGCTTGATCAGGGAACATGAATCCCAATACGTCGTCCCCTTGCCAGCATTGCAAGGAAACCTTGATTTGGCTTAATTTTTCAAGTACTGCATCTGTATCCACACCGATGGCGGCGTATTTTTGTTTCGCTAAAGTGTATGCTTCTTCAATAGGTTTTGTCATTTGTCTATACTCCAATCTTTTCTTCGTATTTTTTTAAGTGCTCCCGGTCTGCGATCGGGTTTGGTGGGTATTCTTCAACATGGATCTGACTTCTTAGCCATTTTCTGGCTTCCACCAGGTCAGCAAATTCACCGGTTGCGATCATCTGCACAAGCAAGTTGCCGATTGCGGTGCCTTCGGTAGGTCCGGCAACGACCAACTTACCGGTGACATCGGCAGTCAACTGATTCAGCAATTTAACATTCGCTCCGCCGCCGACGATGTGCAACACGTCAATCGTTTCCTTCGTTAATGATTCGACTTTCTTCAGTTCATGCGCGTAGGCCAAGGCCAGATTGCTGTATACGCACATCACCAATTCGCCGGTCGTTTCCGGAACGATTTCACCCCGTTCGCGGCAATAGGCTTGGATTTCCGCGATCATATTTGCCGGATTGAGGAAGCGCGGATCGTTCAGGTCGACATACTGCAGGAATGGTTCGACTGCATAGGCCATCTGCGCCATTTCGCCGTAGGAGTGTCGGTAATCCAGGTTGCGCGCAATTTCCTGCACGAACCACATGCCCGTGATGTTCTTCAGGAAACGATAGGTACCGTAAGCGCCCCACTCATTCGTGAAGTTCGCTTCGTAGGCGGGACCGTCGTTTATCGGAGCATCATTTTCAACACCGATCAACGACCAGGTTCCGCTGCTGAGGTAGGCCCATTTCCCGCCCAGCGCCGGCACGCCGACGATGGCGGATGCCGTATCGTGCGTCGCCGCAGCGATCACTTCGATTTTGGGCAAATCATAGCTTTCCGTCAGATCAGCCTTCACATCGCCGATTTTCGTTCCTGGCACAAAAAGTTCCGGGAACTTCTCTCTCGGGATGCCCACAAGTTCAAGCAGGTCGGCATCGAACTCCCCGGTTTCGAGATTCAACATCTGCGAAGAAGACACATTCGTCACTTCGCCGACCATTTCCCCAGTGAGCCGGTAAGCCAGATAATCCGGTATCATCAAAATTTTGTCCGTCCTGGCCAACAAGTCCTTGTCCTCTTCATACAGTTGGTACAAAGTATTGAAGTTCAGGAATTGGATGCCCGTTTTGGCGTAGATTGTCTCTTTGTCGATCTCTTGCGCCACTTTTTCCATCGTATCTTTCGTGCGTTCGTCCCGGTAACTGATCGGCAGCTGCAACAGTTGGCCGTCCGTTCCGATCAGGCAGTAGTCCACCGCCCACGTATCGATCCCCAGATGGCATTCCGTCACGCCGAGTGCCTTCAGTTTCGATAGCCCCGTCAGAATTTCCTGGAAAATGGTTTCGATATCCCATCTGTCGGACCCGTCGATGCGGCTGAAGCCATTTTTGAAACGGTGCACTTCCTGCAACGCCAATTGCTTATTATCTATTTCCGCCAGCATGATCCGCCCGCTGGAGGCGCCTATATCTATCATCGCGTAGTACTTCATTTACTTGTTTCACACCTCCACCTTGTAATTGTTTACATTACTATTAAACAACTTCTGGATTTATGCTACAATGTCACTGAATGAGTTGTGAGTACCAAATATACAGGAGGTGATCGGATGGATCTGATTGCGCTGTTATCACAGGAATCTGTCATCGAAAAGGAACAGAAAAAGCGGCATAAATTTGTGCCCGATCTGCCGGAACTGGAGGGGGAGGCGACCCGGGTGCCCAAGATCAAGGAGCATCTGTTTTTCGAAAACAAGGACATCTACATCAGCAAACACAACCGCTATGCCGCCTACCCAGAGCACTCGCACCAATTCCTCGAGCTCAATTACATCGTGAAAGGCGAATGCCGCCAGATCATCAACGGGGTACCTTACCTGTTAAAGGAAGGCGACATCCTGCTGATGGACACCGGCAGCGAGCATTCCATCGAGGCGCTCGGGAAGGACGATCTGCTTTTGAATATCCTCTTCAACAACAAGAGCATCTCGATCAACTGGCTGATGAACATGAACCACAACGACAGCATCCTCTACAAAATTTTGCTGACGAACAACCCACTGGACACGCACGCCGCGAATTTCATCCTGTTCCGCAACGAACAGAACGAACACATCAAGCAGATCATCAACAACATGGCCGATGAATATTTCTTCCCGAAAGTCTTTTCCAGCAAGATCATCAGCAGTTATTTGCCGATCCTGATTTATGAGTTGGCGCGCTCGCTGCCGCATGAATACAGCGAAACGTTCAGCAAAAAGGACCCCTTTTACGAGGTCCTCCAACTGATTGATGCCGAGTTCACGACGCTGACCTTGGACGCGGCATCCAAACGACTGAACTTCAACAAAAACTACTTGAGCAACATGATCAAAAAACGCAGCGGCCAGACGTTCACGGAACTGCTGAACGAAAAGCGGCTGCTGAAGGCCAACTTGCTCATCGAATCCACCGAAATCCCGATCCAGACGATCCTGACCGAAGTCGGCTTCTCGAACAAGACCTATTTTTATACGTGCTATAAGAACAGATTCCACTGTTTGCCCTCGGAAGTGCGAAAAAACATCCCCAAAAGCTGATAACTTTTGGGGATGTTTTTTTGGAATGTATCAATTTTTTTATTCGTAGCCGTTCGGATTTTTATTCTGCCAATTCCAGGAATCGCGGCACATATCGGCCAATGTCTTCTGGGCTGTCCAACCCAGTTCTTCCTTCGCTTTTGTCGCATCCGAATAACAGGTCCCAACATCACCAGGGCGTCTGTCGACGATTACGTAAGGGATCACGACGCCATTGGCTTCCTCGAAATTGTGCACCAAGTCCAGCACGCTGTAGCCGATGCCAGTACCGAGGTTGTAGATACCGACGCCGTTTGTATCCTTGATTTTGTCCAAGGCTTTGATGTGGCCCAACGCCAAGTCGACGACGTGGATGTAGTCGCGCACACCGGTACCGTCCGGTGTGTCGTAGTCGTCCCCGAAAACGCTCAAGCGCGGCAATTTTCCGACCGCCACTTGCGTGATGTACGGCATCAGGTTGTTCGGGATGCCGGTTGGATCTTCGCCGATCAGACCGGATTCGTGCGCACCGATCGGGTTGAAGTAGCGCAGCAAGGCGATGCTCCACTCGGAATCGGAAACCGCCACGTCCTTCAGGATCTGTTCGATCATGACTTTCGTGTAGCCGTAAGGGTTCGTTGCGCTCGTCGGCAAGTCCTCCGTCAACGGTGACACGTTGTTCATACCATAGACCGTCGCCGAGGAACTGAAGACGATTTTTTTCACATCGTGGCTGCGCATTACGTCGCACAGCACCAAAGAGCTCGTGATGTTGTTGTGGTAATATTCGATCGGTTTTGCTACGGATTCGCCCACCGCTTTGTAGCCCGCGAAATGGATGACGGAGTCGATATCCTCTTTTGAAAAGACTGTGTCCAAGGCTTCGCGGTTCAGCACGTCCACTTCATAGAAAGTCGGTGCTTTGCCGGTGATCGTTTTGATCCGGTTCAACACTTCCGGCTTGCTGTTCGAATAGTTGTCGACGATGACCACTTCTTGGCCTGCTTTCAATAATTCCACTACGGTATGGCTGCCGATATAACCGGCTCCGCCTGTTACTAATACTGACATATGATCCCTCCACTTTCATTCAAAAGTTCAACGCAACTGTCCGACGAAACGAAGGAACGCTTGCTGTCCTTCAGGGGTGCGTTTGAACACACCAGCATCCTCCAGCACCCGCAAAAAGGCTTCGCTTACAGCTTCCTGCACCACTTCCGCCGCATCAGCGCCAGTCCGGTCCTTTTTGTCCACCAAGCCTGCCACCCACTCCTGATGGTAAGGAGCAATCTCAGCTGTTTCTCCGTTAAGATGATTTTCGATTTCAATCAACTCATCCTTCAAACGCGGAGGCAGAATCGCCAGCCCCATCACTTCGATCAAGCCGATGTTTTCTTTTTTGATGTTCTGTACATCCGGATGCGGATGAAAAATACCGTCCGGGAATTCCGACGAAGTCCGGTTGTTCCGCAGAACCAGATCCAGTTCGAACAATCCGTCCTTCATACGCGCAATCGGCGTGATCGTATTATGCGGAATGCCCTCTGTGACATGCAGGATTTCGACCGCTTCATCCGAATAACTTCGCCATGCGTCCAGGATAAAGGTCGCCGCCTCCGCCAATTCATGCGCATCTTTACCGGCAAGCCGGATGACGGACATCGGCCACTTGACGATGCCTGCCTGAATCGAAGCAAATCGGTTCATTTCAAAAGGCCGTTCGACCAATGCTTCCGCCATCGCGAAGGTATGCCGGCCGCCTTGATAATGGTCATGCGACAAGATCGATCCGCCGACGATCGGCAGGTCCGCGTTCGACCCGACAAAATAGTGCGGGAATTGCTTGATGATCCCAAGCAACTTCTCGAAAGTATGCTTGTCCAATTTCATCGGCTTGTGATCCTCGGCCAAAAAGATGCAGTGCTCCTCATAATACGCATAAGGCGAATACTGCAGCCCCCACTTCTCATCGTTCAACGGCATGCGGACGATGCGATGGTTGGCGCGCGCCGGATGATCGATGCGTCCGGCGTAGCCTTCATTTTCCATGCAGAGTTGGCAAGCTGGATAAGCGGAAGCAGGTGCGTTTTTCGCCAAAGCGATCTGTTTCGGATCTTTCTCCGGTTTGGACAAGTTTATTGTGATTTCCAGTTCACCGTAGTCCGTCCGATGCTGAAACGCGATATTTTTGGCGATGCTGCGGGTCTTGATGTAATCATTGTTCTGGCTGAGCTCATAGAAATAATCAGTTGCTGCTTCCGGATTTTCTGCATAGACTTCCCAGAAATGTTTGTTGATGACGGAAGGCATCGGCGTTATCAAAGACATGATCTGCGCCTCCAGCGTCTCCCTTGCATATTGGAAATCCGCGATTTTTCCATTTGCGACCGCCCAATCCACCAAGCGATCCAGCAGGTCCAAGCGCTTCGGCAAAGCTTGCGACGGCACCAGCTGCGTATCCAAGTCTTCCTTTCCGATCATGGCCAACAGCAGATTCCGCAGCGCAATCCTGTCCATCGCTTCCGTTTCGCCGTTTGCGATGCCCGTTTCCACGAAATCGACAATAGCTTGGTCGATCGCATAAACTGTCTCATTTATCGTCATGCCAACCGCTCCTTATAATCGTTTTGCGCCATCGCTGATTTCGGCGATGTAGAATTCTGCCGGATAACCGATCACTGCTTCATAGGTTTTACCGACATTTTCGATGAAAGTCGGGATTGCTTCTTTTTGGACAATGGCGATCGCGCAGCCGCCGAATCCTGCTCCGGTCATGCGCGCTCCCAATACACCAGGTTGATCCCATGCGGCTTGAACCAATGTGTCCAATTCGATACCGGTCACTTCATAGTCGTCCCGCAAAGAAATATGCGACTGGTTCATCAACTGGCCGAATGCCTCCAATTCGCCAGCCTGCAAGGCCGCTTTGGCTTTCAAGGTACGCTGGTTCTCTGTTACCGCATGACGTGCACGGCGGTACAGGACATCGCTCTCCAGAACTGCTTTCGCCTTTTCGAACGTTTCTTCATCGAGTTCGCCCAAGCTGCCGATCGATACGACAGTTTGCAGTTTCGCCAACGCTTCTTCGCATTCGCTGCGGCGTTCGTTGTATTTGGAATCGACCAATTCACGGCGTTTTTTCGTATTCATGATGACGATTGCGTGATTGCCCAATTCAACGGGAACCATTTCATATTCAAGTGTGTTGCAGTCCAACAAAATCGCTTTGTTTTCCTCGCCCATGCCGACAGCAAACTGATCCATGATGCCGCTGTTCACGCCGATGAACTCGTTCTCCACGCGCTTGCCAGTTTTGATGAGATCCAACCGATCCGCATTCAGGTCGAAGAGATTATCCAAAACGACACCCATCAACAGTTCGAGGGATGCGGATGAGGACAGACCCGAGCCGTTCGGGATATTTCCGAAGATGACCATATCCATGCCTTCCGGGATGGCGTGACCGGCTTCTTTCAGATAACGCAGCATACCTTTCGGGTAGTTCGCCCAGCTGTCCGCTTTTTTGTGTTCAAGATCAGCCAGGTCGAAGCTGATGACGCCGGCTTCCGGGAAGTTTTCCGAGTAAAGACGGACTTGCTTCAGATCGTTTTTTGCCGCAATAGCGTAAGTTCCCAGTGTGATGGCGCAAGGGAAGACATTCCCACCGTTGTAATCCGTGTGCTCGCCGATCAGATTGATCCGTCCCGGTGCGAAAAATGCTGTGTAGTCCTCTTTGCCGAATAGTTCCTCAAATTTTTGCTTCAACCCTGTCAATTCCATCTTCATCCGCTCCTTTTTGTTTTTGATAAATGTTTACTTGATAATTTTACTAAATATTAACTAAATGAATTATAACCCCACAACAAAGAAGTGTCAAGTGGTTTTGGAGCGCTTTCATTTTCCAGCGCTCGATCTTACAGAGCTGTTGCGAATCTATTCAGGAGCACACTGGCTACGTCAAATTTAAGAAAGCATGAATAACTGCCGGTTATCCCTGTTTTTGGAATCGCGCGCACACCAAAAAGATGGATATAAAATTGTTATCCATGCTTTTGGCTCCCGATCGGACCATTAACATGGATAACGAATCTTTATCCATCTTTCCGAAACCACTATAAACAAAAAACATGGACAACATCAAAGTATCCATCTTTTCCACACTTAAATAATCCCCCAAAAAAATTAAAGCCGCCTCGCAAGGAGACGGCCTATCATAATTCCTATTAAAATTTGCAGTCATCAACGTAAGCCCATGTAGGTGGTGTAAGAACTCACGGGTCACAGCAGTGGAAATTACTCTTTCTTATCCCCTAAAATTCCTTGTAATCGCTGAACAATTTTCGTCATTAATTGTCATTCTACCGGAAGCGTTGATTACTTCCTTTAATCCAAATTTATCGTAACTGATGGTCATAGCTATTTCCTCCGATGTATCGAACTATTCAAGTGTGACTTTTCCGACTTTCAGCAGATGAACATCCTTTTCCATGCAGTAGAGCCTGATCAAAGTCGTTGCCAAAAAGCAGCTGTACAACGCCATTTGGCTACCGGCCAAGCGGAACACGATAATGTATAGGATGGCACCCAGTATGGAAGCCATCGCGTAGACCTCTTTGCGGAATACATAAGGGATCTCCCGCGCGAAAACATCCCGGATAAGCCCGCCGCCGGTTCCGGTCAGGACTGCCAAAGTCACCACAACGAACCACTGGTAGAGGCCCGTCCGCACCGCCACCTCTGCTCCGATGGCGGTGAACGCACCGAGTCCGACCGCATCAAAAAATTGCAGCATCTTCGCCAATTTGCTGATGTGCGCATAGAAAAGGATGACGAAGCCGGCGGAAAGCAGGCTGATGAGTGCATAGAGCGGATTTTCCAGCGATGCCGGTAAAGGACGATCAATCAGAAGATCCCTAACGATACCACCGCCCACTGATGTCGTGATCGCGAATATCCCGATCCCGTAATAATCAAGCTCCTTCTCGATCGCGGTCAACGCCCCTGACATCGCAAAGGCGATCGTTCCGATAATTTCCACAATTGAAATAAATTCCATAAAATTGTATCCCCCCTGATAATAGTTTTCTGAAAATATTGCGTTTCGAAAAAAGTATAACGCAAAAGGATGCAAAGTCGCCATAACTTTGCATCCTTTTTCATTCCATTTTTTAGCCTGTTTGCACAAACCTGTTTATTCTGTAGCTTCCACTTGGGCAGCAGCTTTTGGAGCTGTCAGCAAAATCGAAGCCAATGCAATCGTCCCAAAAGCGACATTTAGCATCAATCCGGCAGAACCGGCCATTTCCATATTTCCTTGCGCTCCCAAAGCATTGAAAAGGCTGGACGAAAGTGCGACCCCGACTGCTCCGCCTAAAGAGCTGGCCATTTTGTAGATGCCGGACGCGCTGCCGATTTTATCAGCAGGAGCATTCGAAATTGCGGTATCCGTGGAAGGTGTGGCATAAATCCCCAAACCGAAGCCGTACAAAGCATAGCCGACGAACACAAGCAGATTGTAAAAGATTCCCGGCACAAAAGTGAAGGCCATCAAAGCGATCCCGATGGTCGCAATGAACGAGCCGGTCACCATCGGCTTGCGGGAACCGAATTTTTGCAAAGCTTTTTCACCCAAACGGATGGAGCTCAATACGCAAACCAAGTAACCGATCGTCAGCAATCCGGATTGGAAAGAAGAGAAACCACGGCCAACTTGAACATAAGTGTTAGCAACCAACATTGTGCCTGCAGAAGCATTCAACAAGAAGTTAGACAAAGTGGCACCACTGTAAGCTTTGTTTTTGAATAGAGAGAAGTCGATGAAGCTGTTTGCATGTCTTTTTTCGATATTCACAAAAAGGATCACTGAAATGACGAATGCCACAGCCAATCCCAAGATAATAGGATTTGTCCATCCCATAGTTCTTCCTTGGCTGATAAAAACATTGAAAGTCAGCATAGCAATCACGAAAGTGATCAGTCCGCCGACATCAAAAGGTTTCTTTTCGCCGACTGCTTCAACTTTGCTTTCTGGAGTTTCTTTAAGCAAAAGAAGCCCAATAACAGCAACTACAATCGAAACGATGAAGATTGCACGCCAGCCGAAGTAAGTGGCTACTAAACCGCCGAAGAAGGAACAAATTCCTGAGCCGCCCCAAGAACCGATTGACCAGAAGCTCAACGCACGTTGTCTTTCAGCTCCATCGAAGTAAGTCTTCATTAAAGCCAAAGTAGCCGGCATGATGCACGCAGCAGATAGCCCTTGGATGATACGACCGATGATCAACAAAGCTGGGCCATTTGCCAATACTAAGCACAGTGAACCGATGATGCTTAGTATCATTCCGATATTCGTTACTTTTACGCGGCCATGTTTATCCGCAAGCCCACCAGCAACAACCATAAACATACCTGAGAATAAAGATGTCAAACTGATGGCAATGCCCAAGATGCCGGATGAAATGCCCAAGTCTGCTTGGATGGCCGGTACGATGTTCACCATTGTTTGAGCAAACAACCAGAATGTTACAACCCCTGAAACAATCCCCAAAATAAGTCTATTATTGCCTTTGTATTGTGTTTCCACTATTTTTCACTGCTCCCTTTTAAGTAATCAATCACTAATGTCCCCATTGTTTCGGCTGCGATCAGCATACTGTCCTCATTGATCCGGAATTTCGGATGATGATGCGGATAAGCTTCACCGTCTTCCGTAGCCGCTCCGACATACAAGAAGACGCTCGGGCGTTCCTTCGCATAATAAGCGAAATCTTCTGAAGGCGGCTGCGCTTCGCACTGTTCCACGGCTGCTACTCCCGGCAAGTCGGTAGCCTGCAGAGCCGACGCTGCGAAAGCCGTCATTTCCGGATCGTTGAACAGGACTGGATAGTCGTTTTCATAATCCAATTCATAGGTCACATCGAACATGGCCGAGATGCCGTCCAACTTCGCCCGAATTTCTTTTTCGATCAGCGTGCGTGTCTCTTCCGACATCGAGCGCACATCACCCTCCAACACGACCGAATCTTTGATGACGTTGAACGAGCCTTTGCCGTCAAAGCTGCCGATCGTGATTGATCCGACATCGAAAGGATTCATACGGCGGCTGACGATGGATTGCACGGCTACGACAAAATGGCTGGCCGCCACGATAGCGTCGTTGGCTTTATGCGGCGAGGAACCGTGGCCGCCGACACCTTGGATCTTCACGCGGAAATTGGCGCGGCCGGTCTGAACATTTCCTTCGCGGTAGAAAACTTTGCCGCTGTCCATCTGTGACATCACGTGGATGCCGAATACCGTGTCGACGCCTTCCAAAGCGCCGTCCTTGATCATGCCGATCGCTCCGCCCGGTGGAACTTCCTCGGCAGGCTGATGCAGCACAACAATCTTTCCTTCGAGTTGTTCCTTCATCTCTATTAATGTTTCGGCCAGGGTCAGCATGTAGGCTGTATGCGCGTCATGTCCGCAAGCATGCATGACTCCCAGCGTTTTTGAAGCAAATGGTAAGCCGGTTTCCTCTTGGATCGGCAACGCATCGAAGTCCGCGCGGATGGCGACGGTTTTTCCCGGTTTGCCGCTGTCGATGGTCACGACAATGCCCAGTCCGCCGACATGGGTGCGGATGTCACACTCTTTCCCTGCATAAAAAGCTTCGATGTACTTGGCCGTGTTCTCCTCCTGGAAAGACAATTCCGGATGGGCATGCAAGTAGCGGTAGATTTCGATCATACGCTCCTGCTTCTCGGCTAACTTGCTGAATAATTGCTTTTTGGTCGCTTCGTTCATTTTTTTGCGCTCCCTTATTTTTGACTGTTTGTAACTATCCTGTTGGTTGTTTAATGCTACGTTTCTTAATCACTCAGCTAGTATACCGCCACAAAAAAATAAGAAAAGGCTCGTTATTATGAAAAACATCCTGATTTTTGTCTTCGCATTTTCAGAAATCAGTTGAACAGCAATTTAATGCGGATGATTCTTGTCCGAAACCCCTTTCAATTGTCGTATGACTCGCTAGATGTCCGATAACTCCAAAGAATCAGACATCGAGAGAGCAGTTGTGCTGGAGGTTGTCCGATAACCCGAATGAATCGGACAAGCCGAAAGTATCCGGCGACAAAAAAAGGTTGTCTCGTGGGAGACAACCTTTTCTTCATTATTGTTCTGCTCAGCCAATCGCTCGGCGGAATTCGATGAACAAGATCGCGTTGCTGCTCATCGAAGCATAGAAGGACCAATCCTTTTCTATCTGTTCATCCTCGAGCTCCAGAGTCGGCATGGAGGATTGGACGATGTATTCCATCACCTCGAGGTCGATGCCATGTTTGCTGTTCAGCTGCCCCCACTTTGTGTAGAGACCGCCATTTTGCTGGTCGAACCGGTATTTCCGGACTTGGTATTCGCCGGGCTCCATGCCGATCAGCCGGACATGCAGTTCGTTGCTGCGGTTCCGCATGAACAATTCATCGACCGAGTAGCGCGGATTGAAGTGCTTTTCGTTGAAAAGCAGCAGTTGGTAGCCCTCTTCGTTTTCGGTCAGCACATAATGCTCTCCCTGAGCGCGCACTTCACCCGTCATCCGTTCCTTGAACATCAGCGTGTAGAAAGCAGGCCGCTTGCCGTTGAAGAAATGGAACAGCTCCAAACCCGCCACAGCCTTGTTGTGGTTCCCACCGTATAGCTCATGTAGTTCGCTGTTCAGCCAGAAACCGACCCCCGCGACTTCCGCACCCAAATCCAAAATAGTCCTCAAAATCAGTGCACCCCGGAAAAAAGTCCCGTTTGTGTAGCGCGTATTTCCGGTCAGCGTGTTCCAGTTTTCCAGGTACAGTGGCTGATGCATCTGGTGCTTTTTCAGAAAACGTTTCAGCTTCTGCGTTTTCCGCAGGATATAGCCTTGGCTATTCAGGAAGTCTTCATCGCTGATTTCCGAAAAGTCGACGACCTCGTTCTGATCGGCATCATAGGTGATGAAGTCGATGCTGTCGGATTGGTGAAGTTGCCAGTGATGCGACAAGGATAGACTGTCTTTCTCCTCTTTGAAAGGCAGGAAGGTGCCGATTTTCAGCTGAACGGCATATTTCCGGATCACTTCATGCAGCCTTAAATAGACACGCTCCAATTCCGTTGACAGGACGGCCGTCTCTTTTTCCGCATAGAAAACGACTTTCCATTGGTTAACAAATTTCCTGCCGAATACCTGCAGTGTGTGGATCAGAAACCCTTCAAGTTCTCTGAAATAGCGCTCTTCATTGTGGATGACTTCTTTATAAGTGATCCGCAAATACAGGCTGATATCCAGTTCCTTCAGGTACTGGATGGCCAAATCGGCGTTGGCGTACTTCGGTGTGGTGGATACGAACTCATCCGTCTCGACTTCCGGCAATAAAGTGGATCCGCCGATCAGATTGCGCACCCCTACAAAATCGACGCGAAGGCGCTGCTTGGCAAGAAGCACTTGCTCCTTCACCTGCTCGTTTAGGATTTCCTTCAGTTCCCCGATGAACACAACATGCTTTTCGCGCGCCAATAGTCTTTCGGCATCACTGTCTCCGACAACGATCTTGCATGCTTCACCCGGCGCCTCGTCCGGCAATGCGCGCGGATTCAGAGGCTCCTCCAAAAATTTGGTCAACTGCATCAGCGCTTCCGGCGAATCCCATTCCTTTCCGGCTTCCGTTTTGGCGGTCACTGCTCCGAACGCTTCGCTGTTTTCTTGTTTATGTTCCTTCCGGTACTGCACCGGTGTCTGATCGTAGAGCGATTTGAAGGCTTCCGTAAAATTCTTTGCTGTCGAGAAGCCGTTTCGCACCGCAATTTGAAACAAATTATCCGATGTATGCAGCAAGTCCTCCACGCAGTGCTTCAACCGCACCATCTTCAGATACTGCAGAAAACCCATTCCGGTCGTCTGCTTGAAGTACCGGGATAAATAGGTAGACGACAAGTACTCGCTTTCCGCCATCTCCGCAAGCGTCAAAGGTTCCGCATAGCGGAGTTCAATCGTATGGATGATCCGGGCAATCCGTTCATCGCTCGCTTCGCCTGCTCCGGTATGCGGCTCCTCCTTTTTGAAGAAGCGGGTCACCAGCAGCATCGTCTGAAACAGGATACTGCGGGCCTCCAAAACGCTGCTTTCTTCCTGGCGGGAATGGACGATCACGAGTTCAGCCAGCAGCCTGCGCAGCTGCGCTACGACATCCCCGCGCCCCGGATCCAAATCTTTCGAGAAACATTCGAAGGAGTAATGGAAGTAATTCGGGTAGTTCAGCACGAAGAAATGGCTGGGGATGCTCAGGCAAATGAGGATATTGTTTTCGCTGCCCCGGACAGTATAGTGGTCATTCCGGTTGATGAAGAGAATATCCCCTTCATCCAGAGCATAAATTTCCCCATTGACGGACACGCTCGCCCTTCCTTTGGTCACGAACAAAATCCGCGTGCCGTAATACCGTTGTGGTGCAGCATAGCGGATATTCCCCATCGTGATATCATAATCTGCCCCATGCTCTCTCGTCATCGTTTCTCCTCCATTCTTTTCTCCCATTATCCACTTCATATCCAATCAGCACAATGGCCATTTTCCGACAACTATTTGAACGAATCAGCCCGATCGTGCAAAAAACCAAAAAATGCCCCCTAAGTAAAGCTGGGGACATCTTGTTTGTTTATTAAATTGATAGTTCTCAGATTGTGCTGGTGTCGATCACGAAACGGTATCTGACGTCGGAAGCCAGTACGCGTTCATAGGCCTCGTCGATCTGGTCGGCGGAAATGACTTCGATATTCGGAACGATGCCGTGTTCGGAGCAGAAGTCCAGCATTTCCTGTGTTTCGCGGATGCCGCCGATCATGGAACCTGCAAAGGAACGACGGTGCCCGATCAAGGACATCACATTCACTGACAACGGTTCTCCAGGAGCCCCGACGTTCACCAGCGTGCCATCGAGCTTCAACAAGCCTAGGTAAGCGTCTAGGTTGATAACGGCGCTCACCGTATTGATGATCAGGTCAAAAGTGCCGGCCAATTCCTTGAATGTTTCCGGATCCTTGGTGGCGTAATAATGCTGCGCCCCGAACTTCAGACCGTCTTCTTTTTTGCTCAACGTTTGCGAAAGGACGGTAACTTCAGCCCCCATCGCATGCGCGATTTTGACTCCCATGTGCCCCAATCCGCCCAGTCCGATAACGGCGACTTTCTTGCCGGGGCCGGCCTGCCAGAGGTTCAGTGGCGAGTAAGTAGTGATGCCGGCGCACAACAGCGGCGCTGCGGCATCCAGTCCGATGTTGTCCGGAATACGCACAACAAAATCTTCGGTCACGACGATATGCGTGGAGTAGCCGCCCTGTGTCGGTTCGCCGTATTTGTCGACGCCGGCATAGGTCGGAACATTGCCATTGAGGCAGTACTGTTCCTCGCCACGTAAACAATTTTCGCATTCTCCGCAGGAATCGACCATGCAGCCGACGCCAACGCGATCCCCGATTTGATACTTCGTCACACCGGGTCCGACCGCTGTGACCAATCCCGCGATTTCATGCCCAGGCACGAGCGGATAGTGCACATGTCCCCATTCACCATGGGCTGTATGGATATCCGAATGGCAGATACCCGCAAATTTGATTTCGATCAGAACGTCCTGCTCATCCAATTCCCGTCTCTTGATTTCAGCAAATCGGAACGGTTTGTCCGGACCGTCGACCGCTCTTGCTCTCGCTAGTACCATCTATTTTCCCTCCATTATGCTTTTTTATTCAAAAGCAGCATTCTCGCTCTTGTAGAAAAAGCATACTCCTTGAAGTTAAGGTTAAGTCAAGCAATAACCGTTAGGAAGTATTCATTTATTCCAAACTTTTTTGTTGCTTATTATTAACATTATTTCAATATTAAGCATAACTAGTTTATACTTAATATTGAAATGATTCGAAAATGGGAGGAATCAACTTGAAAATGAAAGCATATTTAGCTCTTCCGGTTGCATTATTGCCTATGGCCTGTTCGAATGATGCGGAGAAAACGCCTGAAACCGAAGTCACCCAATCCTCAATAAGCGAGAGCACAGAAGTTATTGATAACGAAACTGCCTTTTTGGAACAAATTGCCGATTTTGATGCAGAACACGAACCGTTCATCGTGGCCTATTATGATTCCCTCGATGCCATTAAAGAAAAAGTATCCGACGAGACGAATACTTTTGTTGATCCGGAACTTTCCGAAAGGGAACTGCAAATCAAACTAATTTTCAAAGGTGACGATGATTATTACCGCGTAATACTGGGGCATGAGTAATACTCTCTTCCTAAATCCGATATAAGGCACTCATGTCAGTCGATTGCGCAGCGCTATCTCCATGAAAGGCGACAGCTTAGTGTTTCGTTGACCGTCCGACTTACTCTTCCTTTTCAAAAGCCGAGATAAGCAGCTTACCTCGGTTAAATGCGATCTAACGAAAAAGACGCCCTGATTTTATGAGCGTCTTTTTCGATATCCAACAACGATAGTGGTGTTCTTTCACCCCCACAAGCGCAAATAACTGCCTATTTCCTCTGTGTCTCTATAAAATCCCTCAGCACAACAACATGATTAATTTCCGGACTCCGCGCGGCATAGACCAAAGTGGTATCGTTCGCTTCCAGTTATTTCAGGATCTCTACTACGGCAGCAGCGGACTTATCGTTCGTCAACAACTCTTCTTCGTAGCGTTCCTTAAAGACGGCGAATTTTTCAAGATCGTGGTCGAACCATTTACGCAAATCCGGCGAAGGGGCGATGTCCTTCAGCCAAGCATCCAACTGCGCAACTTCCTTCTTGACGCCACGCGGCCACAGCCGATCGACCAAGATCCGGAATCCGTCCGCTTTTGCTGGTGCCTCGTAGATACGCTTCATCTTCATTTCCATAAACATTTCTCCTTCCCTCGCCTGACAGCAATAATTCTACAGAGTATTCGCTGAAATAAATGAATATTTGTCAAATATCACAAATTATTTTTTAAAAATATGTTAAAATATTGTCAATTAGTTCAATCGAAAATCCATTGCATGAACCGTAGCGCGCCCACTTTGCGTAAACGCTGATGGGTTAAGATTATCGAGGAGGAGATTTGGTCATGAAAAAAATACTACTTTTATTGGTTATTGGGCTGGCAGGATATTTTATATTTACAGAAACTGATTTGATTTCCACCCGCACGAACAGGAGCTCCGAAACAGCTTTAGTTCAGGAAAAACTAGTGGAACTGTCAGAGTGGACGACACTAAAGTATGAGTACAGCAACGTCATCATCAGCCGAACAGACAAGAGTTTTGAACTATTCGGTTTCGGTGATCTTGATTTTGACTATGCAGAAGCCATCAAGCTTATTGAGTATTCCGGCTATCTGAAAGCGGGGACCGATCTTTCTAAACTTCAGATAACCTATAACGAAGAAACCAAACAATTATTAGTCAGAGTCCCTAAATCCCAAATACTCGATAACGTTGTGGAGACCGAAAAAACAAGAGTCGAAGATATCAAAGGCAATATTTTTTCTGATTATCCCAGCCAGGTAATTTTTGACGAAATAAACGTGAATAAACAACAACTTGAAGAAGAAAAAATCAGTCAGGGCTTTTTGGATGAAGCGGACAACAGAATTGAAGTATTACTGACTTCTTTTTTGAGTACCAATGGATTCGAGGATGCTGTCATCGAGTTCGAGTTCTATTGACATAACCACTCGACTTTCACATCCCGGAAACCCGACTCATTCACATAGGAAATTATTGCACACCGTCCACGCTCAAAAAAATGAGATCACACTAACTCCGGTCGATTCCTTTACAGTTCATCCCCCATCAACGCCAGTGTTCTGGTCATGTTTTCCAAGGCAATCTTCTCATTCTGAAGCTGTCCTTGCAGCTTTTCGATGCTGCGCTCAAGCTGCTGTACTTCCAACATTTTTTCGATTATGTCACTCTGGAACTGTTCCTTACCGAGCTGTCTTACATCCTCCAGTTGTTGTTTTTGTTGCTTGTGCAGGTGATAAAGCATGGCCTCGCTTTGGCTTTTTGGTCCGCCTGCCGCTTCCATTCTTTCGTAGCTTCTTTCGCAGCGCTCGAATTGTTCTTTTGTAATTGTCATGATTTTTCCCTCCAGATTGTTTTTTTGAAAACAAAAAACCCTTCTTTTAACAAGAAGAGTCGGGAATGTCGCTTTGCTCTTCTTATCTCTCAGATTGCTCTGCAGGATTTAGCACCGTGCCCGTGCTTTCGCGCGTGGGTCGGTTGCTGAGATGTCATCGGGCCAGTCCCTCGATCTCTCGTGATAAAAGAAGTTATTTAATTTTCATACATATTATGTCATAGCATTGCGCAAAATTCAACTAACTTCCGATTGGTTTAATATATTTTTTTATCTACATCTGTTCTACACACTTCCTAAGTATACTGAAGAAGGATCAAGCGATCCTGCGTTGCAGATCATTTCTTTTGTCCGATCAACAACACGGAAACAGTCTCGTAAAACATAGCCAGTTTATACACAGGAAGGAAGAACTTACCCATGAAGAAAAAATATTTGATGATTGGCCTGATTTCTTTTACTGCATTGACCACCTTTGCTGTCGCAACTCCCGTAGAAGCAGCGATGATGGATACGGTGACATATGAAAACCACGGTCAGTATGTACGTAGCCATGCCACTCATCTTCGTCATCACACAGAAGACGGTCATTCTATGAACGGCGTCAGTATGCATGCTAGAGACACGGATGAAAATCTTTCTTGTCCCACTGAATAAATGACTTCGTTCTTTCGGAATAGGAATTGCATTTATGCTTGGAAATAGCCCGCCAAACCAGTGTTGGAGGGGAAAATCAGTTCAAATCATAGTCAGTTAAACCGCCAAAACCATCCTGGCGGGGAAAAACGCCCGCCGACAACACGAGATAGCCCGCAAAACACGATTTGGCGGGCTATCTCGCTACGAACTCTAACTCATACCAGAACTTCATATCGCAAAGAAGGGGCTATCCTGAATGGATAGCCCCTTCTTGCATTTTCAAACGCATAAAACTACTGCCAGTCTAGGCATACTTCAATGCAATCTCTTCCACAAATTTGGTCACGTCCTTGAAGGCGTCACAGCAATCTTCCAGGGTTTTATAGATTTTGCTCAGGATGACGATGCTAACGGCATCCGCATCGCTCTTATAAAGGTCGTGCATGGAGTGGATGTACAGCAGATCGCCTTCCTTCTCACAGGCATTGATCCGGTCGATGACTGCATGTATCTCTTTTTGCGATTTCTTGTAGGTTTTCAAAAGCCTTACCGCCGTAAGCAGTTCTTCGGCTGATTTTTCGACCAGATCCAGGAATTGGTTGATTTCCGGGGTGATGTTCTGCGGTTGATAGATCTCAATGTGGATCATGACATCCTCTATCATGTCGATGGCATGGTCCAGACTGGTTACCAGCGCAATCACATCCTGCCTGTCGAAAGGCGGCAACAGATCGTTGTACATATAGCGCATCAGCCTGTATTTCGCGAGGTCGGCGTTGTGTTCGATTTCATGCATCTCGTCCAATTTTCGGCTGAGATCAGCGCCCGGATAATCCGCCAGCACCTGCTTCAGGAATTCCGCCGATTCGACGCCCCATTCGGCAAGCTTGATGAACTCATCGAAATAATCCAACTTTTCAGTCTTCTTTTTGAACATAACCGGAACCCCCTAAAATATCCGAATGAACAGTTTGGCCATCAGATAACCGACAAGCCCGCAGCCTGGAAACGTCAATACCCAAGTAAAAACCATTTCCTTGACCGTCAACCAGTTTACGCTAGACAAATGCCTGCCTGCGCCAACTCCCATGATAGCCGTTGTCTTCGTGTGGGTCGTGCTCACCGGCAGCCCCAAGAGCGATGCCGTCAAGAGGCTCAATGCACCGGCAAAATCAGCGCTGAAGCCTTGATAGGTCTCCAGCTTCACCATGTTGACCCCTACCGTCTTGATGATCTTCCCGCCGCCGATTGCTGTCCCCAAGGCCATGACCGTGGAACACAACAGCATCAACCAGACCGGGATCGCGAAATCGGTCGCGGCATTTCCTTGAGACAAAGCGATGCCCAACAGGAAAATCCCGATGAACTTCTGGCCGTCCTGGGCCCCATGCATGAAGGCCATCGCCGCCGCACCGGCGATCTGGCTGTTGCGGAAGAAGGTTGTCGTGCTTTGCCGCTCAATGTCCTTGAACAACGCGCCGACCAGTTTCACGACAAGGAAGCCCAAAAATAAACCCATAACAGTGGAAAGCAGCAAGCCATACAGCACCTTGATCCATTCCGCCCCATTGATGCCGCTGATGCCGCCCTGCAACGCAATCGCAGCCCCTGACACCCCAGCGATCAAGGCATGGCTCTCGCTTGTCGGAATGCCAAAATACCAAGCTGCAGTGGCCCATACCACAATCGCGAAGAGCGCCGCACACAGCGCCACGACCGCGTCATCCGTATTCCCGCCAAAATCAACCATCTTCGCCATCGTCTGGGCAACTTTCGCATTGATCGCTGTCATCGCAAAAACGCCTAAAAAATTGAACACAGCCGCCATCAAGATGGCGTTCCGCGGCGTCATGCTTCTTGTCGAGACGCAGGTGGCGATGGCATTCGGCGCATCCGTCCACCCGTTCACCAAAACCACGCCCAGCGTCAAGGCCACCGTCACCACAATAGCCGGGCTGGTCAGCAGCAACTGAATGAATTCACCGAATGAAATCGCCATAAAGAACAACCGCCTTTCCGGACCACAGTGAAATGAATGGTTTTACATCGGAATCCCGACTTCGATATGCTGGAAGGAATCCACATCAAACAAACCTTTATCTGTAAGTTTCAGACGCGGAATGACCGGCAAGCACAGGAACGAAAGGATCATGAAAATGTTCTGCGATTCCTCCGCCAACGTAGCCAACTGCTCGTGCAACTGATGCAATTCCTTGATTACTTCTTCGTAAGGTTTTTCCGACATGATGCCACCGACCCGCAGCGGGACTGACGCCAGCACCTTGCCGCCATCCACGATGACGAGTCCGCCTTGCATGCGTTCCGCCTCTTCGATCGCCAGCAGCATATCTTCATCGTTCGTACCGGCAACGACCAGATTATGCGAATCATGGGCTACAGTCGAGGCGATTGCGCCCCGTTTCAGACCGAGTCCGCTGACGATGCCAGCACCGATGCTGCCTGTTTGGTGATGCCGTTCGCACACCACCATCTTCACTTGATCATTTTCTGGATCCGCAACAAAGAAGCCGTCTTCCGTCTTCACATCCGCTGCGATTTTCTCCGTAATGATCCGGCCCGGCACAACGCCGATGACCCAAGCTTTCTGGTCTTTCTGAAGCGGGATCTGCAAATCGTCTTTAGTCACTTTCTTCAAATGAAGCGAGGATCGGACGGCCTGTGGGACAACAGCACGGAAACTACTTAAAGCATCTAGGTCCAGCAAGCGTCCGCCTTTGATGATCGTTTCCGGGCGCAAGGTCCCCAAGCTGTCCGTGATCAGGATATCAGCCAAGTAACCGGGTGCGATGGCGCCTTTGTCCTCGATTCCGTGGCATACCGCATTATTGAGCGTAGCCATCTGGATGGCGATGAGCGGGTCCAACCCTTGTTGAATCGCCAGCTGCGCGGCATAATTGACGGTTCCTTCTTCGGCCAGTTCATCCAGATGCTTATCGTCCGTACAGAATGAAAAACGGCGGCTGTTCCTTTCGTTGATAGCCGGCAACAGCGCCAACAGATCTTTCGCAGCTGAGCCTTCACGCACCAATACATGGATGCCCCTGCGTACCCGCGCAATCGCCTCTTCAGCAGTCACCGCCTCATGATCGTTGCTGATCCCGGCTGTGCTGTACACATTCAACGCAGTATCCGGCAAACCAGCCGCATGGCCATCAACCATCATTCCTGCTTCGATCGTCATGCGGATTTTCTCAAGCATATCCGGATTTGCATTCAATACGGATGGATAATCCATCACTTCCGCCAAGCCGATGACGCTCGGCTGGGCCAAATAAGGCCGGAGATCATCCGCGGTCAGCGTTGCGCCGTTCTGCTCGAAGGGCGTTGCCGGCACACACGAAGGCAGCTTCATCAGGATGTCCATGTCGGCGTTGGCGGCGTCCTCCAGCATGAAGTCGATCCCGATTGTTCCTGCGACGTTCGCGATTTCATGCGGATCGGTCACAACGGTCGTCACGCCGTGTTTGATGAGGGCACGCGAAAATTCCGAAGGCGTGACCATCGTCGATTCGATGTGGATATGCCCGTCGATAAAGCCCGGCATGACATACTTTCCTGAAGCATCCACCACTTGCTTTCCGTTTGGGTACGTGCCGATGCCGACGATGTATCCGTCCTTGATCGCAACGTCCGCTTCAAAGGTCTCCAGCGAAAACACATCCACCACTGTTCCGTTCTGGATGATCAGGTCCGCTTCCTCCGGTTGCTGTGCTGCCTGGATCAATCTTTTCAATGCATCTGTCATACAAATTCCCCCTGGTTCCATTCGCTCTCTTGGTCAGCGAATCTCTTGTTGTTTCCTATATTATACACGATTCACGTGGGGACCGATAAGCTTCTTATCAGCGGTCAAACTTATCCTCGATAAAATTTTCTGCAATCATACAATCCGGATCTTTTTGAAGCTATAGGTGATCGTTTTTACCTATCAATATTGTTCGATTATAACTGTTTGCTTCTTACATGCACTGGTGATAAGATTTCCTCATGCCTTCGAGCGACAAAAAGTAAGGAAGTGTCGGTTTACAGGCTCTCATCACCAGCATCAACCGCGTGGGGGAGTTTTTTCCGGTCGAAGGACCGTCAACAAATCAAAAATACAAAAACAGGAGTGAATCATAATGAAGAAACTATTATCAAAAATCTTATTCGTAGGTACAGCAGGCTTGGCTTTGGCGGCTTGCGGCGCAACAACAACTGATTCAAGTTCGGACAGTGCCTCAACAGCAACCAGCACCGCTACGGCAGGAAACGTCTTAAAGACGATCGAAGAAAACAAACAATTGCGCATCGGGGTGGAAGGCACTTACCCGCCATTCAGCTACCATGACACAGAAACAGGCGACTTGGTCGGTTTTGAAGTAGAAATCGCGGAAGTCATCGCAGAAGATTTGGGCGTGGAAGCTGTCTTTGTCGAAACGAAATGGGATTCCCTGATCGCCGGATTGGACGTCAATAAATACGATATCGTCATCAACAACGTCGGCGTTACCGAAGAACGACAAGCGGTTTATGACTTCACCGATGCTTATTTCGAGTCCTATGGCCAATTGGCTGTTAGCGCAGACTCTGACATCCAAACTTTGGAAGACTACAGCGGCAAAAAATCAGCACAATCCACTACAAGTAATTACGCACAGAACGCTCGCGACTTAGGTGCTGAAATCGTTCCTGTCGATGGCTTCAATCAAGCAGTTGAATTGATCACTTCAGGCCGCGCGGACGGAACAATCAATGATTACATCACTTTCTTGACTTACTTTGAGGAATATCCAGACTCCACTTTGAGACTGATTGATGAAAAACTGCCTACAAGTGATGAAGTCGGCATCATCCTGCAAAAAGAAAACACAGAATTCCAGACTAAACTGAACGAAATCATCGCAGCACGCACAGAAGACGGCACTTTCAAAGCAATCTTTGAAAAATACCTAGGTGAAGACATCAGCGTCGGAGCCAACGAATAATAAAAAGGATTGGTGAGTAAATTTTGCAACACACATTATCCATAATCGAAAACGCCCTATGGCCAATTCTGGAAGCAGGATTTACTGTCACCATCCCCTTGGCGCTGATCTCCTTTGCCTTGTCACTTGTCCTGGCGGTCCTTACTGCAGTCATGCGGATTTCGAAAAGCAAGATATTAAAAGGGCTGGCTTGGTTCTACGTTTGGGTATTCCGCGGCACCCCGCTTTTGATCCAGTTGTTCATCGTCTTTTTCGGTTTGCCGAAGCTGAACATCACTCTGGATGCGTGGACCGCCGCTATTCTGACTTTTGCCCTAAACAGCGGAGCGTATTCGGCCGAATCCATCCGTGGCGCAATCCTGTCCATCCCGAGAGGGCAATGGGAAGCGGCCGACTCCTTGGGCATGACGCACGGACAGGTCCTGAAAAGGATCATCTTCCCGCAGACCATCCGGATTGCCTTGCCGGCTGTCATGAATGACTTCATCTCTTTGGTGAAATCGACTTCGCTGGCATCCAGCATCACAATCATCGAAATGACGATGGTCGGGCAGCAGTTCGCTTCCGTTACCTATGAACCGCTGATTCTGTATATGGAAGTGGCTGTGATCTATCTCCTTATCAGTACAGTATTGACTTGGATCCAAGGCAAATTGGAAATCAGAACTTCCAAATATCTGAAAAAGGCGTGACGACATGATCGAAATCAAAAATATCCAAAAATCCTACGGTGACTTTCATGCCCTCAAGGACATCTCGTTGACTTTCAGAACCGGTGAAACGACGGTTATCGTCGGCCCATCCGGTTCGGGCAAGTCAACCCTGCTCCGCACCTTGAACCTGTTGGAAGTGCCCGAAAGCGGCATCCTGAAGAACGGCAATCTCGAGGTCGATTTCAGCTCCAAAATTTCAAAGGAAACGATGATGGCGATCCGCAAAGAAACGGCGATGGTTTTCCAGAGCTTCAACCTCTTCCCGCACCTTTCGGTATTGGAAAATGTCATCGAAGGCCCGATCACGGTCCTAAAACTTTCCAAAACGGAAGCGACAGCCCGAGCCAAAAACCTGCTGACAAAAGTGGGCTTGGCCGACAAACTGGACCATTACCCGGACCAACTTTCAGGCGGGCAACAGCAGCGCGTCGCCATAGCGCGTGCCTTGGCCATGGAACCGGATTTCGTCCTGTTCGACGAACCCACATCCGCCCTTGACCCCGAGTTAGAGGCAGAAGTGCTGCGTGTTCTGAAGGAACTCGCCTCCGAAAAGCTGTCCATGATCATCGTGACGCACAACCTTGACTTCGCGAGGGAAGCAGCAGACCGCATGCTCTTCCTGGAGGACGGCAAAGTCGGGTTCGACGGTCCGACCAAGGACTTCTTCGAAAGCACAACCGATCCAAGGATTGCCCGCTTCATCAATAGCATAACGATATAAAAAAGATAGACGAGACCAGGGCATCCAAGCTTTGGTCTCGTCTATCTTTTTTGTTGAGGCAATTGATACTATTGTACTCAGCATTATGCCTTGTTCTCGATTTCGATGATGGTCATGATTGCGTAATTCGCCAAATCCATCAGCGTGTCTGTGATACTCTCATCTTTAACCTCTGCCTCTTGCTTGATCAGTTGTTTGAAACGGTGCAGTTTATCATCCAATCGGACAGCCGGCATTATCAGCCCGTACTCCTGGAAGCTGTCCCCAAAACTATCCCCGTAGTCTCTGTTTTTTGCCGCATACAACTGATTCAGCCTTTCGCATATTTCCCTGTGCTGCTCGACTTTCGTCATATCCATCACCGCTTTCTTTCTGAACCAACATTATTTGAGCCGCTAAGCCCCCAATAGCTATCGACTTCACATTTTCTCCTGAGTCTCAGTGGACTGCGCCTATCTGCTGCATCCAGCTCAGGCGATCCGGTGAGTTCCACCATTCCACGATTTTTCCATCAACTATCTTTGCCATCCCGATGACTGGCACGGCTACTGATTTCCCGCTGGCCGGAATGCCGTTGAACTCCCCGGTATGCAAAGCCCTCACAACCCCACGGAATGCCACCTTATCCCCTTCGGCAATCATATCTTCCAGCGTAATCTGGCTTTCTGAGAAGCTCGCATAATAGTTGGTT
Source organism: Trichococcus sp. (assembly GCF_049589555.1). Taxonomy (GTDB): domain Bacteria; phylum Bacillota; class Bacilli; order Lactobacillales; family Aerococcaceae; genus Trichococcus. The sequence continues at coordinate 32,915 of NZ_JBAWAZ010000341.1, forward strand.
TGAAACTTCTGGAATTCTTGCAGATTCATTGTTGGCGATGCACCGATATGCGCCATAAAATTTGGAACACAAAATTCAACAATCGTTCTGCCTTCTTTGTTCGATTTCATTAGGAAATCACGAACAAGTGCTTTATTCTCCTCCAACATCAGAAAGACATCCTTTCCATTGATTCTGTTGTTGCTTATTCTTTATCGAGTACCCTGCCCACATCCTCGCAACAATTATATTCGAACTGAATCGTCAAGTGGGTCACACCGAAGCGTCCTTTCAATACCTGTTCCAACTTCTCATAGACGTCAGATAATTCACTGACCAAAATATCATTTTGCAGATTTACGTGGGCTTCAAAAAAGAGCGTGTGCTCATCCAGTGCCCAAATGTGGACGTGATGGATGTTTTTTATCGCATCCATCTTTTCGAGTTCCTCCGCTATTTCATCGATATCCACCGTTTTCGGTGTTCCCTGCATCAGGATATTCGCCGATTCTTTCAATATTTCATAGCTCTCCTTGAGGATGTATACACCAATCAGCACCGTCAATAAGGGATCAATCCAATAAGCATCGAAGTAATAGATGACAATGCCGCCGACCATTACCCCGACTGAAGAAAGGGCGTCGCTCAAAAAATGCAGATATACCGCCCGCATATTCAAGTCATCTCCTGAACTCTTATGCAGCAGATATACGGCCACTGCGTTGAGGACAATCCCGATTGCGGCGATCACGATGACCAGCAGTGCGTTTATTTTTTCAGGCTGAATGAATTTAAAATAGGCTTCCCTGAAAAGGAAAAGGGACATGATGATAAGTAGGGTAGCGTTGATGACCGCGGCTATGATGGTGGCTCTTCTGTAGCCAAAAGTGTTTTTCTTATCGTGTTCTTTTGCTGCCATCTTGACGGCAAACCAACTGATGATGATTGACAATACGTCATTAAGATTGTGGAGCGCATCGGAAAGCAGCGATAAGCTGCCGGAAAACCAGCCTCCCAATACTTCGGCAATTGTCAGCACAATCTTCAGGACCATGGTTATGATTAAATTTTTTCCTTTTACGCCACCAAAACCGCCCGGATGGCTGTGTGCATGGGTATGTTCTGTCATCGCTCATCCCTCCTATTGCGCGCAAAAAGCAATTATCTATGCCATAATCATACTCCAAATTTTATGAAATAGAAAAATCCACGTGCCCCTTTTGCTAACAAAAAAAGGACTCCCATTTTATTTAGGGATTTAGACTCTTCATTTTTACATTACACGCTTTCCTTCATCTTAGGAAACCGGATAAAGAATGTCGTTTCCTTTCCCACCATGCTTTGCACATCGATTTCCCCATTATGCGCATGCATAATGTCTTGGCAGATAGCCAAACCCAATCCCGTCCCTCCGCTTTCGCGCGAACGATCGGTATCGACACGGTAAAAGCGATCAAAGATAAGCGGCAGATGCTCCTCGGCAATGCCCTCACCGTAATCGGTGATTGCCAAGACGACCTTTTCATTTTCTTGGTAGGTGCGGATTGTGATTGGCGTCTTCGAATCGGAATGGAAAATGGCATTCTGTACGATATTTAAAATGACCTGTTCTATTTTTTTGCGGTTCATCAGAACATTCGGTATCCCGCCTATCGTCAGCTTCAGTTCCCGCCCTTCCTGGATCATCTTCAACAGGGGGAAAAGGTCCTGCAGAACATCATTCAGATTCAGTTCGGTTTTCCCCATCTGCACCTTCCGATCCAATTTTGAGAGTTCCAGCAATTCGTTCACAATATACGTCAGGCGTTTTGTCTGATCAAGCATGTTCTCCAGAGAATAGCGGATCTTTTCGGGATTATCCAGCTTTCCCCGCAACAGAATTTCCGAATAACCCTGGATTGTCGTCAGCGGTGTCTTTAACTCATGAGAAGCATCGGAAACAAATCGCTGCAATTTATGCTGGTTCTCTTCGATAGTTTGAAAGGAATCATGCAGCCTTACTTTCAGCTCGTTGGTCGAATCTACCAGTTTGGCTATATCCGCTTGCGCATCTGCAATAACTATCGGCTCATCAAGATTATCGACGGAAACCTCAGAAACCGATGCAATGACGCTATCTAAAGGAGCCAGCGTTTTCCTCAACATACGCCTATAGAACCGCCAAGCCAACAACAGGATGACAATGCTGGCAATCACATAAATAATCAGCTGCGTAAGCATCAACTCGACCGACTCGTGGATGGAATAGATGATTTCTATCGTCCCGATCGCTTTCCCTTCATAATATACAGGCTCAGTATATGCTGCTGTCTCTTTATTTTTTAAAAATAGTCGATTGGTGTGGATGATTTGCTTTTCTCCGGAGCTCGCATAAAAAACGATGTTCGCATCTGAAGCGAAATCCTCGGCAAGCTCCGACGCTTCTTTAGTCAACGGCTCTTCTTCACCGAGCAGATCGGGTGTTTGCTGGAGCGCCTCAAGATAGGTCGCCACTTCCATTTCCCTTTGGTTTTCGGTGTATAGATAAATCAAGGTTGTCTGCAAAAAACCGATTATCCCCAGAAAGAGCAACAGCAACTGCATGCTTCTCTGGAACAGTTGCTTGTTTAAGCTTTTCATTTTCATCCTTCCACATCCAATTTATAGCCGAATCCGCGTTCGGTTTTGATGTAGCGGTGCGCCGTATCCTGCAGCTTTTCCCTTAAGTTGCGGATATAAACCTCCACCACATTTGAACTGCTGAAATAATCATAGCCCCATACCTGATTCATGATGGTCTCCTTCGAAATGACGATGTTCACGTTATCGAACAACAAGCTCAGTAGCTTGTACTCTGTGGGGGTCAGATCAAGCTTTTCATTCTCGAACGTAATCTCATGGCGGGCATCATCGACCGAAAAGGGCCCCTTGCGGATGACTGCATTCTTTTGCGGGAAACGACTATTCAAACGGATCTCCATCCGAGTCAGCAGCTCCAGAAAACTGAATGGCTTGGCCAGATAATCATCTGCCCCAATTTTCAATCCTTTTACCGTATCTTCCGCTTGGTCCTTCGCGGTCAGCATGATGACGACAACATCATATTTCTGTTTCAGCATGCGGCAGCATTCATAGCCATCGATCCCCGGCATCATCACATCCAAAATGACGATATCGAAAGGTTTCTCATGCATTTTCGTCAGAGCCGTCAAGCCGTCTTTTGCCGTTTCCACGCTGTATCCTTCGTCTTCCAGTCCCATCGTCAAAAAATCACGGATGCTCTTTTCGTCATCCACAACCAAAACGCGCGTTTTTTTCCCGTCCATTTCGTTCACCTCTTTGCTTTATTGTAGCATGCTTCCGTTTGCTCACAGAATGAAAAATAGCATCTTCAGCTAATCTTCAGCTTACCTTCATACCATCCTAACCCTCCTTATCTATAATAAGTATAAATAAGAAATCGGAGGAAACGCACATGAAAAGAAAAGCAATCCAGTTTATGATTCTCGCCATTTATTTTTTGAGCCCTTTACCCATTGCTTTCATCTCGCTAAAAGGGCTAAGTTTCAGTATCGCAGCGCCTGCTTTTATCGGCATCGTCAGCTACACGTGGCTGTTATCTGAACTGATAACGGCCGCAAGACCCAAATTCATCGAAAAATACTTCAGCCTGGATAAGTTCCATCGTTTCCACGGTATCATGGCCATCGTCGCTTTGGCGCTTGGCCTGATGCATAAAGAATGGGCCAGTTTCGCTTGGGGTGAGTTTGAATTTTCGACTGTCTTCGGGGATTTTGCCATCATGCTGTTCCTGCTGCTGACCGTATTGTCTGTGTTCTTCATGACCAACTGGCTAGGGAGATTCAAAATAATCAAAATGGTGAAGGATGCCTTAGGAAATTTTGCCTTCTCCAAATACAGCGTCATGAAGTTCCTGCATAATTTCAATATCGTTGCCATCATCGCGCTATCTGTGCATGTCATCACCATCGCCTACTTTGTCAGGGGCGATATGACGTTGACTATGTTGTACGCCCTGTATTTCATCGTTTCTTTGGGCTTCTATGTGTACCACAAGCTGCTAAGACCTATTTTATTGAAGAAAAATATTTATACCATAACCGATGTGGTGAACGAGAACGACCAGATCGTCAGCTTGACGATGGAAGCCGAAAATGGAAGGCTCTTTGATTACAAAGCCGGACAATTCATCTATTTAAGAGTGCTGGATGGAAACTATAGTTTTGAGGAACACCCATTTTCTTTGACTTCCGCACCGGAAAATCCGCGTGCCCTTACCGTATCGATCAAGGATTCCGGAGACTATACGCACATGATCCAACGCATCATGGCAGGGACGAAAGTGACCGTCGAAGGTCCTTATGGCGGCTTGGGACAACCGCTGGAAGACATCCAAAACACGGATAAGAGCCTTGTTCTGTTCGCCGGCGGTGTCGGCGTCACACCTATGCTGGGCATCCTGGAAAGCCTGCGCCAAAAAAATGCCAAAAATAAAGCGGTGCTCATCTGGAGTTTGCGCAATGAGAATGAACTTGCCTATGCAACCGAATTGGCTTCTTTCCAGAAAGACCTGCCAAACTTCACCTTCGTCCCTTTTTATTCAACCCAGAACGGTTACTTGGATGCGGAAAAAACCGAAGCCATTTTCAAATCCACTGCAGTTCCCTATGCCACCAGCGAATTTATCCTTTGCGGTCCCAAGGGATTCATGAACACCATTGAATCGACGTTGGTTTCCAAAAATGTTCCAAAACAAAAAATCCACTTCGAGTCATTTGGATTGTAAATAGTGACGAAAGTCCAGAAAAAGGAGAAAACAAAATGAAAAAAAATAATAAAGCAAAAATGATTACCCTCTTAGTTGGTGCAGGCTTACTTTTCGGGGCATGCGGAACAACACAGGCGGAGACTATCTCAAATACCAACAATGCTTCGGCGAGTTCGGTTGTTTCATCAACAGAAGCAGCATCGTCGTCCAGCGGTGTTGCTTCAAGTAGCCAAGCAATTGCCATAACCTTTACCCTCGATGAATTATCGCAGTATGACGGAAAGAACGGGAATGATGCCTATGTAGCCATTGACGGCATCGTCTACGATGTCACCAATGCAGCTAAATGGCAAAATGGGAGCCATTATGGAATACAGGCGGGCACCGACTGCACCACCGCCATCAGCCATTCGCCGCACGGCACCTCCGTTTTGGATGGGCTGCCGATTGTCGGGACTTTGGTGGAATAAACCAAAAATTTTGATTATCAGTAGCATACCGACCAGAACAAGAAAGACTGACTCAGGCTTCAAATATGCCCAGGTCAGTCTTTCTTTTGTTTTAAAATAAGAATCTATCTTCCTATTCTGACATTTCATCCCCGAAAGCTTGCGCTATCGCACGGTAACCTTGGACAGTAGGATGGATATCGAGCGGCAAATAGGTCCTCGTATTCGAAGTGCACTTTGCGTGACTGAGTGTTATCGAGTATAATTATTCATAAGAGGTGAGAAACATGTTAATTACAAAATCCAGACTGCAGGGAAGTTCCGTAGTTGTAACTCTGCCACTTCACAATGGCGAAAAATTGGAACCCAATAAAGAATATATAGTAATTTATTCACCGGATGGGACAATCACATTGGTTCCCAAAATTGATGATCCCTTTGTTTTGTCCGAAGCTGGAGCTTTTTACGAAAAAGATGAGTGGAATAATTTATCTCCTGAAGGGAGAGAACTATTCTGATGAATGCTTCCGATAGGTACATCCCCAAGAAAGGCGATATCGTCTGGGTAAATTTTGACCCATCTTCAGGAAATGAAATCAAAAAACGTCGGCCAGGACTGGTTGTCTCAAGATACGAATTTAATCGTTCCACCTTGTTTGCGGTTATTTGCCCAATAACTTCGACAATAAAAGACATTCCTACTCGGTATACGTTGCCGAAAGAAATGGTTGTCACAGGTCAAATCGTCATTTCCCAACTCAAATCTTTGGATTTTCACGCCAGAAAAATCGAATTTGCTGACAGATTACCTGTTCAGGATATCGCTAGAGTCGATCAGATAATCGAATACATTTTTTAAAAATCCGCAATCACTTAAACAGCTGGTTGCGGATTTTTTGTCGTATATACTTGTATTTGGATACAAATTAACAGGGGTATGACTAATTCGTCATACCCGGCATTACGGACATGCTGTCGATGATTTCAGGATTCACCATACCGAAAATCATGGCAATGTGGGCAACGACCAAGAAGCAGCCGCCGACCAACATAAAGTGGATTTTCATTTTTTCTTCATCCGTTTTATTCCGGAATAGGACACCGATTTCCATAAGTGCGATCGGCAAAAGGAACAGTACGCCGCTCAGATAGAAGCCCACTGCCACAACGTCGACCCACGTATGCCAACCATTTGTGGTGGTCAATGGAATCACTGCGTTAAACAACAGGTAGAAGAATATTCCCGTAAAATAGAAGCCGGCAAAGATACCGACGATTTTGTTCAAAGTCCTCAAACCACCTGATTTTACCCTGTCGAAAATAATGAAAAATTCCGAAATCGTCAGCGTCTCCGCGCAGATCACTGGGATGGCCATAAAGATGATCAGATTCCAGGGCTGATTTGAAGCTAATAAAGACATGTAATGAGTCATGCTCATTTTGTTTCCTCCTCAAAGTAAAATAACCAAAAATTGATAGTCTAAATATACTGAACGAATGTGTGGATTAGATGGAGATTAGGCGTCTTCATATGAGCCACATAATGGCCTGATATTCTGTAACTGTAGTAAAAAAAAATCCGGAAAGAGGGGCCAAATAATGCTGACAATCCAATTTATTATTTCAATACTCATGGTTCTCGTCTTAATGAGCTTGATTATGAACACAATCCGTAAACAGGATTCTGTT
>NZ_JBAWAZ010000342.1:0-2409 GCF_049589555.1 Trichococcus sp.
TTTGTAGAGGGTTTGCTCGCTCATTCCGATGCCGTTGTCGGATACATAAAGATACAGATCTTCTTCGACGATTGCTGCGGAAACCCTGATTTCCCCATCGAATCCGCCTTTGTTCATTCCATGATAGATGGCATTTTCCACCAACGGCTGCAGGATGATTTTGGGCACCGTCGCAGCAAGGACCGCCTCGCTGGTAATGTCACATCGGTAGTTGATTTCATGTTGGTAACGGATTTCCTGGATATGCAGGAAGTCTTCGACGTTATGCAATTCTTCGGCTACCGTGGCCTCATTGATGAAGCCGTTGGAGGCATAGCGGAACATATTCGATAAAGACAGCGTCATGACCGAGATTTCCTCGATTTCTTCGATTTCGGCCAAGGAGTTGATCGATTCCAGCGTATTGTACAGGAAATGCGAATCAATCTGGTTCTTGTAGACGTTCAGCTCCGATTTCAAAAGCGACTGCTCGGAATTGAGTTTATCGGTCAGGAACGCATCCAATGTCTCCAGCATGTTGCGGTATTCCTGATAGAGGATGCCGATTTCGTCGGTTCTGTTCTCGTACTCGTTCGCTTGGAAATGATAATTCGTCGTCTGCTTTTTCCGCATCAGAGTGGACAAGCGGACGATCGGCGTTGTGAACAAGTTCGAGAAGCGGGTGGATGTAAAGTAAATGGCGAGCATGAGCAGAGCCAAAATGATGAACAGGTTCCGCAGCAGCGTTTGGAACAATTCCGCATACTCGCTGTTGTCGATCGTCACCGCCAGCAGGATGGGTTGGCGATTGAGATTGATCGTGGTCTCCAGCTTGCTCGTGTCGGTGATCAGCTCATCGGAAGTGGCTGTGTAGAGCACCGTGTTATTTTTTGTTTCCTTCAATTGGAATCCGACGACCTTATCCGGGAAATTTTTGGAAATAAAATCAAAAAATTCAGGTTCGCAATTCACGACGAGTGTTCCGAGCAGCTCCTTTGAATAAAAATCATAGATGGTCCTGGAAAAGAAGAGCGTCGGATCGGCTCCGGCGTTGATGATCGCCCGATCCTCCTCAGCCACGGAAATGTTCAGATTTCCTTTCGCCTCCAGCGTTTCCCGGTACCAATCACTCGCAAGCGGATCGTATCCGTAGGAAAAATCCTTTTGCGTATTCGAATAAGAAATGGTTTCGCCATTCGGCAATATGATGGCCATAAAATTGATGTCGTCCATCCGATAGATCACGGTACGGAAAATACCCTCGATCTCTTCGGAGGAATAGAACAGATTCTCCGGCGTATAAGCCTCCTCATTATTGGCGTATTTCCGCAAGTCCGTCATCAAGTCGTAGGAACTCTTCGAAAAAAATTGCACCTTTTCGGTGAGGATATCGATGTCATTGATCTTCTCCTCGACGATCGAGGCGCTCCGGTTCAATGAATTTTTTGTATTCGCTTCCAAATCCTGGGAAGAAAAATGATAGTACATCCCGAAGGAAAGTAGCGTTACGACCAGCAAAGACGCTGTTGCGATCACAAAAATCGCCAGGCGGAGTTGTTTGTTAATTTGCATGTATAGACCTCCTAGTGCATTATCCAAAAAAAGTATACCACGAAATAAGAAAAAAAATTACTCAATCTAAATTATGATAGGACTATAAAAGAAATGGAGGAATCAAAATGAAAAGGATTTTACGTTTGTCGGCTTTGGCTATTGCATCAATGGGTGTGCTTGCTGCTTGTGGGAACGGTGGCGGCAGTACTGATGACTCTGCTGCGGCGGATAGTGGCGAAAAAACAATCACGGTAATGGCTTCCGGGGTAAAGGACGGTTCGCAGGGAGTATTTTTGGAATCATTCAAAGAGTTGGTCGAAAAACAATATCCCGACTATACGGTCGAAACGACGCTGTTGCCGGATGACCAGTATTACACAGCTTTGAAAAGTAAATTATCCACCGGCCAATCTCCGGATCTGTTTTTAGTGCAACCGAAAAAAGCCAGCGCAAGTTCCGTTGAAGAAATGGCAGAAGCCGGCTATATCGAAGATCTTTCTGATCTGGAAAACTGGGATAGCTTGATCGATCAGGCGAAAGCTGACATGTCCTATGAAGGCAAACCTTACGCCTTGTCAAGCAGTGTCGGGGTACTGGGAACTTGGTACAACAAAGATCTGTTCGAGCAGAACAACATTGCGATTCCGACAAATTGGCAAGAATTCCTGACTGCCTGCGAACAACTGAAGGCAGCCGGAATCACACCGATCGTGATGGGCGACAAGGATTCCTACATGATCCAATTCGGAATGTACCAGATCGCAGCCAACCAAGTGTATCCCGACAATGCGGAGTTCGATAACCAACTCTACACAGGCGACACAAACTTCACCGATGAAGCGTGGGTCAACACAATCACCATGTACAAAGAGTTGT
>NZ_JBAWAZ010000343.1:0-1619 GCF_049589555.1 Trichococcus sp.
CTTGGCCACACCCCCGAACAAGGTCGCTTTTCGCTTGAGCGAGCTGCTGACAACACTGGTATCGCACGATAATTTACCTTTGAGATCCCCCTTTTGGATGCTGATCAACTCAGGGATTTGTGAATAAATGGAGCTGTTGATCACCACCAGATCGGGTTCGTAGATCACCGCCAGATTATTGACGGCGATGCTCAAATAATGCGCATTGGTCCGCAATGTTTTTTGGACAACGGGATCGCCTTTTTTGTAGCGTTCGATCACTACGGACGAATTGATGTCCGGCAACGCTAGCATCTGTTCCAATTCACTGTAGATGGCCTGGTGGGAAGCATATTGTTCCAAGCAGCCTTCATTGCCGCAAGGGCATTTCCGGCCATCCGGGTAGAGGATACTGTGGCCGATTTCACCAGCTATACCTTTTTTCCCGGTCCTCAGTTTCCCATTTTCGACAATTCCGGCTCCGATGCCCGTATGGATGCTCATGCTGACAACGCTGTCCGAAATGGATCCAAAAGTATATTCACCGAGCGCCGCCAGATTCGCTTCATTTTCCAAATATACATAAAAGGGATAAATTGCTTCTAATTGAGACTTCAGATTGCTCTGCAACGTATAGTTGGGCGTAAAGATGATTTCTTCCTGATTGACGAGCCCGTGGATCGCAACGCAGACTCCCGTGATGCCGTGAGGCGTTTCCACAGCATGTTGCGTCAATTTTTCAACCATTTCCGTGATATAGGCGAGGACATTGTCCGAAGAAACTTTGATGCCTCTGATTTCGGATTCATAAAGGACCTTTCCATCAATGTAGGCGATGAGCCCTTCTACATAATTAGGTGCAACATCCAAGGAAAGGGTAAGCGCAGCTTTTCCATTAAAAGTGAGCATGATGGGCTTCCGGCCGCCGATTCTGGCTGCGTCGCCGATCCGGTCTTCATGGATCAACTCGTCTTCCAACAGTTTTTTGGTGATTGCGGATACGGAAGCCTTATTCAGACCGGCAAGGACGGATAATTCAGCGCGGGAAATTTCTTTCTGGCTGATGATGGCATTCAAAATGATTGCCTCGTTGTTTTCGCGGATCGTATATTTGCTATGAATCAATAAAACCACTCCTTCTTCCTTCGTTATCTATCATATATCTTCTGAAAGCGCTTGACAACTAAAAAATTATCGTTTATATTATGTTCATGAGTTAGTTGAGCGAACTAACCCAAAGAGAAGTTAACAATAAGATACCATTTTTGAGGAGGAAAAGAAATGAGTTATTTTTCAACAGTAGATAAAATCAAATATGAAGGCGTTACCACAGAAAATCCAATGGCGTTCCGCCATTACAATCCGTCAGAAGTGGTGATGGGTAAAACGATGAAGGAACATTTGCGTTTCGGTGTCGCATACTGGCACACAATGACGCAAGACGGCTCCGATCCTTTCGGAAGCCCTACGAACATCCGCACATGGGAAGGGTCCACTCCGATGGAAACCGCAAAAAATCGTGTGGAAGCTTTCTTTGAAATTTTGGAAAAACTTGATGTTGAATTCTTCTGCTTCCATGATGTCGACATCGCACCTGAAGGAAATTCACTGGAAGAATTCTTCAATAACATCGATGAAAT
>NZ_JBAWAZ010000344.1:0-2944 GCF_049589555.1 Trichococcus sp.
ATAAACTACTTGAATGATTATTTCGTCGCTGCCTATAATCTTCATTTTAGCTGTGGATTCTTATATATTCATTTTACCACTTCTGTAATCAAATGCTTAAGCCCTTGCATTTGATGTCATTGATTTGAACTTTCCAAGCAATCCTACTACGATAGCTTCCAAATCAACCAGTGCTGCTCAATCAATTCATTAGCATAAAAGTAAAAAAAGCACCTCCACGAAGAAGTTACTTTTCCCTTATATTCAGACATTCTTATCCCGTTAAGCTGCTAGTTCACTGTTGTCTTTCGCATCCTTAATCTGATGCAGCTTGAACAAAACTGTTCTGGCAATCGGTTGGGCGACCAACGCTTCTATCGCAAACGAAATGGCGAAGTTACGAGGCCATTTGTAGAAAAATGTCCGGATCGGTTCGATGCTGACGTTTCTGCTGCCGATCCATGTGCCGACTACCGTCATGAATATCGACATCAAGAAAACTGTGCACAGGATATTCACAATGATATGCGCATTGAAGCTGTCGCCTTCTTTGACCAGCTTGCCGGTCATCAACTCAGCCGGTTTGTATGTGATCAAGACAAGTGCGATGACGCTGCACCAAATCAGCGGGATCACTTTCAAGACATCCATCCATACGTCCATCCGGAATCCCATTTCAAAAAAAGTGATCAATGGTGCAATAGTGTTTACGGAAATGATTGATATGATCGCTAAAAATAGCGCAAACTCCTTTTTGTTTCTTGGTAAATTCATGTAAAATTCCATCTTTTGTTTCCCCATTTCTGTTATTTCGAAATTTCAGGCAAAAAAAATGCGTGAGATCACAAAAGTGATCTCACGCTGAACCATTATACGCGTTGAAATTTCTATAATTAATATTATAATGATTTTCCGAGCATTTTGTAAGTACATTTTTCAAAAAAACTTTTTATTTATGATAAAAATCGGTAAATGCAGATTCGCCTTTTTGTATGTTCTTACTTAAGTTTGCCTAATTATTTTCAGAAAGTAACGACCTTGTCCGCCCACTCGACCATCTGGACGCAATCGATCATGGTGCTGATCGGGCAAACATCCGAGCCTTCCATGTTGCGTGACTTCAGGCACGTGCCGCAAGCCAATATTTCGCCGTCAAGCTCATCGAAAGCTTGCACTTGCGCGGCTACATCATATTTTTCATGGGTCATGTTTTCGATTTCAACGGCTTCGCCCATCAGGAAAACTTTCACTTCATGTCCGGTCTTCTTCGCGGTCACGGCGAACCTCATGGCGTTCCAGGATTTCTCGTATTCCTTTGTTTCAATGATGATTCCTAATTTCATTTTGATTCCTCCAATTTGTTATTTGCCCTTATCTTTTGATTTGATGTACCTCTTAGCGTTCTTGATGCCGCCGAAGTCGGAAAACATGGTGCTGATTTTCTCTTTTTCGATCTGTTTGGAATTCATGCCTTCATACTTGGCTTCCTTCTTGAGCTTCAGGTAGCTCTGCAGCCGCTCTTCGGTCAGCGTGCCCTCCTCTATCGCCTTCCTGACCATGCAGCCCGGCTCGTTTTCGTGCTTGCAATCCTTGAATTTGCATTTTTCCGCCAATTCATCGATGTCGATGAACGTTCTCGCCAAGTTCGCGCTCTCCAATCCAAGTTCGCGCATGCCCGGCGTGTCGATGATGCAACCACCCGTAGGAATGAGGAACAGCTCCCGATTTGTGGTCGCATGCCGACCTTTGTCATCTCTTCTGATTTCCAGCGTCTTATTCAGGTCTTCCCCAAGGATCCGGTTGATCAAGGTTGACTTGCCCACACCGGATGAGCCGATGAAAACAACGGTCTGGCCCAGTGTGATGTACTTCAGGACGGCCGTATATCCGTCTTCGCTCAGGCTCGACGTGACCAGCACATCGACCCCGAAAGCAATCGTCTCAATTTCACGCAGCTTTTCCGGGATATCCGCGCACAGATCCGCTTTCGTCAGCACAATCACCGGCGTTGCACCGCTGTCCCACGCAATCGCCAAGTAGCGTTCCAGCCTCCGCAGATTGAAGTCATTGTTGAGCGACATGCAGATGAAGACAATGTCGATGTTCGCAGCTACAACCTGGACGTCATGCGCTTTTCCGGCTGCTTTTCGGATAAAGACGCTTTTCCTTGTCAGTGTCTGGTGGATGATGGCATGGTCCTGGCTTCCCTCATTCCGGTCGATCATCACAAAGTCGCCGACTGCCGGATAGTCCGACATATCGACTGCAGCATGGCGCATTTTCCCGGATATTTCGGCCAGCATCTCCGATTCAGCGGTCGCAACCCGATACAATTCCTTGTATTGCGCGATGACTCTTGCCGGATGCAGGTCCGGATAAAGGGTCGCCTCCTGCGCGAACCTGTCCGTGAATCCCAGATTTGTTAATTTGTCAGGCATTTCATTCACTTCCTTTCGAACAAAACCGCTATGTCATTCCAGAACCATTAACCACAATTTTTCTGACTCAATCACGAGTTCCGCTACCAATTTTATGAAAGGTCCGTAATCCATGGTCATGTGGGCGTGATCAAGCACCTTATAATAGTCAGCACGGTTTTCGTTTTTGATGATGATTGGTGGATAGCCGGATTTCATAAGTTCAAAGTTCAACAATAACCGTGATGTCCTACCGTTTCCGTCAATGAACGGGTGAATTTTCACGAATTCGCCATGCAGTAAAGTCGCCCGCACAACGGGGTGATACCCAAGCCATTCGTTCTGATATTCGGCAATCAATTTTTGCATATATTCGCTTATTTGATAATGTTTCGGCGGAATATGCTTTGCACCACTGATTACCACATTCTCGCTCCGATATTTCCCCGCATTTTGATTATCAATTTGCTTCAGAACCAGTGCATGGATGTTCTTGATGTTCCATTCGGAGAGCGGTTCTTTTTCAGAAACAAGTTGTTCGATGAAAA
>NZ_JBAWAZ010000345.1:0-4954 GCF_049589555.1 Trichococcus sp.
GCTGCGGCTGCCAAATGTTTTTGCGGCAGATTTTTAACGAAGACCGCATCCAAAATCGCTGCATCCGGAATCAAAGCATCATTGACGATTCCGATTTTGATTCCTTTTTCAGGAACACCGACGATTGCATTGCAGGTTGCTTCGGATCCCGTCCCGCAGGTTGTTGGGATCAATAATGATTTCACTTGTTTTTTGGCTATTCCCGGAGTTTCCAACAGATTTTCGATTGAATAAGTCGCTCCTTTTAGGACGCTCACCAATTTAGCTACGTCCAGGACACTTCCTCCGCCTACTGCAACGATATAATCTGCTGGCGTATCCCCAATCTCGCTGACAAGCTGTGTAACGTCATTATGGGTAGGCTCCGCTTGGACATGATAGAATATTTCGGTATGCACGCCTGCGTCATGCAACAGCTCCAGAACAGGAGTGAGGATGCCCGCTCCCTCGATTCCTTTGTCAGTGATAAGCAGGACGTTCTTCACTACTTCCCCCTCAATAATGTCCTTCATTTTCAGATAGGAATCGTTTCCGGAGAAAACCTTTCCCGGTACTTTCAATTGATTGATTGCCATTTTATTACCTCTTTCGATGTATTTAGGAAGAAATTCCTTATATCAATGAGTGCTTGTTCTTCTCCGAATCCACCCGACTTCGTGGCAATGACCGCTCCATCCAGGTCGCCTCCGACGATTTCCCCGTATGGGATACCCGGCAGGATTTCTTCCCTAAGGATGATACCGTTGGCTCCGAAAGTTTTGCATATTTCGAGGGCTGTGTCCCCTCCGGTCGCAATGATTTTGGAAATGGGTTTGTTGGCATTGATCTGAACAGCTATATCACCGATTGCTTTCATTATTTTCTTGGCTGCTGTTTCCATTTCCGCAGTGACTTTCAAGTCAAAAGCTGATTCTTCAAAAAGACTGTCCAAGACAAGCAGGCATTCCTCTTTCAAATCTTCTTTAAAAAGTTCTTCCAGAGCTCTGGCGACTTCCTTTGCTGCGTCCCCCTGCTTGATTTCTTCAGCGTTGAGGATCGCTATGCTGAGGTCTGAATCCTCTTTCATCAGATAGCTCACTTGCTTTGCCGTCACCTGACTCCTTGACCCGATGGCATACAGCAAAATGCCTTCTCTTACGTTCGGCGATTGAATAGGTTGAGACTGATCGGACTGATTTTTAATGTAGCTTGCGATTCCGGCGCTTCCGCACAACAGAACATCTTTGCTTGTTTCTTCAAAAACCGAATGGACCGTTTCCAGATCAGAGCTGTTTTCACCGTCAAACAAAATAATTTGACAACCTTTACATTTTAAGTCTTCCACAAAGGCAAGTAAATGCTCTTTTCCTTCACGGATCACCTCGATAGCGACATGCCCGATTTTTTTAATCGATTCATTGTTGAACAACTCTGTCACTTCAATCATTTTTCCCAGATTCAAAATTTCCCCATGCTTCATGCTGCGGTTGCCTTCAGGGAACGCCGGTACGACGTATGCAAAATTAAACGAGCCGGCATCCATAAGTGCTTCAATTTCCTGAACAGGATTTCCACGAAATAGGGAGTCTATTTTTTTATAGTATGCCGCATCAGGGAATGCTGCTCTTTGTTCCTTAACCAATCGGTAAACCGAAGCGAACGCATCTGTCGGCGTTACCGCTCTGGTATCAGTGTTGATGGCGACCGCGCCATAATCGGATATTTGGTTTTGATCCAAATTATTGGCTGTTATTGCAACATAGGTCGCAAATCCGTTTTTCTTGAACTGGATTGCGCTATCATTGGCGCCCGTCAAATCATCAGCAATAATAAAAATCATGCCCCGCCCTCCTTTGTTTATATTCGTTTCTTTCTCTCACACTTATATATTAGCAAGTAGCGTGCCAACTTTTTCGTTCAACAAAAAAAGCGATGAAATCAAGCTTTCCGCTTTTTTTCATCACTTATCCACTTTAAAAATGTATCATTTTGCAACATCCACGCTCTTCTTTTGCATCATTTTTTGTTATCGTTCAGTTTCCGGTACAAAGTGGACCGGTTGATCCCTAAAATTTCACTCAATTCGTTCGTGGTCGATACCTTATTTTTCAAAAACTCGATATATTCTTCTTCCAATACTTTCAGGGTCGGCAAATCTGAAAATAATCCTTCAACCGATTTTGTATCGGTCTTTTTCGGATCCACAATATCATTAACGGAAGATTCTTTTTGGATATCCGCTAATGCGATTTTGTCGTCATCCGCCAGAATGACCCCTCTTTCGATCAACCCTTCCAATTCACGGACATTGCCTTTGTAATGATAGTCAGTCAGATATTCAACGACTTCTTCGCTGAAAACGAGTCCTTTTTTATCATATTTCCTGCTATATTTACTCAGGTAAAAATCCATCAAGATCGGGATGTCTTCTTTACGCTCATCCAAATGCGGTATCTTCAGGCTCAAAATATTCACACGATACAGAAGATCCTCGCGGAATTTCCCCGCAGCTGCTTCTTTCTCCAGGTTTTTGTTCGATGCACAAATGATGCGCACATCGATCGGCACAATCGATGTACCGCCTACCCGCACGATTTGGCGTTCCTGCAGCACGCGAAGCAGATGCCCTTGGGTTTGAAGCGGCAACTCGCTTATTTCATCCAAAAAGATCGTGCCGTTATGGGCCATTTCAAACATGCCCGGACGACCGCCCTTCCGGCTTCCCGTAAAGGCACCTTCCTCATAACCGAACAGTTCACTTTCTATCAAACTTTCCGGCAACGCCGCACAGTTCACAGCCACAAACGGTTGGTATCGCCGTGAGCTCTGATTATGAATCCCTTGGGCGAACAGTTCTTTTCCGACGCCGGTCGCTCCTTCGATCAGGATTGTGCTGTCATACTGGCTGTACTTTTTGGCGCGGATAATGCACTCGCGCATGATTCGGCTGCTGTGCTTGATGTCCGAAAGCAGATATTTAGCCGCAAAGCCCGTTCCCAAAACCTTTTTGCGGATTTTGTTTTCAAATTTTTGCAGCGTAGCCACTTCCTGGAAAATCAGGACAGAACCGCGATTAACATTTTGCACTTGGATCGGCACATTGCTGACCGCCATATTCCTGCCGTCAATAAGGGCCAACTCTTCGATGACGGTTTCTTCTTCACTGTATATCTTCAAAAAATCCTTCAGTTCAGGAACGGATCGGATAGTCTTCCCGATCAGATAATTCTTATCCAGATTCAGGATCTTTTCAGCCATCAGGTTGCAGGCAATGACCGTTTCTTTTTCATCCGTTGCGATAAAGCCGTCATGTACACTGTCCATCAAAGCGGTGTAGCGTTTGTTGAACTCACTCTCTTTTTTTTGCCCTTCCAAAACGGCTTGGGCATCATCAATCACCATCTTTACGGACTCATCGCTGCTCGCGATGATTTGGCAAGAGTACCCCAGTTTCTTGCAGTGTTCTGTTACGATCGTATCCCCGATAAAAGAATGGATCCCTTTCTTTACGAAATTCTTGATGTAGGGTTCCACTTTTTCATCGTATTGCAGCTGATGGATATGGATGTGATCGTGGTTCAGGTTGGCCAGCATTTTATAGGCCTGGATCATGTTGTCGTAGCCCATGATCGCGATATCGTCTTTTGAATTCACAAGAGCGCCTATACTGTTTTCGATATCGAAAATTGTCAGCTTCAATTCCAATACGATCGTATGCAGCTTACTTTTTAACAATTTATAGGTGCCGCCCCTGGAAATGACGATTGTCGCGCCCTCATTGACGGCTTTTTGCGCCAGGATAAGCCCCTGATCCAAGTTACCCTCAAGCACCTCCATATTGGTGATTTGATGTTTCTCTATTACTCTGTTGACGGTGTTCGTCAACTCTTTATAAGGACTGATAAATACAATTTCAGCCATCCGTTATACCTCCTGTCGTGAGTATAAAACTCACCCGAATCGTTCCTGGTTCGTTAAAAAACCGCATAAAAATGGGATTCTCACCCGTTTTTATGCGGTTTTTCTATAGTAAAAGTCTACAATTTAATTTTAATCACCAATTTCCGATAGGAGCTTGGTGCCTCAAGATGCACACAAGCCATATGCCCGTCCTCCGGGAACATGATGTAGAACATGCCTTCAGCGATGTTCAGGATATCTCCGTCACCGGAAAAATTCACTTTATCTACGGTTTGATCGTAAGGTGCCGTCTCGCTAAGGAGATCGATGTTTTGCCACTTGATGTATTCTTTGCCGGCAACCACTACCTGCAGATCCAAAAAGTTTTTATGCGCCTCAAATTTGCCTTCAGAAACAGGTTTTGTGGTCCCTTCCTGAATCAGAACAAAATCGCCGTCACTCAATTCATAGCGGCCGACAGGCAAATCCCAGGAATCAACCATAAACTTGATGTAGTTTTCGATCCTTGGCAACAACGCCGCGTACACATCCAAATTTTTTACATAATCATAAATCACAGTAAAACCCTCTTTCATAAATGTTGTGTGTGAGAGAAAGAACCATTCATAAGAAAGCGGATTACAACGTAATAGTAAAATAAAAAATATAAAAAAGCAAGCCGATTTTCGCGGCTTGCTGAGCAGTCAAAAACAAAGGGTCACTCGAATCGTTTTCGCTTGGAGGTTGGCGGAATGTTGAGCTCCGTCCTGTACTTTGCCACTGTCCGCCTGGAAATGTCGATTTGCTCCTTGACCAACAGATCGACTATTTTCTGATCGGAGATAGGTTTACGCTTG
Organism: Trichococcus sp.; assembly: GCF_049589555.1. Classification (GTDB taxonomy): domain Bacteria; phylum Bacillota; class Bacilli; order Lactobacillales; family Aerococcaceae; genus Trichococcus. The sequence goes on from NZ_JBAWAZ010000345.1 coordinate 4,737, forward strand.
TCCTCTTCATCGATCAGTTTTTGGATCATCTGTTGGACCGACGTTGTGGAGAGTGCGTCTTCATTTTCCGTTTTGGCTTTTCGTGAGAAAAAGTGTTTCAGCTCATAGATGCCCGAATCCGTTTGGATGTACGTGTCGTTGATTGCGCGACTGATGGTGGACTCGTGCAGACCCAGTTCCTCCGCGATGTCCTTTAATTGCAGCGGAACAAGCGGATG
>NZ_JBAWAZ010000346.1:0-3358 GCF_049589555.1 Trichococcus sp.
CTTCCCCGTAGAGCTTCGTCACATTTTTGAATTCTATCGCGGTTTGCTCCATGCGGCCTTAACGCCTCCTTATTTTATCGAATCGAAGTATTCTTTCGCGACCGCTTCATATTCTTCTCCATCGACATCCACTTTGGCATTCAATCCGGTCACCGTTTCTGTGTCCAGCGTGCTACTGATGTTGTTCAAAATCTCTGCAACATCAGGATTTTCTTCCAATACTTCATTCCGGATTACTGGAGCCAAGTTGTATGGCGGCCAGAATTTCTTGTCATCAACCAAAACAGTGAATTCCTCTTTATTGGTCAGTTGCCCTTCAGTCGTATAGGCCGGAGCGACATCCGCTTCATCATTTTTCAAGACTTCATATTTCAAGCTGTTGTCGTAGACTGTCGAGCTCTTCCAATTGAATTCACCGTAAGCTTTTGTCAAACCAGGAAGGCCATCTTCCCGCTGATCGAATTCACCCTGGGAAGCAAACCGAAGTTCTGAGGCATGTTCCTGCAGATCAGAAACGGTTTCGATACCGTATTTTTCGGCTACGCTCGTTTTGATGACCAGCCCCGCGCTGTCATTGGCTTCCGCATAATCTAACCAAGTCAGATCGAACTGCTCATCGTATTCTGCTTTGATTGTGTCATAGACTTTCTGCGGGTCGGTTTCCATCTCCATTTCCAATACTACCAACAGACCTGTACCTGTATACTCCGGATAAAGATCGATTTCATCATTGGTGAGCGATGTATGAACGACCGAGCTGGCGATACTCGGGATCCTTTCAACCTCATACCCGGCATCTTCCAAAGCCAACGCATAAATTTCCGAAACAACCAAGTTTTCGGTGAAATCCTTGGATCCCACGCGGATGGCTGTATCTTCCGTGCTGCCGCCACCCAAACTTGAACAACCTGAGACTATAAGTGTTACGGCCAACATTGCAATAGTACTAATGATATTTTTTCTTTTCATTTAATTTATGCTCCTTTTGATTATGTAATCAAGAAAGATGCTTGTCGTGAAGGCAATCATCGCTACCGATACCCCTCCAATGAGAAGCAGATCCATCCTGTTCAAACCCAATCCTGTAAAAATCAGTGTCCCCAAACCACCAGCACCGATGTATGTAGCCAACGTCGCACTCGAGATGATTTCCACCAACGCCAGCTTCACGCCGGTCATCACAAAAGGAAAAGCCATCGGAATCTTCACCCTTTTCAGGAGCTCCCGATCGGTCATCCCCAAACCCGTTCCCGTTTCGATCATCACAGCGGGGACTTCCAGGAATCCGACCGTTGTGTTGACTAAAATCGGCGGAATACCCAGCAACACCAATGCGATCAACGCTGGAACCCTTCCGACCCCAATAAAGGAGATCAACAAAAAGAGGACCGCCAAGCTGGGGATGATCCGCAAGGCTTGGGAACTGAGGGTGATCAGCTGGCTGAGTTTCCGGTGCTTGTGGCTGATGTACCCCAACGGAATGCCGATCAGACAAGAAATGCCGATCGCTTGGATGCTCAATCCCAGGTGCTGATAAACGTAAATCAAATATTGATTAAAATTCTCTTGAAAGTATTGCAGTATGTCATCAATCAGCATTTTGGGCCTCCTTTCATTTCAAACAACGATCCGAAAAATCTGCTATCTCGCTGAACACCTTCAAACTGGCTGTCCCGCTGCTCGTCAAGGAATAATAGCAGCTTGTGTCATCTTCAATATGATTGACCACAATCGTATCCATTTGCAATCGCCACAGACTGGTGATGACATTTTCTTTTTTCTCACCCGTCATTCGGACGATGTCATTGCAGCTCATTGTCGGGTAATAAAGGAATAGGTACATAATGGCAATCTTAATGTCAGTATTAAAGGTTGCCGCAAATACTAATATAGGATCTATCATTGCCTACGTTCCCCTCCTTCAACATATGCGCACCGAAACTTACCGCCGAGCCAGCTTCATCGCACAAGCAATATAGTCATGACGGCCATTCGAGCTTGTTTAACTTGCTTAACACCTCACTGCTGTTTCTCCCTTTCCATACTTATGGATGGATTTCCATACTCTTACTATATCTTTAAAGATGCCCTTGCAAAAGTACGCACTTTTTTATCAGGTACTTACCTTTTTGTAAGCTACAGCAATAAGGATAGTTACACCAATTGATTGTAAAAAAAAAGCTCCCTTTTGAAGCATTATAACGCTTCAAAAGGGAGGATGAAAATGATATAGCTTTTGGCTCTGCATCGGATTACAGAAAAGATCGGATTCGCAATCCGCTTTTCTACTTCCTATGCTAGCTTATTTTTGTTCCAAGAGATTATTTTTGATATAATCCGTTCCCCAATCACTCATGCTGTTGATGATCGGTCTTAGGGAGTCTCCAAGATCGGTTAACGAATATTCCACTCTGGGTGGCACTTCAGGAAATACTTCCCGTTTCACAATCCCATCAGACTCCATCTTCCGAAGATTTTCAGTCAATACTTTTTGGCTGATGCCATCAACCAATCGGTGCATCTCGTTAAAACGCTTGGTTCCAGTCAACAATTCGCGCATTATCAGCAGTTTCCATTTGTTTCCGATCAGATCAACGGTTGTCGCAACCGGACAAAATGGCAATTCTTCTTTGGTCAGCATCTTGTTCACCTCTTAGATAGTAAGTTTCTTTTTGTAAGTTACAACGAATTATATACTTAAAATGAAACAATTTCAAATATTCCTTTCAGTTTCGAGTGTAACTATGCAAAAAAACAGGCTCCCAACGATGATGTCATCGTCAGGAGCCTGTTTTGTGTAATACCGGCGGCCGGGGTCGAACCGGCACGCCCTCGCGGGCACTGGATTTTGAGTCCAGCGCGTCTGCCAATTCCGCCACGCCGGCATGATATGAAGAATGCAATTTTCCATCTTACTTATGGAAAGGCGGTAACCGGATTTGAACCGGTGATAGAGGTTTTGCAGACCTGTGCCTTACCACTTGGCTATACCGCCGAAATGCTGTTAATTTGAAAAAACTGGGCTAGCTGGATTCGAACCAACGAATGACAGAGTCAAAGTCTGTTGCCTTACCGCTTGGCGATAGCCCAATAAAGAGGGCGACCGATGGGAATTGAACCCACGAATGCCGGATCCACAAACCGGTGCGTTAACCACTTCGCCACGATCGCCATCATAAGAATGGAGGGAGGCAGATTCGAACTGCCGAACCCGAAAGAGCGGATTTACAGTCCGCCGCGTTTAGCCACTTCGCTATCCCTCCATCATATAAAAAATGGTCCGAGACGGATTCGAACCGCCGACACCTTGAGCTTCAATCAAGTGCTCTACCAACTGAGCTATCAGACCAAAATAAAA
>NZ_JBAWAZ010000347.1:0-1763 GCF_049589555.1 Trichococcus sp.
GCTGCAGGAACCCTTTGGTGCGGGCTTCTTTTGGATTGCCGAAAATATCTTCAGGGGCGCCCTCCTCCACGATGACGCCCTGATCCATGAAGATGACGCGGTTGGCCACTTCCTTGGCGAAGGTCATTTCATGCGTGACGATGACCATGGTGGTCCCTTCCTCCGCCAGTTTGCGGATGACTTGCAGCACTTCGCCGACCAGTTCCGGGTCCAAAGCCGAAGTGGGTTCATCGAACAGGATGACGTCCGGGTTCACTGCCAACGCGCGGGCGATGCCTACCCGCTGCTGCTGCCCACCCGATAATTGCGAAGGGTAGTAAGCCAAACGATCGCTCAGGCCAACTTTTTCCAATGCGCGGATGGCGGTTTCGACAGCCTCCTTCTTCGGCACTTTCCTTCCGATTATCAGGCCTTCGGTAACGTTGTCCAAAACCGTTTTGTTGTCGAACAACCCATAGTTCTGGAAAACGAACGCCGATTTTTTCCTTACTGCAGTGATATCCTTTTTGCTTGCTTTCGAAAAATCGGTCTGGATTTCATCGAAATGCAACGAACCTTCGTCGGCTCGCTCCAGGAAGTTAATGCAGCGCAGCAAGGTCGTCTTGCCCGAACCGCTTGGACCCAGGATCACGACGATATCGCCTTTTTCGACCTCGATGTCCACACCTTTCAGTACTTCCAATTCGCCGAATTTCTTATGAATATTCTTCAATGCCAGCATGGAATCGCTCCTTTCGTATGTCTTCAAAATACTCCGGTTGCTTATCATTTTCTGATTTCACCGTAATCTTACGTCCGCGCTTGTAGAGGGACAAACGCTGCTCCAGCAATTGGAAAAACACCTGTACTAGCGAGCAGAGGACGATGTACACAATGAAAATCACAAGATACGACTCAAGATAGTTGTAGCCGAATGCCGCCTCCGTCTTGGCGATGGCCGTGATATCCTGCACCGACATCAGAAAAGCCAGCGAGGTCGATTTCAGCAGATTGACGGTGCTGTTGCACAAGTTGGGCGTTGCCGCCACCAGCGCTTGCGGAATCACGATCCGGCGGTAGGCCTGAACCGGCAGCAAACCAATCGAAAGAGCCGCCTCAAGCTGACGTTTGTCGACCGTTTCGAGTGCCGAACGGAAAACCTCCGACAGGATCGCGATCGTATTCAAAGTAAAGACAATATAGGCGTAATAGATCGGATCGATGCCGAAGACGTCGTAATCGAGTCCCCAGTTTTTCACGAGAACGTTCAGCAGACTCGGGAACAGGCTGTACATAACCAGAATCTGGACGATCAAGGGAGTCCCTCTGATGAAGGACACATAAATTTGGGAAATGCGGGCAAGCACCTTAATATTCCGCTGTCTCGCAACCGCAATCAGGAAAGCGAACGGCAGCGTGATGAGCAAGGGGATGAAAGTCAAGCGCAGCGTTGTCGGGATGCCCTGCAACACAAGGATCAGAATTTCCTGCACATAAGGTAAATCAATGGTCATGCGTCTCGCTCCTCTCTCTTATGCCGCACGCAACGGTTGTTTTCCTGCCGACAATTTGTCTTCCGCCAGCTTGAATGCCTTCTCGATCGCCAGTGTCAGAAGCCAATAGATGCCCGCCAACGCGATGTAGGTCTCGATCGAATAACCGCCGAGATTACGCGCGATGATTAACTGGCCTTTGCCCATGATGTCGACGATGCCGATGGTGTAGGCCAAAGCCCCCTCCTTCATCAACAGGATGAACGAATTGCCGAGGTTCGGCAACGCACT
>NZ_JBAWAZ010000348.1:0-2088 GCF_049589555.1 Trichococcus sp.
TACATTTATGAAGGGTTCATGGAATCCTTGACCGGCGAAAAAGTGCCGTCCGCGGAAAAAGTCATCTCACAAGCGGATGTTACCGAAATCGCTCACCAGGAAAATTATCATAACGTTTCGCATTCCATTGCGACAGAAGATATTGAATTCGGTTATTGTACAGAAATCATGGTCAAATTAGGCGAAGGCGAAACCGTGACGGACACCTTTGACTACGATACATTCCGTAATCATCTGAACGAAATCGGGGATTCCCTATTGGTTGTCGCGGATGACGAAATCGTGAAAGTCCATGTGCATACCGAGTATCCAGGGGAAGTCATGAACTACGGCCAAAAATTCGGCTCACTGATGAAAATCAAAGTGGACAATATGCGTATGCAACATGATGCAGTCCTTGAAAAAGCCGATGCACCCGCCAAGAAACTTGAAAAAATTCCTTATGGCGTGATAGCTGTTGCTGCCGGTGAAGGTGTGCATGCCCTGTTCAAGAGTATGGGCGTCTCCACGATCATCAATGGCGGACAAACGATGAATCCAAGCACGGAAGATATCCTTAAGGCTATCGAAAGCACAAATGCCGAAAAAACAATCATTTTGCCGAACAACAAAAATATTTTCATGGCTGCAGATCAGGCTGCCGAAGTGTCGGACGCGGATGTGGTTGTAGTGGCTTCAAAGACGATCTCACAAGGTCTGGCAGCTATGCTTGCCTTCAATGAATCGGTGGACCTGGAAACGAATAAAGCCAACATGACTGCTGAACTGGAAAATGTTGTCAGCGGACAGATCACGAATGCGGTGCGCGACACAGTCATCGACGGATTGGCGATCACCAAAGACGACTTCATGGGAATCGTCGACGGGAAAATCCTGACGGCCGACAAGGACAGAAAAGCCGCAACGATAGAAACCCTGAAAAAGATGATCACGGATGACAGCGAAATCGTCACCATCATCTTCGGGGAAGACAGCGATGAGAAAGAAAGCAAAGAGATTGCAGCGGTCATCGAAGCGGAATATGACTTTTTGGAAGTGGAAGTGCAAGAAGGAAATCAACCGGTATACAGTTATCTTCTTTCTGTAGAATAATCTGAAAAAGCTGAACGAGTTTCTCTGTTCGGCTTTTCTTTTTCAAAACGGTTGGTCAAAGAAACTGTCCTGCTCCCGGAAGAAAGGAGGCGAACGGATGGAAGCGGAAGACAACAAGCAATTGGATATTTATGATCCAGTCGGGGAGTTGCCCCATGTAGGACCGAAGAGGGTTGAGGCGCTGCATTCGTTGGGCATCGATACGATCTATGATCTGATCACACATTTTCCTTTCCGTTATGAGGACATAAAAGTCAAAACATTGGACGAAATCGAGGATTCGGACAAAGTGACGCTGAAAGGACAAGTCGTGACGGCTCCGGTTGTACACCATTACGGTTTTAAAAAAAGCAGGCTATCATTCAAATTAGCCATCGAAGATGCCATCATCTCGGTAACCTTCTTCAATCAGCCGTACCTGAAACAAAAAATCCTGCTTGAGGATGAGGTTGCAATCTTCGGGAAATGGGAACGTGCACGCCAATCTTTAGCAGGGATGAAGATCCTCGGCAGTTCGAACGGACAGGATGATTATGCCGCCATTTATCATGTCAATAAGACGATCAAGCAGCAGACCATCCTGAATCTGATCAAACAGGCGATCGAACTGTATTCTCCGGTCATTCCCGAGATTCTACCGCAGCATTTGCTGCAGACGTATCATCTGATGAGCCATAGGGAAGCCATCCGAGCGATGCACTTTCCCAAAAATGATGAAGAATCGGAGCAAGCGAGACGGCAAATCATCTATCAGGAGTTTTTCCTTTATCAGGTACGGCTGCAGTTGCTGCAGCTGAGCCGCAAAACGAATAACAGGGGCATTCCGATCCTGTATGATGTGGACAAGCTGAAGGGATTCATAGCGACTTTGCCGTTTGAACTGACGGATGGGCAAAAGAAGGTCGTCAATGAAATATGCCGAGATCTGCGCAAACCTTATGAAATGAATCGTTTATTGCAAGGTGACGTCGGCAGCGGCAAAAAGATCGTAGCGGT
>NZ_JBAWAZ010000349.1:0-2883 GCF_049589555.1 Trichococcus sp.
ACATATGATGATGCTGTTGCGAAGTACGGTGAACCTAACAGCAATTCTGAAAGTAGTTTTAATGATACTACAACTAAAATTTCTTCATGGACTAATGTAGACGGGAACTTCCTCGACACATTAATTATTACGTTTTCAAATGGCAACGCGACTGGTAAAGGATTTACCGGATTTAGCTACAATTCAGATGCTCCTGAAGCTACGTTAGAGGCGTTCAACGCTATAACAACTGATGGAAGCTATACCTTTGATCAAGCTATAGCACAATTCGGTGAGCCTGATAGTGCATCTGAATCATTGTTTGGCGGTCAACACATTAATCTAGTTGGTTGGTCATCGAATGTTAAGGGTGATTTTGGTGCTAATTTCAACCTGACAGTAACAGACGGTGTTGTTACCGGAAAATCACAATTCGGAATGCAATAATAAATTGAATAAAAAATCCCCCTATTTTGGATAAAACAAAAAGGCTAGAGAAGGCTTTGTATATGCCTTCTCTAGCCTTTTTTTATTATTTACCCTACGCTGCCTTCCATCTCATACGCAATCAGTCTGTTCAACTCGACCGCATACTCCATCGGAAGTTCCTTGGTGAATGGCTCGACGAAGCCCATGACGATCATTTCGGTCGCTTGGGATTCGCTGAGGCCACGGCTCATCAGGTAGTACAGCTGCTCTTCGGAGATTTTGGAAACTTTCGCTTCATGCTCCAGGGAGACTCTGCCGTTGTGGATTTCGTTGAACGGGATCGTGTCGGAAGTGGAGATGTCGTCCATGATGATCGTATCGCATTCGATATGCGAGATCGATCCTTCCGATTTCTTGCCAAACTTCACTTGTCCACGGTAGTTAACTGCCCCGCCGTCTTTGGCGATCGACTTGGAGACGATCGAGCTGGACGTATACGGTGCGTTGTGGATCATTTTTGCGCCGGTATCCTGCTGTTGGCCTTTGCCGGCGAAAGCTACGGAAAGCATCGTTCCTTTGGCGCCGCGTCCGTTCAGGATGACGCTCGGGTATTTCATGGTCACTTTTGATCCCAAGTTGCCGTCGATCCATTCCATCGTCGCGTTTTCCAGGGCTACGGCACGTTTCGTTACCAGGTTGTAGACGTTGCCTGACCAGTTTTGGATGGTCGTGTAGCGGCAGTAGGCGTCCTTCTTCACGAGGATCTCAACGACTGCGCAATGTAGGCTGTCGGCTGAATAGGTCGGTGCGGTACAGCCTTCAACATAGTGGACGCTGGCGCCTTCGTCGACGACGATCAGCGTGCGCTCGAACTGGCCGGAGCCTTCGTTGTTGATACGGAAGTACGTCTGCAACGGCACATCGCAGATGACGCCTTTCGGCACATAGATGAACGTGCCCCCGGACCAGACGGCCGAATTCAAGGCCGCTTCGAAGTTGTCAGTCGGCGGTACAATGCTGGCGAAGTATTCCTTGAAGATTTCCGGATATTCCTTCAGGGCCGTGTCCGTATCGGTGAAGATGATGCCCAATTTCTCGAACTCATCCTTCATGTTGTGGTAGACGGCTTCCGACTCATACTGGACCGTTACGCCGGCCAGATATGCGCGCTCAGCTTCAGGAATCCCGATTTTTTCGAAGGTTTCCTTGATTTCGTCAGGCACATCTTCCCAGGTTCTGGCTACTTTATCGGTTGCCTTCTGGAAATAGGTGATTTCGTCGAATTTCAGATGGGATAAATCCGGTCCCCAATTCGGCAAGGTTGATTTATGGTAGGCTTCCAATGATTTCAGACGGAAATCCAACATCCATTCCGGCTCTTCTTTTGATTCGGATATTTCCCTGACGATTTCTTCAGTCAGTCCTTTTCCGGTGGAATAGATGATTTTTGCGTCGTCATGAAAGCCAAATTTATAATCGTCAACTACTGGTACTTCGCTCATAAGATCTCTCCTTCATGCGGGGATTCCGCTTGTTCTTCCCCTTTTTCTTTTTTGTCTTGGAGAATCGCTCTTTCCAAAGCCTTCCAAGCCAAAGTGGCGCATTTGATGCGGGCCGGGAATTTCGCGACGCCGTTCAGGACGATTGCTTCGCCGAGGTGCTTTTCGTTCGGCTCGATTTTGTCCTGCACCAGCAGGAAAAATTCTTCCGCCAAGCACAACGCTTCTGCCTTCGTTTTGCCAATGACCACGTCCGTCATCATGCTGGCGCTGGCTGTGCTGATGCTGCAGCCGTGGCCTGAGAATTTGGCGGCCTTGATCGTGTCGCCGTCCATCGCCAATTGCAGTGTGATGACGTCGCCGCAGGTCGGGTTGTTCAGCTCGATCTGTTCGTCGGCGTTTTCCAAGGTGCCGTAATTGTGCGGATGACTGGAGTGGTCAAGAATGACATGGCGGTATAGGTTTTCTAGTTTAGATAAAGCCATCTTTGAAAAACTCCTTTATTTTATGCAAGGAGGCGATGAATTGATCGGCCTCTTCGAATGTGTTGTAGAAATAGAAACTCGCTCTGGCTGTCGAGGATACGTCCAAATAACGCATCAATGGCTGCGCGCAGTGGTGGCCGGCGCGGACAGCGATGCCTTCCATATCGAAAGCCGTAGCCAAGTCATGCGGATGGATCCCTTCCAGGTTGAAGGTGATGACGCCCGTGTGCTTTTCCGGATCGGCAGGACCGTAGACAGTGATGCCTTCGATCGCCTGCAGTTTCGGCAGCACGTAGCGCACCATTTCTTTTTCGTAGGCTTCGATGGCATCCATGCCGATCGCTTCCAGATAGTCGACGGCAGCCCCAAGGCCGATTCCGCCGGCGATGTTCGGTGTGCCCGCTTCGAATTTCCAAGGCAGAACACTCCAGGTGCTTTCCTGGTCGTAGACGAAATCGATCATTTCGCCGCCGAATTCGACTGGCTCCATT
>NZ_JBAWAZ010000350.1:0-3022 GCF_049589555.1 Trichococcus sp.
CATGGAGCATCCCCATATCCAACATCATATCGGCTTCGTCCAAGACAAAGAAATCTACCTGGTTCAGTTTGATGTATCCTTGTCCGATAAGGTCCAACAGTCTGCCTGGCGTCGCCACAAGGATATCTGTTCCGCGTTTCAGCGCGGTTGTCTGAGGATTCTGGGAAACACCGCCAAAAATGACTTGGATCTTCAATGGAAGGTATTTTGCGTAAATTTGGAAGCTTTCGCCGATCTGTAGGGCAAGTTCACGGGTAGGGGCAAGGATCAGGGCTTTGATGTTACCTTTTCCAGATGTTCCTGCTTCTGTTAGGTTCTGAAGAATCGGGAGGGCAAAGGCAGCGGTCTTACCGGTACCAGTTTGGGCGCAACCCAACAAATCCTTGTTGTTCATCAGATGCGGAATGGCATCTTCTTGGATGGGCGTAGCTTTCGTGTAGCCTGCCTCTTTCAGTGCGCGCAGCAGGTTTTGATTCAATTCTAGTTCTTTAAATAACAAATGGTTCTCCTTCAGCATGTTCTACATGCATTTGATTTTAGTGGGTTTGTTTCGGGTCAGGTCAGTTTGGGAAAGAGAGTTGGACTCCCGTTTGCCAAATTCCTCCCCGCGAAACGTTATATAGGTTCTCTGAGCAACAGCGTGACTGGCCTACTATATCACAAATGGAAGCAAAAGTCATAGAATTCCATTTTCTAAGGAAATAAATAGCTTGCAAAGGAAGCGGGGGAGGAGATGAGGAATCCAAAATAACCCGCCAAAATCCATTTGGCGGGCTAGCATACAGAATTTTCATCAGAATTCCCCGCCAAATGCTCTTTGGAAGGTAATCCTGGGGGTGGATCGATCCGAAAAACCCGCCAACGCACATTTGGCCGCGTAAATGCCACTTGGTTCTTTAAGGCGCCCATGACAAAGTTTTATAGCAGTTCCCATTTCTTCGCCGCTTCTGTTTTGCGCTTGAGGCTGTTGAGGTTTTTCGTGTATTCGCGCGCGTAGAGGATCGAAAACAACGTATTCAGTATATATTCAAAGGATATCTGAGAAGAGAAGGTGCCGACTTTGAAGAAGTCGAACTCATCATAAGGCACCTCGATCACAAGGTCGCACAGCTTGCTCGTTGTTTGCTCCGTATTTGCCGTCAGCAGGATGCAAGGGATCTTCATGGAATTCAGATATTTGATGATCTTTCTGTGGTTGGTTGAATTGCCGCCGTAACTGATGAACAGAGCACAATCGGCTTTGCCCATGCTCATGGCATTCCAGGCCGCTTCGCCGTATTCGTCGCCAATGATCAGATGCTTGTTGATTTTGATGAGTTTGTTCTGGTAGCTACGGGCGCGGATCTGGGAATCGCCCGTACCGAAAAGGAAGATCTTATCCGCCTTTTGCAGCAGATCCACCGCTTTGTTCAGTTTGTCCTTTTCCAGTTTCACCAAGGTTTTTCTGATCGTTTCGATCGTCAGGTCGGCCATTTTTTTGGCGATGTCCATCGAACCGTCCATCGGCAGGAACGGGAAGTTGGGATCGACGTTTGTAGGCGTATGTTTGTTGCTTTGGATTTCGTGGATCAGCGCCACCTTGAAGCTGCGATAGCCTGAAAAACCCAATTTCTGGCTGAGCCTGATGATTGCTGAATGGGAAGTGAAGGTGTTTTCTGCAAGTTGCTGGATCACCATATCTGGCACATCATCCAAGTTTGTCAAAATGTAATCAGCGATTCTTTGCTCGGTGTCCGTAAAACTTTCTTTCAATTTCAATTTTTTCAGCAAACTCATCCTGTTCCCTCCATATATAACGTATCCAGCAATGATTCGATCCACTTAACCGATCCGGTATTTCCTTCAATATAAGCAATAAACCCCGAAAAGGCAACTGCCAACAGCAAATTACAAAGGATATTCCTATGGGCGCTGAACATTATGTTCAATGTTTTACAAGCAAAGCGGTCTTGCGTTGAACAGCAGGTCCTATCTGGTTTAAAAGCGTTTTCGTAAGGGTTGTTATTCCCTATAATGAGGCCATGCAAGAGAAATGGAGGAATTATTTTATGTTAACAATCGCTTATATCGGCGGCGGGAAAAGTGCCCACCGTTATCACATGCCCTTCTCCCTGAAAAACGAAAACATCCGCGTCAAGACAATCTTTTCTCCGGTACAAAACGATGCCTGGGAAAAAGTACCAGGAGTTCTTTACACAGACAACATTGAAGACATCTGGAGCGATGATGAAGTCCAATTGGTAGTGGTGTCCACGCCATCAGACTTCCATTATCAATATGGCAAAATGGCCCTGGAAAAAGGCAAGAACGCGCTGGTTGAAAAACCCTTCACGAACACTTCCGCAGAAGCCAAAGAACTGTTCGCCTTGGCGAAAGAAAAAAATCTCTTTATCCAATGCTACCAAAACCGCAGATTCGACTCGGATTTCCTGACTGTCCAAAAAGTGATTGAGAGCGGCGTTCTGGGGGATATCCTGGAAGTCGAAATGCACTACGACTACTTCAGACCGGAAATTCCGGAGTCGATCACAAGCTTTTCGAAAGTGAACAGCTATCTGTACGGACACGGTTGTCATACGCTCGATCAAGTGCTCTCTTATTTCGGCAATCCGGAACGGATTACGTACGATGTGAGACAGCTGTTAGGAAAAGGTCGTTTCAATGATTACTTCGATTTGGACCTGTTCTATGGGCAGAAAAAAGTTTCTGTAAAATCCAGCTATTTCCGCCTGAAGGAACGTCCTAGCTTCATCGTAACTGGAAAAAAAGGATGCTTCGTCAAGCAGACGAAAGATCGCCAAGAGGAGCACCTAAAAATGTTCCATATGCCTACGAACGCTGATTTCGGGATAGATTTGCCGGAACATTACGGTGTCCTCACGTATATGGATGACGCGGGCCGTTACCACGAAGAAAAAGTCGTTTCCGAAGTGGGAGATTACGGACGGATCTATGCCGGCGTCTATGAGTCAATCGTCAATGGAAAAGAAAAAATCGTCAAAGATGAAGAGACCATCCGCCA
>NZ_JBAWAZ010000351.1:0-8308 GCF_049589555.1 Trichococcus sp.
GCCTTGGAGATCGGTGGAAACCTTGCCGATTTCCTCACGGTAATATTCATATTTGATGCGTTCCTGGGCAGCGTGCTGATCGATGATGTAGAGGCCATTTTCGTTCTGCGCGAACAGGTAAGTGCCGTGCATCTGGCCAAAAAAATGCAACTCCGGGAAAGGCCGCTTGCTCGCCGGTCCCTTCTCTGCCTCCGCTTCGACTTTCTGGACGGTTTTCATGATCGGTTCTTCATGGGCAGCCGGATTAATTGGTTCAACAGACAGGTAAGGCGCGCTTGGTTCATTGCGGTCCTGTTTTGGCTGGCCACTGAACGGAACAACGTCCGCTTCTTGTTCTTCACTCGGAAGGGGAAGGTCCTCCGAAGGCGCGGTTTCATCAGAACCCATATAAACTTGTTCGCGTTCCGCATTTTCATTATGAACCGGCCGGTTGTCCCCTGCTGTCTCCAAAGATCGGAAATCCTCATTTTCGCTGATCGCCGGCAGCTTCGTTTCCGTTTCTTGCACAAGCTCTTGATCGAATGACCGGAAAGAGACGCTCAATTGCTCGGTCCGGACCGTTTCAGCCGGATTCGGGCGTTTGAATTTCAGATTTTCGATGCCGCTCGGGATGCGTTCTTCGGTCCGCAAAACAGCAGCGACTGCGCTTTCGATCAATTCGCCGAGCTCTTTTTCTTTGCTGATCCTGACTTCTTTTTTCGAAGGGTGGACATTCACATCCAAAAGCAGGGAGTCCGCATCCATCACAATGACGGCGAGCGGATACCTTCCGACCATCAGCTTGGATCCATAGCCATCGATGATCGCTTTGTTCAAGGCGTAATTTTTTATGAAACGCCCGTTCAGTATCAAGGTGATGTAGTTGCGGCTTGCCCGCGTCGTGTCAGGCAAACTGATATAGCCCTTCACTTTGAAGTCCAGATTTTCGTTCTCGATCAGTTTCATCTTCTTGGCGGTCAGTGTCCCGTAGACGCCCGCGATGGTCTGGCGCAGATCGCCATTCCCAGCCGTATGCAGAAGTTGGTTGCCTTCATGATGCAAACGGAAGGCGATCTCCGGATGGCTCAAGGCGATCCGGTTCATGATGTCTGTGATGTTCGACAACTCAGTCTGCAAGGAACGGATGTATTTCAGCCGGGCTGGCGTGTTGTAGAAAAGGTCTTCGACGATGATCGTCGTCCCTTTACGGGATTTGTTCGGCCTTTCCTCTCCGATGACGCCGCCCTTTATCGACAAGTAGGTGCCGCTTTGATCAGCGACAGCCGTTTCGATCGAAACTTTGGCAACGGAAGCGATACTGGGCAAAGCTTCACCCCGAAACCCCAGCGAGTGGATGCGGAAAAGATCATCCTGCGTGTAGATTTTGCTGGTCGCGTGCCGCGTAAAGGCAAGTTTCACCTCGTCCGCCGCGATGCCGTCGCCGTTGTCGGTGACCTGCACTTTCCTTAATCCCGCCTCTTCAATGAAAACATCGATTTGCGTACTGTTCGCATCGATGGCATTCTCCACCAATTCCTTAACGACCGATGCCGGGCGTTCGATCACTTCCCCAGCCGCGATCTGGTTCGTCAATATTTGGGAAAGTTCCCTGATTTTGGCCATCGTTCTCACCTACTTTTTTGCGATTTCAGCAACTTTTTCCAACTGTCTATCATCAGCATGGCTTGCATCGGTGTGCAATCCTCCAGCGCCAAGTCCGACAATTCATCCAGTACGTGCTTCTCGTTCGGAAGCATCGCACTTTCTTGGAACAGCGCCAATTGTTCGACCGTATCATCCGGAACAGGTGCGCCTGTTCCGGAGTGCAGCACGTGCTGTTCATTCAATGAATTGAGGATGACCTGCGCTTCGGCGATCAATTCATTGGGCATTCCGGCTAATTTGGCCACATGCAGGCCATAGCTTTTGTCTGCTGGACCCTGCATCAGTTTATGCAGAAACACCAATTCTCCGTCTTTTTCGATTGCCCCTACATGAACATTTTTTGTCCCCGCCAAATCGGCTTCGAGTTGGGTCAATTCATGGTAATGCGTCGAAAACAGCGTCTTGCCTTTGATGGTGCGATCGATGTAACGCAGGATCGCTTCCGCCAAGGCCATGCCGTCATACGTCGCCGTTCCCCTGCCGATTTCGTCGAACAAAATCAGACTCTTATCGGTGGCGAATCGCAGTGCTTGGTTCGTTTCGACCATTTCGACCATGAAAGTGCTCTGCCCGGAATAGAGATCATCCGCTGCGCCTATGCGGGTGAATATCTGGTCAAAGATAGGCAAATGGGCTTTCTCGGCGGGCACAAAGCAACCCATTTGGGCCAGTATGACAATCAGCGCGACCTGACGCATGTAGGTGCTTTTTCCTGACATATTCGGCCCGGTGATCAGCAGAATATGATTGTCCTCATCCATGGAAATGCTGTTGGGCACAAATTTATCTTTGCCGATGACACGTTCCACAACCGGATGGCGCCCTTCTTTGATGGACAGATTGCGGTCGCTGTTGCTCAATTCAGGCTTGGAAAAGTGATAGGCTTCGCTGATGTGGGCGAACGACTGAAGGACATCGATCTCCGCTACCAGTTTAGCCAGTGCCTGCAACTGTCGGCTGTATCCTTTTATCTCTTCCCGCAAGGCGACGAACAGTTCATGCTCCAATTCGACAGACTTTTCCTCCGCCTCCAAAATAAGCGTCTCTTTCTCCTTTAATGCGGGCGTTACGAAGCGTTCCGCATTGGCGAGCGTCTGCTTGCGTTCATACGTGCCTTCAGGCAGCGCTGCAAGGTTCGACTTCGTCACTTCTATGTAATAGCCAAAAATGCGGTTGTAGCCGATTTTCAGCGTTTTGATGCCGGTTTTTTCTCTTTCCTCTTTTTGCAGCATCGCTATCCAAAGTTTCCCGTTGTTCATCGCATCGCGGTAGCGATCCAATTGCTCATGGTAGCCGTCGCGGATAATGTTGCCTTCCGTGATCTGGATAGGCGGATTATCCGTAATCGCTCGTTCGATCAGTTCGATGACATCGGGATAAGCTTCCAATTTGTCGATGACATCCTGCCAAACGTCCGGTTCATCGATTGCAGCGATGGCTTGGACCAATCCCGGGATCTGCTGCAGAGAGGTTTTCAGCTGAATCAGATCGCGTCCGTTGACATTGCCTAGCGATACTCTGGCCACCAAACGTTCCAGATCATAAACCGATGTCAAAGCGTCGTTGATGTCCATCCGTTCAAAGTAGTGGTTGACCAGCGACTCCACCTTCCGCTGCCTTTCGAGTATGTCGCTCAGGTTGATCAGCGGCTTTTCAAGCCACTGTTTCAGCATGCGCCCGCCCATAGCCGTTTTTGTTTCATCCAACGTCCAAAGCAGGCTGCCTTTTTTCTGCTGCGTCCGGATTGATGCGGCCAACTCGAGGTTGCGCCGCGCATAGGTATCCATCTTCAGGAAAGCGTCCGTCTGATAAGCGACGGCTTTCTGAAGATGGGACAGGCTGCGCTTTTGGGTATCCGAAAGATAGCTCAACAACAGGACAAGCACATCTTTTTCCGACTGTTGCGGCAAATCCGCAACCAGATCATGGAAATCCGTTTCCGGAATCAGCTTCGCCTGAATGGAAACCAGGATACCGAAATGTTTTTCCAACTTTTCCGTCAGGCTGGCAGCTGTTTTTTCGTCCAGGACGATTTCTTTGAAAGGCAAGGTCTGGAGCTCGTTGAATACGGCGTCTTCGTTGGTCAGGAGGGTGACTTTCAGCTCCCCCGTTCCGATATCGACATATCCCAGCGCATACCCGCCTGCTTCGTTTTGGATGACACTGGCCAAGTAATTATTTGTTTTGCTTTCGCTGCCGTTCTCATTCAGAAATGTTCCAGGCGTAATGACCCGCACGACTTCCCGCCGCACCATGCCTTTCGTTAGCTTGGCATCCTCCATCTGTTCGCAAACGGCGACCTTGTGCCCCATTTCCACGAGTCTCCGGATGTATTCCGCCGCTGCGTGATAAGGGACCCCGCACATCGGGATCGGCTCATCGGCATTTTTGTTGCGGCTCGTCAGCGTGATTTCCAGTAATTTTGCGGCCTTCATGGCATCATCATGGAATAATTCATAGAAATCGCCCAAGCGGTAGAACAAAAACGCATCCGGATATTGCGCTTTTATGGCTAAGTATTGCTCCATCATGGGCGTGTTTTTAGTCTTCTGTGGCATTCTTTCACCTCTATCAATATATCTCTTCAGTTCTCATGCTTCATCTTTTTCGATAGCGTCATCGACGCCATGTTGGATGATGCTGATGACATTTTCCAATAGTTCGTTGGCATCCCATAAAGCTTCCCGGTATTGTTGGACCGCTATGTTGTCCTTCAATTGCTTGTTCAGTCCTACTAATTCAGCGGCTGTTTTTGCTGCCGCCGCCGGCTTAGCGTAATGTTCAAAAGCCGCGGCTTCTTTTTGCTTGCTTTTGATTGTTTCAACCAATTGTTCCAGCGCCCGATTGTCTTTTGTGTTTTCTTCGGCCTCTTGATAGCGGACGATCACTTCATTTTTTTTCAGTATTTCGATCAATCTATTCAATTCTGCTTCTGCCGGGCCTTCGATAGGCAGTTCTTGGGTCAATAGAATTCCCCTCCAAATGGGCGATCCTCATTGATCACGATGTTCTCGATTTTTACGCACTTGCCGGTCTGATCATTGATTTCAATATAGCAACCGGAAAGCAATTTCCTGCCTTTTTCGGGCACTTCATGCCGAATCGGCATTTGCGTCAGAAATTTCTGGATGATGATCTCTTTTTCGACGCCCAAGATGCTGTCGTAAGCCCCGGTCATTCCGGCATCCGTCAGGTAGCCTGTCCCTTCCGGCAAGATACGCGCATCATTTGTCTGCACATGCGTATGCGTACCAACCACAGCAGAAACGCGCCCATCCAAATACCAGCCCATTGCTTGTTTTTCACTGGTCGTTTCGGCATGAAAATCGACAAAGATGCAATTCGTTTCTTTCCGTACCTGCTCCAGTATTTCATCGGCTTTGCGGAAAGGGTCATCCAGACTGTTCATGAAGACACGGCCGTGCAGGTTCACAACAGCCAATTTCAGTTGGTTCACTTTTATGATCGTCCAACCGATGCCAGGAGTCCCTTCCGGGAAATTAGCCGGACGGATCATCTTATTGGCTGTTCCGATGAATTCGAATATGTCACGGTTATCCCACGTATGGTTCCCCATGGTGATGACATCGACACCGGTCTGCAAGAATTCTTTGTAAATTTTTTCCGTTATACCTCTGCCGCCAGCCGCATTCTCCCCGTTCACGATGGTCACTTGCGGACGGTAATGTTTCTTCAGTTGTGGGAGTGTGTCCTGCAGCATCTGTCTGCCGATTGAACCTACGACATCCCCAATAAATAATACTTTCATCTTCAGCCTCTTCTCTAAATTCTAGTCTTTTTATAGTAACATATTTTGTCTGTTTAGATAAGCCGTTGGACCCATGCCCATCAACCGGGATATCCATAAAAAGCAAAAAACGGGACAAGAAGCTGTCCCGTTTGGTTTTTAATTATTTGGCATATTCAATTACTCTTGTTTCGCGTATAACCGTAACCTTGATGTGTCCCGGATAATCTAGTTCTTCTTCGATTTTCTTTCTAATCTCACGAGCTACACGAATAGCTTGAGAATCGTCAAGTTGGTCTGGCTTGACCATGACGCGGATCTCTCTTCCTGCTTGGATAGCAAAACTGCTTGCTACGCCTTCAAAACTGTTCGAAATTGCTTCCAGTTTCTCCAAGCGGCGGATGTAGTTTTCCAGAGATTCACTTCTTGCGCCCGGACGAGCAGCAGATAAAGCGTCAGCAGATGCGACCAATACTGATATGATTGAGTTTGCTTCAACATCGCCATGATGTGAGGCAATTGCATTGATGACAACCGGATTTTCTTTGTATTTCTGGGCGATTTCTGCGCCGATTTCAACGTGCGAACCCTCTATTTCATGATCGAGAGCTTTTCCGATGTCATGCAGCAGACCTGCACGTTTGGCCAGATTGATGTCTTCGCCTAGTTCCCCAGCCATTACGCCGCAAAGTTTTGCGACTTCGATGCTGTGGTTCAGGACATTTTGTCCATAACTAGTGCGGAAATGCAGACGTCCCAAAATTTTAATCAGATCAGGATGCAAAGAATGGATGCCAACTTCAAAAGTTGCTTGTTCGCCGATTTCTCTTATGCGTTCATCCATATCCTTACGGGCTTTCTCAACTGCTTCCTCAATTCTCGCAGGATGGATACGTCCATCTTGAATTAATTTCTCCAAAGCCATTTTCGCAATTTCTCTTCGGATAGGATCAAATCCGCTTAACACGACAGCTTCTGGCGTATCATCGATGATCAGGTCAATACCTGTCAAGGTCTCCAAAGTCCGAATGTTTCTTCCTTCGCGGCCAATGATCCGGCCTTTCATGTCATCATTAGGCAGTGTAACAACTGAAACTGTTGCTTCCGAAACTAAATCGGCTGCACTTCTTTGGATCGCCTGCAGGATAATGTTTTTCGCATTACGATCTGCTTCATCTTTCGCTTTTTGGTCGGATTCTCTGATCATGACCGCAATTTCATGCGAAAGTTGATTTTCCGTTTCATCCATGATGATGTTTCTTGCATCTTCACGTGATAAGGTAGCGATTCTTTCCAGTTCATGTTGTTGCTCTTCCACCAATGCTTGAATGCGATTTTCCTCAGAAACTAAAGCGTTTTGTCTTTTGACAAGATTATCCTCTTTTGACTCGATAGATTGTTCACGTTTCGAAAGACTGGTATCTTTTCTATCCAAATTTTCTTCTCTTTGGATCAATCGATTTTCTTGTTTTTGAACCTCACCGCGTCGTTCGCGCAATTCATCTTCTATTTCTGAGCGGTATTTGTGGTTCTCATCCTTCGCCTCTAACATAGCTTCTCTTTTTGTTGTTTCTGCTTCTTTACGAGCATCTTCAAGAATTTGGGAAGCGGTATTTTTGGCACCAGCTATTTCTTTTTCGTGATTCGATTTTCGATATAAATATCCGACAACGACACCAAAAATTAAAGCTATGATAGCGAAGGCTAAAGTCCATATATCCATAGTTTCACCTCCGTATCTATTTAATTTTGTTGTCAAAAAAAATGAATAAAAATTAGTTTTACAATGTGCAGAATGAAGCGATACACATAAATTCATTCTAAACGTAGAATACTGACATGTCAACGATAAAACGGTAACATAACCAAAATACATTCAAACCTGTTTCGATATTGCCCTTTTTTCCGATTTTGAAAAAAGAAAGAGGCCCGGATTTTGGTCCCGGCCTCTTGAAAAATATTTTTTATTCGTCCAACAGATCGACCGATTCAACCGGCTCGTTTTTTTCTTTTGCCTCTACCGCTTTTTTATCGCCTATGCCGTATTCATCACGGACAAGCTTCTCGATTTCAGCTCTCATCTCTGGATGCTCTGTCAGGAATTTTTTTGCATTTTCGCGGCCTTGGCCAATGCGTTCCCCTTTGTAGGCATACCAAGCGCCACTCTTGTTGACGATATCCTTCTCTGAAGCCATATCGATGATTTCGCCGACTTGGGAAATGCCTTCCCCGTACATGATGTCCACTTCAGCTGTCCTGAATGGCGGCGCAACTTTATTTTTTACCACTTTGATTTTTGTGCGGTTACCCATGATTTCTGTTCCGCTCTTGATCTGTTCCGCTCTTCTGACTTCCAGACGGATAGTAGCGTAAAATTTAAGCGCTCTTCCTCCTGGCGTCGTTTCCGGATTTCCGAACATGATGCCGATTTTCTCACGGACTTGGTTGATGAAGATTGCGATCGTTTTTGTTTTGTTGATCGATCCGGATAGTTTCCGTAAAGCTTGGGACATCAGACGTGCTTGCAGACCCATATGTGAGTCTCCCATTTCGCCTTCTATTTCAGCACGCGGAACCAATGCGGCAACCGAGTCGATGACCACAATGTCGACAGCCCCTGATGAAACCAAAGCATCAGCGATTTCCAGGCCTTGCTCACCTGTATCCGGTTGGGAAAGCAACAATTCATCGATATCCACACCCAAAGCTGCAGCATATTTTGGATCCAAAGCATGCTCAGCATCGATGAAGGCAGCAACGCCGCCCTTTTTTTGCACTTCGGCAATCGCATGGAGCGCAACGGTTGTTTTACCTGATGATTCAGGACCGTACACTTCGATGATACGGCCTCTCGGATAGCCGCCTACGCCCAACGCAACATCAAGAGCCAACGAACCACTGGGCACAGTGGATATT
>NZ_JBAWAZ010000352.1:0-3992 GCF_049589555.1 Trichococcus sp.
ATTCTCTTCTGGTTTGATACAGCCCCTTTTTGCCTTTTCGGTGGCGTCCCTCGACTATCCGCCGAGGAGTGTCATTCGAAGTCAGCAGCAATCTTTTTTACGGGGCTGGCTTGTGCAACCTGACCTGAAATTTTGCCTACTGCTCTGTCCTGGATAATGACTGGTTTGATTGATTTCTGTTGATTGTTTCTTGGCGGTCTATCTGCTGACGATCCGGCAGCAATGGATCCGGGCGGCTTTCTTTTTGCCCTCTTCGATTTCCTGATCGAAGGCTGCCCGTTCTTCCGGCGTCAAGTCGTTGATCGACAGGAAGCTCAGGTTGGACAGTCTGTATGTCTCCTTCACATCGCTGTCGTTTCCGAAGGCCGTCGCTTCGATGTTGTTCAGCACTTTATCCGGATTTCCGGCTCCCATCGCCTCGAGGTTTTCTTTATCCTGATCGGAAAAACGCATCGCCAAATCGAGCGTCGTCGTCTTGTAGACGGTGCTGCCCATGAAGGTTACGCGCGTCAAATATTCGTTCGTGGCTTCGTTGAGAAGGATGTATTCTTTTGCTTTTGACTGTTCCATGTTTAATTGATTCCCTCCAAAAATACCGGTCTGCCGCTCAGCGGAATAACCGTTTTGTTTTGCATTCCCATTATAGAACATCCGCTCCGCTTTTCACATACCCGCAGCAATTGTTTGCCGGTTCAGACCGGCTTTTTGCTGTTTTTGTAGGCATCATGGAAACCCTCAAAGGAGTCCAACAGGAAGATGAAAAGGAATACAGCTTTGATCGAGTTGAATGCAGTATTGAGTACTCGTTGCCCGTCCGTGGCTTCGGCGATTTTCGTGACGAGCTCCGGATTCAGGATGGCTGTATCTTGAAGGATGAACCACAATAATACAAACGAAAGCACATTCAAAATCAGATTGGCGGTCGCGACCGGATAGGTCCACTTCCTGAAAACGAGTTTGCTGGCGGAGAACAGCAATTGCAGCACCAACATGGCGTTGATGTAAGGCAGGTAACTGCCGAACACTTCCTGATTCAACACCGGAATCATTTCCTGGATGCTGCCGTCCAGCGTATAGTAGAATCCCAGCAGCTGGCTGTATTGGTTGACGAGGACGAGGAAAAGCACCGTAAAGATGATGCCGATGATGACCCCGATCCTGCTGAACGGTTTCTGCGGGACTTCCTTCTCGGGCAGATCAGCCAGACTCCAGTCTTCCTGGATTTCCCTCAGGATCTTCTCTTTTGCCGTCCTTTCCATGATGGCGAACACGAGCGTCACCCACCCGAAGGCTCCGATTGCTGCGCTTATTGCCGTCCCGAAACTTAGGGCGAAATAATGCAGCAGCCCGCCATCATTGACGATGAAATCGACTGTATTTCCGATCAGCGTGCCAATGACCGCCACCGTCATGACGATTTTCACGATCAGGAGGTAGGTGCCGTACAGCTCCGGACCGATCAGATGGGGCGGTTCCTTCAGTTGCTTTTCAGCAAGTATCCTTGGACTCCCCAATCCTCTCAACACTTCGCGTTCCGTTTCTTCGGAAGGATCGCCGCGTCCTTCCAACCGCTCCGCGATGATGCGGCGCATGTTTTTTTCCACTTCATCTTTTTCGGCCGGCGGGATATGTTTCAGGCCCGCCGCAATATACCTTTCCTGCAGTTCCATTTTTTGTTCCTCTTTTCTTTCAGCCTTTTACAACTGCGACGGTCTTGAGGCGGCGGACTGGTTCGACCAGATCCAGTTCTTGTGAGAGCACAAAATCGATGGCTTTATAAGCAAAGCGCGATTCCGTGCCGACGTCTGTCCGTTTGGCTTTCGCGAGAAAGACACCTAATGCCCTCAAATCCAGGATGGTGTCCTGGACACTGAACTGCTCTCTGGCATCCAATCGGCTCATGCGCCTGCCAGCCCCATGTGAACAGGACTGGAAACTTTTCGGATTTCCTTTGCCTTTGACGAGATAGGAATATGTCCCCATCGCTCCCGGGATGATGCCCAGTTCGCCCACACCGGCGCGGATGGCTCCTTTGCGGTGGACCCAGACTTGTTTGCCGTAATGTTCTTCCATTGCGGCATAATTGTGGTGGCAATGGACGGCATCCGATAAGGTTACCTGGTTGATGCCTGCATATTTTTTCACCCAGAGGCGGACGATTCCCAACACCTTCTCCATCATCTGGTTGCGGTTCTCCTCGGCGAAATCCATCGCTAATTTCATCCAGCGCAGGTACAATTTCCCGAGATCACTTTCGGTTGAAAAATAAGCCAGATCCCATTCGGGAGGGACCGGAGACTGGCTCTGTCTGTTCATTTCCTTTGCCAGATCGTTGAAATAATGGCAGATCTTGAAGCCCAGATTGCGCGATCCGGAATGCAGCATGATGCCAAGCTTTCCCTGGTCGTCCGTCTGCAGTTCAATGAAATGGTTGCCGCCTCCGAGTGTGCCGACCTGATAGGCAGCGCCATCCAGTTCCTTCATCAATTCCTGCGGCATCGTCTCCTTTTCATCGGGCGTCAGCCCTTCGAGGAAGCGGGCGACCGATTCGCATTGCTGTTTTTTCTTATGGTGCTCGAAGCCTGTCGGGATATTCCGCAGGATGTCGCCCGCGATTGCCTGAGCCAGTTTCCCGTTCGGCGTCTCGATTTCGATCAGCCGTTCAACCGGAATGTTCGTCTGGACAAAGCTCATCCCGCATCCGATATCCACCCCGACCGCATTCGGAATGATGACCTTTTCGGCAGCGATGACGCCTCCGATCGGCATCCCATAGCCGGAATGCGTATCCGGCATCAGTACGACCCATTGATGCAGAAACGGCAGATTAGACAGGTTCTTCGCTTGTTGCAGACAGTCCTCACCCATTTGTTCCTCATTCTCCAGCCAGACCTTGATCGGCCACTTCTGTTCCTCAGGATTGAAGATGGTAATCATCTGATGACGCCCCTTTCCGGATATCTTGTACAGCGTAGCTATTTGATTTTTTGATCCATCCGCGCAGCCAACTCGCTGAATTGCTGCAACAGATCTTCAATCTGCCTTTCGCGATGTGGATTCTTCCAGTTGATGACGCCGCTGCCGATAACATCGGCTCCGTGTTCTGCGCAAAGTGCCGTCATCTGCTTCAAGGCATTTTTGCCGCCCATCCAAGGGAATGGGAAAAACTCGGTCACAAACAGGAGCGTCGGCTGGTTCTCAAATTGGCCGACCTGCGAAAAATAATGTTTCAGGACAGGCGAAGCAGAAGCTCCTCTGACCGGTCCGGCGATGATCAGAAGATCGTGCGCCTGCGGATCCGGATAGGACTTCAGTTTGATGTTCGCGCTGTTGTTTTCGTTTGTGTTTTCCTCTCCGATGGTCTTGAGCTGTTCGATTTCCACGTCGTGCCCGTCAGCCATCAGCCTTTCCTGCAGCCGCTCCGCTACCGACAAGGTATTGCCGGTCAGAGAATGGATGATGATCCCGATTTCCATAGCCTTTCCCACTTTCTGTTATTTAAATTTTCGCCATTAATGGATGTGTTTCGTCTGTCCGAATGGGGACCTTGCCGCAACCTCGACTTTGATCCGATCGGGGTCTTCGAAAAAGACGGCGTAATGTTCCTTACCGCCTGCGAAGGGATGCCTTTCGGGATACAACAACGGGATGCCGCGACTTTGCAGTTCCCTGTACAGTTCGTCCACCTTCTGTTTTGTATCGACCGCGAAGGCCAAATGGTTCAATCCTGTCCAGCCGCGGTGATAAGATTCGTCCAGGAAACGTTCGGCTGTCTGAACGAAGACGATATACGTATCGTCTTCCCTGTAGCTGAAGCCCTGATCCCATTCCTGGTACTTTGTAAAACCTATTTTTTCCAGAAGCCAAGACCAAAATTGCTTACTGGCTTCCAGATCGCTGACATTGATTTCGATGTGATGGATGAGACTCATTTAGCAAACTCCTTTTCCGTTAAGATAATCGCTTGAACTTGGCGTACAGGATCGGCTCGA
>NZ_JBAWAZ010000353.1:0-5735 GCF_049589555.1 Trichococcus sp.
GCAGGATGAGAATTTCAAATACAACATGGATCTGACGAGAAAAAATGTGCAAGGTTATTCGAAAAAATCGGAATAGTGGGAAGTGGCAGCTGAGTCATGCAGGTGCACAGTGAAAATAAAGTTCAGGATCGAAGAGGGGAACACAAATGAAAAAAGTGATCATCCATGCAGAAGTTTATACAGGGGAAACAGTCATCTCCGATGGGTATGTCCGGTTCGGAAAAGAAATCAGCGCAGTCGGGAACATGTCGGAATACGTCCCAGAAGCCGGTGAGGAAGTGATCGACGCAGCCGGAAGCAGACTGATGCCGGGCTTCATTGATGTCCACAGCCACGGCGGTTACGGCACGGATAATATGGACGGTGATGCCGATGAAATCAACCGGATGATCGGAAAGATGCATCAAGAAGGGATCACCAGTTATTTTCCGACAACGATGACGCAATCGAATGAAAATATCGAGAAGGCATTGGTCGGCATCGGCAAGGCCGCGGAAAAAAATCCGGTCATCCAAGGCATCCATCTCGAAGGACCATTCATTTCCGCAGTATTTAAGGGAGCGCAACCGGAAGAACACATCAAATTGCCGGATGCTGCCCTGATGCGCAGGTGGCAGGAATTGAGCGGGGGATTGATCCGTTTGGTCACCTATGCGCCGGAGACGAGCGATGCGACAGCTTTCGAAAAGTATTGTCTGGACAACCAAATCGTGCTTTCGGTAGGGCATTCAAATGCTCGTCGCAGCCAATTGCAACAATCCAAGGCATCGCACATCACCCACCTCTATAATGCGCAGAGAGGGCTCCACCACCGCGAACCGGGTGTGACCGGGCACGCGTTCCTGGAAGAGGGCATCTACGCGGAAATGATCGTCGATGGTCTGCACATCGATCCGGAAATGGTGAAGATTGCCTTCAATCAGAAGGGTGTCGACCGCATCGAATTGATTACCGACGCTATGCGAGCCAAAGGGATGGGCGACGGCATCAGCGAGTTGGGCGGGCAGAAGGTCATCGTCAAGGATGGCGAAGCCCGTCTGGAAAGCGGAAGTCTGGCGGGCAGTGTGCTGGAGTTCCAGGAGGCTTTCAGGAACATCATCGCCTTTACCGGCTGCAGCATCTCTGATGCAGTAAAAATGAGCTCCGTCAATCAGGCCCGGGAATTCGGTCTTGTTCGAAAGGGTGGAATCGTTCCAGGCAAGGATGCCGATATGGTGCTCCTATCCAGCGCATTCCAAGTACAACAGACCATCAGTTACGGCAATACAGTATTCAAAAGAAACGGAAAGTAGGGAATAGATCATGGAAATAATCATTAAAGCGACTCCGGAAGAGGCCAGCCGCTGTGCATTCGAAAAAATCAGGGAAGAAATGAGTAACGGGGCAAAAGTATTGGGGTTAGCCACCGGCAGCACGCCAGTGAGACTGTACCGGATCATGCGGGAAAGCGAGCTTGATTTCTCGGGTATGACATCGATCAATCTGGATGAATACATGGGCTTGTCCGAGGACAGTCCGCACAGCTACCATCATTTTATGCATGAACAATTATTCGATGCAAAACCATTCAAGAAAAACTATCTGCTGGATGGAATGGCGGATGAAGCGGAAGAGTGCGCGCAATTCGAAGCAATCATCGCAGCGAATCCGATCGATGTGCAGATTCTTGGCATCGGCACGAACGGGCACATCGGTTTCAATGAGCCCGGCACATCCTTTGATTCCCGCACGCAGAAAGTGGCACTGTGGCAATCCACCATCGATTCCAATAAGCGTTACTTTGCGGATGAAAAAGATGTCCCGCGTTTTGCCTATTCGATGGGGATCCAGTCAATCCTCTCGTCAAGACAGATCATCCTGATGGCTTTCGGAAAAGAAAAAGCCGCTGCCGTCAAAGCCGCGTTGGAAGGGCCGATCACGGAAGATTTGCCAGCGAGTGTCCTGCAGACCCATAAGCATGTGACCGTGATACTGGACGAAGAAGCAGCGCAAATGCTCAGCAAAAAATAGTGAGCCCAAAAATCCGGATTATTTTCGCTCTTCTGATCATCAGCAGTCCCTGCCAGATGAAAAAATGATTGACAGTTTAGTATATTAGGAGTACCTTAAAGGTAACTGAATATTTCCGGTAGGTAAGGCTACTACAGGGATACGGATTGCTGCCGCGAAATGGTGGAGACACCATGAGAAGGTTTGAACAGGCGATATCGAAACCAAGGTATCATCTAATGCAATTTCATCGCCCTGCAGAGTTAAAGCTCAAACGGTGGCGTCAGTGCAATGAAAAATTTGTGCTGTGTATTTTTATGGATATATCATCCCATACCATTGTTTGCGCTTTGGTATGGGATTTTTTTTTGTGGAAATATTAAGTGTAATCGAAATAGCGAGGTGAGAAGAATGGATGCGGGAAGTAGTACGGACATAGGACCGAAAGGGCGAAGTAGAAAAGAAGACATTCGCAGACAAACTGCATCTGTTCTTCTGACTAAAAAACTGAATAGTTAACTGGCTTTGCTCTTTCAACCATGTCTTATCATCCCTAATTGTCTAATCGACAAACAAATATAGGAGGTAAAGACCGTGTTGAAAATGAGAGAACGTGTATCAAACAAAATGTCTGCCAATAAAACGGCAGAAGTAGATAAGAAGTACCTTTTCAAAAGAATTACAGAACCAGCCTATTCTTTTGTGCAGACATAGATCAGTAATAAGCTAGATCTTATATTATTGAAAATACTGCTAAGAAGGTGCTACACTATGATAAAAATTATTGGAATTACGGATGAAAATAAAGTAGATACAGATATTGCTATAAATAATGCGAATTTTGCACAATACAAATGGTTTTGGGTTGACTTTAATGAACCAACGGCTGAAGAAGTGAAACATTTGACCGATACTTTTCACTTTCATCCTCTGGCTGTTGAAGACTGTGTTCAGACACTTCAGCGGCCGAAACTTGATTATTACGATGATTATACATTTTATGTTACTCACAAAATAAGTGAAACAGCAGATGAGGTCATTAAAGAAGAATTGGATTCTTTTGTTGGGGATAATTTTATCGTAACTTTCCATCTTTCCGCCTCAAAGGAAGTGGATCAAATCCGGAATAGGTTATTGTATTGTAAGAACATTGAAGAATGGGACAGCTATTATATACTCTATGAAATTTTAGACAAAATCGTAGATAATTACTTCCCGCTCATCAATAAAATTGAGGATGAGTTATTGGAAATTGAAGATGTTATACAGAATGATTCAACAGATGATGTCATCGACCATTTATTTGATATAAGACATCGGTTGTTGCTCTTCAGGCAAACTGTTAATCCGATGCGGGATTTGGTTTATCGCATGTTGAATTCCCGACATTTGGGTGGCATAAAAAGCAGAAGAGAATATTTTTCCGATATTCATGACAACTTATTGAAGGTAACGGAGTTGATCACTTCTAATCGAGAAGTTACCACCGATATGCGGGACAGTTACCTTTCGATGGTTTCGCATCAATCAAACAATTTGATGAAAACTCTCACAATCATGACTTCTATTTTTTCTCCCTTAACATTGATTTCTGGGATATACGGAATGAATTTTAAACATATGGCGATATTGCAATGGGAATATGGGTATTATGCTGTGATGGGATTGATGCTGATTATTGGCGTATTGATGTTTCTTTGGATAAAGAGAAAAGATTAAGGTAATAATAAACACCTGTGTGAAAGATACATAGCCTATTTGCAGTGCAAAATACAAAACTTTCAAATTGATGCTGATACTATGCATCAATTTGAAAGTTTTTTTGTTGTCGATTTTTCCGAATAAGTGGGTGCAACACGTTTTATACGATCCTTGATTTATTGATACTTGAAAGTATCCGGATTGTTGTTTTAGGATAAAACGTTTACAATGGAGGCAGAGGTAGCATGGAAAGCATGAAATCCAGGAATCCAAGGCGGTGATGGAAATGTTGACTGTCGAGACGGCCAGAACATGGTTGAGTCTGTTCATCGAAAAGTTGGAAACAAACGAGAAGTATCTGAATACGCTGGATGAATCCATCGGTGACGGTGACCACGGGGCCAATATGCTTCGGGGAGCCAAATATCTGAAGGCAAAATTAGCGGAAGGACTTCAGGTGGGTTCATCAGATTTGTTCAAAATGGCGGGAATGTCATTCATCCAGAAAACGGGAGGGGCAGCCGGACTGCTATATGGCCAAGCCTTCCTGCAAATGTCACAGTCCCTACAAGACGGTAACGAACTTCTGGACAGTCTGACAAGCGGCCTTGAAGGGATCCAAAAAGTCGGTCAAACGGAACTGCGGGATAAGACATTAGTTGATGTTTGGATTCCGGTCATGGAAGACGTCCGGAATAAGCGCCTAACGTTGGAAAAAATCAATGAATATGTCACAAGCACGAAGGATTTCCAGGCGAAAAAGGGACGCGCAGCCTATGTGTCGGAACAACTGAATGGCCATATCGATCCAGGAGCAGCTTCATGCGGCTATTTCTTCGAGGCTATGCTGGAAGCGGGGGTGTACGATGAGTGAACAGTACGGTATCTTATTGGTTTCGCATGTTGCGGAGCTCGCTGACGGGCTGACCCGTTTGCTGAAACAGGTAGCGAAGGACATTAGCGTGAAAGCAGTCGGCGGAGCGGAAGACGGCGGAATCGGCACTAGTTTTGATAAAGTCACGGCGGCTCTCAATGAAATGCCGGAGCCTAATATATTGGCCTTTTATGATCTGGGCAGCGCCAAGATGAATCTTGAGTTGATAAGTGAGCTGACCGAAAAAAATCTGGTCATTTGCGATGCGGCGTTTGTGGAGGGAGCCTATCTGACAGCGGCTTTGCTGCAGGCGGATACACCCTTTGAAAAAATCCGTGAACAGTTGCAGGAATTGTACGTAAAATGAAACACTGAAGCCAAAAGAAACCCATAAGGTTTTCCTTTTCAAAAGGAGAATCTCATGGGTTATTTTTTTTTAAAAGACCGGCTTCCTTAGCAATTAATTTCTAGAGCAGGGTCGGGAATCATCACGCTCTTATTAGACGCGTTCTGATTCGCAGGGGGTTCCGCCTAAGCTGCTATTACGTCACGGCCAAAAAACGGCGGTTCTCGTAGTAGCCTCTTAGTGTTCACCCCCTAAACGCGAATCATCACGCTATTTATTTTGTATAGGCGAGTTTTTTTGAGATTTCTTTCGACATGCGCAGCATGTACTCTGTTATTTTCTCCACTTTTTCATCAGTCATACGGAATACAGGACCGCTGATGCTGATGGCAGCCACGACTTTTCCGGTGTAGTCGATAAGCGGTACCGAAATACATTTGGCTCCGATCTCGCATTCCTCGTTATCCATCGCTACACCTGTTTCTTGGACAGTTTCCAACTCTTTGAAAAGAGCTTCGGGTGTTGTGAGGGTTTTGGCGGTCAATGCCGGCATTCCTTTTTCTTTCAGGATGTCCTCGATTTCCTTCTCCGTGTAGTTCTGAAGAATATTTTTTCCGACGCTGGTCGCATGTAACGGGGCTCTTTTTCCGATCCGTTGCATCGTCTTCAACATGTTGTCCGGCCCGTTGATGACATCGATGTAAACCACTTCATGATCTTCTTCGATAGCCAAACAGGAAGATTCCTGGAATTCTTTCGATAGCGCGACCAAATCGTCATGGACCAAGTTACGGATATCATATTGTCCGCTCACTAGGCTACCCA